>DATKLX010000001.1:0-10058 GCA_035542155.1 Anaerolineaceae bacterium
CCAGGGAGATCTCAGAGAAGGAAAAAAAGAAGAACGAGAACCGCCCGTCCTGGCCGGCGGGCCAGGGAGAGCCGAGAACAGTAAAGTTGGGTACAATAAGATCCAGCCGGAACCTGCCTGATCTTATTGTTTTAGATGAAGTACCACAAACTTCAGTTCGCGCCCTGGGTCACAAGCTGAAGCTTGGGTTACTTCCCTCGCCCGCTTAAACGCAAGAAATACACCGGAGCAAAACCTTGACCACCGACCCCTCATCCATCCGCCCAATCGCCTGCATCACCGGAGCATCGAGCGGGATCGGCGCGGCCTTCGCCCGCCGCCTGGCTCCTCTCGGCTACGACCTGATCCTCGTCGCCCGACGGGTAGGGCTTCTCGAAGAGCTTTCCAGTGAGCTGCGCTGCGATCCTGCTGCCCAGGTTGAAATCCTGCCGGTCGACCTGGCCGGCCCGGGCCAGCTCGCCGGCCTGGAGGAACGCCTGCGGGCGCTCGAGCGCCTCGAGCTGCTGGTCAACAACGCCGGTTTCGGCACCCAGGGATCCTTTCTCGCCGTCAGCGTGGAGGACGCGGACCGGATGATCGATGTCCACGTGCGCGCCAGCGTGAGGCTGGCGCGCGCCGCCCTGCCTGGAATGGTCCAGCGCGGTCGCGGAGCGGTGATCAACGTCGCCTCGTTGGCCGGCCTGCTGCCCATCCCCGGCAGCGTGACCTACTCCGCCACGAAGGCGTATCTGATCGCCTTCAGCGAGGCCCTATCTATGGAGCTGGCGGGCACGGGCGTCCGGGTCCAGGCGCTTTGCCCGGGGTTGACCCACACCGGCTTTCACGAGGCGATGGGCTCAATTCCCCGCTATACCAAATTTGAGTTGCTGTGGATGAGCGCCGACGCGGTTGCCGCCAGCTCGCTGGCCGCCCTGCGCCGGGGAGCGGTGGTCCACGTCCCCGGCCTGATCAACAGCCTGATGCTGGCCGCCGCCCGCCTGTTCCCCCGCGCCTGGTACAGGGCGCTCGCCGGCCGCGCGGTTCGTCACGTGGTAGATATATAAGAATGGTACACGGATTGGACGGATGACACGGATCAACGTGAATCCTAAAAATCCGTTTTCCGTGTCCAAGAGGCCTTTATGGATTTATCTTTCTGGCTAAAAGGTCTTCTCCTCGGTTTTTCGATCGCTGCGCCGGTTGGGCCGATCGGGGTGTTGTGCATCCGCCGCACCCTGGCCGATGGGCGGCTCAACGGGCTGGTCTCCGGGCTGGGGGCTGCCACCGCCGATGCCTTTTACGGCTGGACGGCTGCCTTCGGCCTGGCCTTTCTGACCAATTTCCTGGTCAACCAGCAGTCCTGGATCCGCCTGCTGGGCGGCGCCTTCCTCCTCTACCTGGGCGTGCGTACCTTCCTCTCCCCCCCGGCCGATCGAGCCGCGGTTGCCCGCCCCGGCGCTCAGGGGCTGCTGGGCGCCTACACCTCGACCTTCCTGCTCACCCTTTCGAACCCGGCCACCATTCTCTCTTTCGTCGCCATCTTCGCCGGGCTGGGGGTCGCCAGCGCTGCCAGGGGGTCGTATGGCGCGGCCGGGCTGTTAGTCCTGGGAGTGTTCTGCGGCTCGACCTTGTGGTGGTTCCTGCTCAGCGGGCTGGTCTCTCTCTTCCGCGCCCGCCTGGCGGAAGGAAAAGCCCTTCTCTGGGTCAACCGTCTCTCCGGCCTGGTCATCCTCGCCTTCGGTGTCGCCGCGATTGTGTCGATTGTTTTCTAATTGACCTACTAACAAATTGATGAAGTAACAGGTCTCGGCACTTTACTGTTCTCCGGTCTCTGTTCTCTTCTCCTACAGTTCTCGGTTCTCGATTTTTCCCGTACAATTAGATCAACGATGTCCGCGAATACCCTCCTCCACCCCAGCGGTCAGGGCCTGTACTGCCCTGCCGGCGATTTCTACATCGACCCCTGGGAGCCGGTGCCGCGGGCGATCGTCACCCACGCCCACGGCGACCACCTGCGCCCCGGTTCGGGGGCTTACCTGGCCGCGCGGCCCGGCGAGGCGATCGCCCGCGCCCGGCTCTATGAATACGCCGGTTCGCTCCGGACCGTGCCCTATGGCGAAGAGGTCTGGGTCAATGGGGTGAAAGTGTCCCTCCACCCCGCCGGGCACATTCTCGGCTCGGCTCAGGTGCGTGTGGAATACCACGGAGAGGTCTGGGTGGTCTCGGGCGATTATAAGCTCCAGCCCGACCCCACCTGCGCGCCTTTCGAGCCCCTCCACTGCGATACCTTCATTACCGAAGCAACCTTTGGCCTGCCGATCTACCGCTGGCCGGCAGCAGAGAGTGTCTTTGCCGAGATCAACGCCTGGTGGCGCGAGAACCAGGCAGCGGGGCGCGCCTCGGTGCTGTATGCTTACGTTTTGGGCAAGGCGCAGCGCGTTCTCGCCGGGGTGGACGCGAGCATCGGGCCGCTCTTCACCCATGGGGCCGTCGAGCGGATCAACGCCCTCTACCGTTCCTTGGGTGTGGAACTGCCCTCTACTCGCCTGGTGACCAGCGCCTCGCGTTCCGAGCTGGCCCAGGGCCTGACCATCGCTCCCATCTCCGTGCGGGCCACGCCCTGGTTCCGCCGCTTCGGCGAGCACTCCTCGGCCTTTGCCTCAGGCTGGATGCGCATCCGCGGCGCTCGCCGCCGCCAGGCCGTCGACCGCGGCTTTATCCTCTCCGATCACGTCGACTGGCCCGACCTCAACCGCGCGGTCAGGCTGACCGGAGCCCGGCGAGTGTGGGTCACCCACGGCTATACCAACGTGGTCGCCCGCTGGCTGGAGGAGAAAGGGTTGGAGAGCCAGCCCCTGGAGACGAGGTACACTGGGGAGGTGGGAGAGCCCGAAATTGAAAATGAATAGAACTTTGGACACGGATAACGTGGAACAGCTACCCACCCGACTGCGCGGCAAAGCGCCGGATGCCAGCAAGTTCAACCTGGCCGATTTTCGCATCGAGCAGGATGCGGCGGGCCGTCCCCAAGCTCAAAGCGTCCCCGTGCAAGCCGGCTACTCCAGCGGGTCTGTGGCTCGCTTCGATCCACAACTGTGTGCCAACTGTTGTTAATGTGCTGTTTTTTCAGTGGAGTCACCCGTGTCCAAAACGGTTTGTCGATCAATCATGATGGATTGGAGGTTTGGAAAAATGGCAAACGAGAATTATGAGGATAATGTCAGGAAATTGGCCAAGCTGATAAAAGACATCCAGGTAGCGATGCTGACCACGGTCGGCGGGAACGATGGCGCGCTGCGCAGCTGGCCGATGATGAACCAGAAGACGCCCTTCGACGGGACGCTCTGGTTCTTTACCCGCGAAACGACACCCAAAGCCAATGAGATTAAGCGCGAGCAACAGGTCAGCCTGAGTTACGTAGAGCCCAGGGACCAGCGCTACGTCTCGGTCAGCGGCGTGGCCGGGATCGTCCGCGATCGGGCGATGATGGAGAATTTATGGGACAAGACATACGCTCCGTGGTTCCCCCTGGGGCTGGATGATCCCGAGTTGGTCCTGCTCAAGGTGGAGGTTCGCCAGGCCGAGTACTGGGATGCCGGTTCCAACAAGGTCGGCCAGGTGCTGCACTTCGTCAAAGGGTTGTAATTCGCCAACTGGGTGGTAGATGAAGGCTTTTGCGGATCTCTACACGGCCCTGGACGCGACCAACAAGACCAGCGAGAAGCTGGCCGCCTTGATTCGCTATTTCCAGACCGCGCCGCCCGGTGACGCCGCCTGGGCGGTGTACTTTCTCAGCGGCTACAAGCCCAGGCAGATCGTGCCCAACCGAAAGCTGGTCGACTGGGCCATGGAAGCTGCTGGTGTGCGGGGCTGGCTGTTCTCCGAATCCTACGAGGCGGTCGGCGACATGGCCGAGACGATCACTCTGCTCCTCCCCATTGCACAGGCCTCCAGCGATTTGCCCCTCCAGACCTGGGTCGAGGAGCGCCTGCTGCCGCTGCGTAGGGCTGGTGAGGCTGTCCGGCGTGAAGCCGTGCGCCAGGCATGGCACGAGTTGAACGACGCGCAGCGCTTCGTCTACAACAAGTTGATCACCGGCGCCTTCCGCGTTGGCGTCTCGCAGCGCATGGTCACCCGTGCGCTGGCCCAGGTCAGCGGGCTGGCCGACGCGGTGATCGCCCACCGTCTGATGGGCGCCTGGGAGCCCAACGCCGCGTTCTATACCCGGCTGCTGGCCGACGAAGTCTCCGACGCCGTAATCAGCCGGCCCTATCCTTTCTGCCTGGCCTTTCCTCTCGACGAACCGCCCGAGGCGCTCCTTGGCGACCCGACTGAATGGCAGGTGGAGTGGAAGTGGGACGGGATCCGCGCCCAGCTCATCCAGCGCCATGGCCAGGTCTTCATCTGGTCGCGGGGTGAAGAGCTGGTCACCGACCGCTATCCCGAGGTTGCCCTGATGGCGACCCACCTCCCCGACGGGACCGTCCTCGACGGCGAACTGCTCCCCTGGGCCGAGGGCCGTGTGCTGCCCTTCGCCCAGCTCCAGCGGCGCATCGGGCGCAAGACCCTCGACAGGAAGCTGCTCGCCGAGGTGCCGGTCGGTTTCATGGCCTACGACCTGATCGAACTGGATAGCGAAGACATCCGCGAGCTGCCGCTCATCGAGCGCCGCGCCAGGATGGAAAAACTCACCGCCAGCCTGCCTCTCGAGCGGCTGATGCTCTCCCCCATCGTGGAGGAGACCGATTGGAATGGATACGCCGGCGCCCGTGAAAGCGCCCCCGAGCGCAACGTTGAAGGGTTGATGCTCAAGCGGCGCAGCTCGCCCTATAAGGTCGGCCGCCACCGCGGCGACTGGTGGAAGTGGAAGATCGACCCTTACCTGGTCGACGCGGTGCTGATCTACGCCCAGCGCGGCTCGGGCAAACGCGCCAGCCTGTACACCGACTACACTTTCGGCGTCTGGGACGAGAACGGCAGCCTGGTGCCCTTTGCCAAGGCTTACTCGGGCCTGACCGACGCCGAGATCCGCGAGGTGGACGCCTACGTGCGCCGCAACACGGTGGAAAAGTTTGGGCCGGTGCGCACGGTCAGGCCTGAGCTGGTCTTCGAGCTGGCCTTCGCCGGCATTCAGCAGTCCAGCCGCCACAAATCCGGCATCGCGGTGCGCTTCCCGCGCATCAACCGCTGGCGCAGGGATAAGCCCGCAGCGGAGGCAGACACCATCGCCACCGTCCGTGCCCTGCTGCCCAGGTAACTCAATCTCTTTTCCTGATTGTCAGAGCAATCAGGCGACTACCTGACCCATTTCCCTTTCGCTCAAAATAATACTAGAATCAAATCCGAACCCATGAACGACCGGCGCCATCTCCTCCCCCTCCTCTTCTTCACCCTGCTCCTCGCGGCGACTTTCCTCCTCGCCGCGGGATTGGACCAGCTTCGCCTCGGCCCGGGCACCCCCTTCTCCCTGGCAATCCAATCTCGCTCGCCTGCCCCTGGAGAACCCGCACACCTTACCACCGCCGCCCTGCTCAACCTGATCCGCGGACTGATTATCCTGGGGATTGTTTTACTGCCCATCTACATCACCATCCATCTGCTCACCCCCCAGGGACGTAAAAAGCTGCTCAAGGAGATCGTCTTCTTGACTCTCCTGCTGATCGCGATCAATAACCTGCCCAACAATCAAGAGCAGGCCGTTCCCGGCGGCCCAACCGAGGGCGGTCCCCCGACCTTCCCGGCCGTCCCCGCCGCCGGGCCGCTGGCAATCTACACGGCCCAGACGCCCCCCTGGGCGAATTACCTGCTGATCGTCGCCATCGCCAGTCTGATCACCCTCGGCTTCGTGCTGTGGGTGCGCTGGCGTTCGCGGCGCAGATCCTTCGAAATTGACGACCGTCCCACCTCGCTGGAGAAGATTCTCCTCCAGGCCGAGACGGCTCTGACCGCACTCCGCTCCGGGGAAGACTTCAGGAACGCGGTGCTGCGCTGCTATGCCGAGATGGCGCGAATCCTCAGCGAGGAGCGCCAGCTAACCCGCGACCGGGCGATGACGCCGCTCGAATTCGAGGCTTTCCTCATCGCTGAGGGTCTCCCCGAACCGCCCATCCACGAGCTGACTCGCCTCTTCGAGGCCGTCCGCTACGGGGCGAACCCCCCTGGCAAAGATGAAGAGCAGCTTGCCGTCCGCTCGCTGAGCGAAATCATCGCTGCATGCAGGCCTGTCCAGAGCCGGGCAGCGCCGGAGAGACCGGCGTGAACCTCCTCCAATCTCTGCGCTCGCGTGGGCTGGCTGCCACAACGCTGCTGGTCTTCGCCGCTGCGGCCCTGCTCCTTTTCCTGTTCCGCGACGCCCTGCGCCAGGTGGTGCTCGACCCGGTCCTCTACCTGGGCTGGGTCGCCTGGCTGGCCCTGAACAGCGTCGACCAGTGGATCCTCTGGGTCCTGCTCTGGCTGGCCGCTCTCTTCATCGGTCTGCGCGGGCTGTTCGGCGGCGGGAGGCAGGTGCTGCCCGGCGCCGGCGCCGACCGCCGTTTCCGCGTCGCCGGGCGGGTCAGCTTCTGGGCCAGGCAGATCAGCGGCAGCGAGCGCAGCGACTTCTTCAGCGAGGACGCCCGGACTTCCATCCGCCGTCTGGCCTATCGCGCCCTGGCTCCGGGTGAAAAGCCGGACCGGGCCGGGATCGAGGAGGCCTTCCGCCGCGGCAGGCTGGATCTGCCGCCTGAAATCCTGGCCTACCTGCTATCCCCCGCTCCCCGCCAGGCTGTGCATCCGGACCCCTTCTGGGATTGGGCGCCCGGCTGGCTGCTGGGGTTGCGCGAGCGCTATCTCACCCGCTTCGACCTGCCGCGAGCTCTGCCCGTCGATCCACAGGCCGTCCGGACCCTCGAATTTCTGGAAAAGCAGTTGGATCTGGAGGAGAAAGACAACGATGAAACCGACTGAGGTAAGCGCTTATACCGGCCAGATGATCGCCGAGGTCGAAAAGGCTATCGTTGGCAAGCACGAGGTTCTCCAGATGATTCTCTCCGCCCTGCTGACCGCCGGGGGGCATATTTTGCTCGAGGATTACCCCGGCCTGGCCAAGACCCTGATCGCTAAAAGCCTGGCCAGCGTGATGGGCCTGTCCTTCAAGCGGATCCAGTTCACTCCTGACCTGCTCCCCGGCGACATCACTGGCGGCTACATCTTCGATCGCAACCAGAACCAGTTTTCGCTGCGTAGAGGGCCGATCTTCGCCAACATCGTTCTGGCCGACGAGATCAACCGCGCCTCGCCGCGCACCCAGTCGGCGCTGCTCGAAGCGATGCAGGAGTACCAGGTGACCCT
Organism: Anaerolineaceae bacterium; assembly: GCA_035542155.1. Lineage (GTDB taxonomy): Bacteria > Chloroflexota > Anaerolineae > Anaerolineales > Anaerolineaceae > DATKLX01. The sequence goes on from DATKLX010000001.1 coordinate 7,309, forward strand.
CGAGGGCGAGTCTCTGCCCCTCCCCGAGCCATTCACGGTGATTGCCACCCAGAACCCGATTGAATATGAGGGCACTTTCCCTCTTCCTGAGGCGCAACTGGACCGCTTTATGCTCAAGCTGTCCATCGGCTACCCGTCGCCGGATGAGGAAAAACAGATCGTCCACAGCCGCCAGGAGCGCCAGAAAGACACATTCGAGCTGTGCCAGGTGATCGACGCGGCGGCTTTCCTGGCCATGCGCCAGGCGGTAGAAGCGGTCTATGTCGACCCGGACCTGGAGGAATACATGGTCCAACTGGTGAACGAGACCCGCCGGCATCGCAAGGTGGCCGTGGGGGTCAGCCCACGCGGCACGCTTGCGTTGATGAAGATCACCCGCGCCTGGGCGGCGTTGCAGGGGCGCGATTTCGTCACCCCGGAAGATGTCAAGCGCTTTGCCCAGCCGGTGCTGGCCCACCGCCTGGTGATGATCCCCGACCTGTGGACCGACCGCCGCGCCGGGAAAGACGTCATCGAAGACATCCTCGGCCGCGTCCCGGTGCCGGTCATCGAGGGATAACCTGAATGAAGCCGACAGGCCGAACCACGCTGCTGGCCTTCCTGACTCTGGCCCTGATCCTGGCCGGGCTGGGCTTCCTGCGCGGTGGGCCCATCCTGGCCCTCCTGCCGCTGCTGGTTTACTGGGGCGCGGCGCTGCTGGCCGTCCCGCGGAAAGTCCGTCTGAAAGCCGTGCGAGAGCTGGAGCAGCGCCAGGTCAAGCCGGGCACATCGGTCCGGGTCCGGCTGATCGTCAAAAATGAGGGCGCGCCGGTCGAAGAGCTGCGCGTCCAGGACACGCTTCCCGAAGGTCTGGTCCTGACCGAAGGGACGCCCGGCCTGACCGCCACACTGGGCCGCGGGGAGACGCTCGAACTCGAGTACCGGGTGGAGGGCAAGCGCGGCAGCTATCTCTTCAAGAGTACGCAGGTCCAGGCCAGCGATGCCTTCGGCCTGCTGCGCCGCGAGGCGACTCTCGACGCTCCCGCCGAACTGGTCGTCCTCCCCGACCTGGTCCGCCTGCGCCGCGCAGTGTGGGTCCGCCCGCTCAAGACCCACGGATTTGCCGGCCCGATCCCGGCCCGCCTGGGCGGCTCGGGGATCGATTTCTTCGGGCTGCGCGATTACCAGATGGGCGACCCACGCCGGTGGATCAACTGGCGGGTCAGCGCCCGCTACGACCAGGGCCTCTTCACCAATCAGTTCGAGCAGGAGCGCATCGCCAATATCGGCCTGATCCTCGATTCGCGCGAGCAGATCTACATCTCGAATGAGCAGGTCTCCCTGTTTGAATACGCGGTCCAGGCGGCCGCCTCCCTGGCCGATGCCTTCCTCTCGGCCGGCAACCGCGTCAGCCTGTTTGTCTACGGCTACACCCTGCAGCGCACCTTTCCCGGTTACGGCAAGGTCCAGCTCGAGCGCATCCGCCACATCCTGGCGCAGGCGCGCGCCGGCCACAACTTTGCCCTCGAACAGCTCGACCAACTGCCCACGCGCTTCTTCCCGGCCCAAACCCAATTGGTGCTGATCAGCCCGCTGCGCGAGGAGGACACCCCCGTCCTGCTCCGCCTGCGGGCACGAGGCTACCAGCTCCTCGTGGTCAGCCCCGACCCGGTGGAGTTCGAGCATTCGCTGGCCGCGTCCCAGCCCAACCTAGAGCTGGGTTACCGCTATGCCCGCGCCGAGCGGCGCCTGCTGCTCAACGAGCTCGGCCGGATGGGCATCCAGACGGTCAACTGGAACGTTGCCCGGCCCTTCGACCAGGCCATGGAGCACTTTTCCCACCGCGTCTTTTCCGGGGCGTACTGGGCGGGGATCGAGGGATGACCGCTTCGCGGGTTCTCTCCCTGGCGAACCTGCTCCTCGCCGCTGCCCTCCTCGGTGACCAGCTCGCCGGACTCGGCGCCTGGGCCGGGCTGCCGATTCTTGCCTTCCTCTGCCTGTCGTTTGCCTGGGGCAGCTCCCGCGAAATCGTCCAGCTCTTCACCTTGCTCGGGCTGATCGGGGCGGCGGGCTACTGCGCTATCCTGGCTTCCTCTCCGCTACCGGCTTTCCTGACGGTGATCGCCGCGCTGACCGCCTGGGATCTGGCCGGCTTTGTTCGCCGCGCCGGCACGCCGGACCCGCAGCGGGCGCGCCTGGCCGCCCGCCTGGAGCACCGCCACCTGCTGAAGCTGCTCCTGGTCGATCTGGCGGGCCTCGCCCTGGGCCTGGCCGCCTTCGGGCTGCGTCTCCGCCTCGGTTTTTTCTGGGTGGTCCTGGTCGCCCTGGCCGGAGTCCTGGGACTGGCGCTGCTGGTCCAATCCTATCGCCCGCGAGAAGACAGGTCCCGGTGAAAGGAGCTTCCTTCCCCGCGGAGGCGATCCACCCCACGCTGGCCTGGTTCGACTTTGCCGGCTGGACGCCCTTCCCCTTCCAGCGCGAGGTCTGGACGAAGCCGAAATCGAGAAGGCATGATCATCGAGATGCTCACAACATAATTTTCAATTGAAAGAATTGTGGATTGGTAAATGTAGATTGCTGATTATTCCCTGTTTACTGCTCTCTGTTCCCCATTCTCTTATTTCGGTTCTCAGTATCTGTCCCAAAGCTGGTAGGTTTTGAAAAAAGAGCAAGCTCGCGGTACTATGGTAGTTGCCTAGACCGCCAGAGTAACCGGAGAGCTTGCCATGTCCATTGTCCTCCTGCAACTGCCCGAAGTCAAGTACAGCCAA
>DATKLX010000002.1:0-7148 GCA_035542155.1 Anaerolineaceae bacterium
AATCTCTTCCCGATCCGTTCCGTTTCGGGTGGCATCGACCAGGGTGGTTGTACCTTTAAACACATTTCTGCCTCCAACCTTATCTTACAACCCCCTCTCAGGTTTGCCAACAGTATCTTTAAGAAAGCCATATCCGTCAAATTTGACGGATTGACAAATGGGAAACAAGTGATCTACGCTTCCCAATGTGAGCGCGTGGTTAACGGGATATGGGAGGGTCCGTTTGGCGCGGGGGATGCTCTGATGGTAGAATCGGGGAAGTTGACGAAAAGGAGTTTCCATGCCTGAAGCTGTGATCATCGATGCCATCCGCACACCGATCGGGGCGCTGGGGGGTAGACTGGCCCCGGTGCGACCAGACGACCTGGCCGCCCATGTCCTGGGCTGCATCATGGCGCGCAGTCGCGTCGACCCGGCTCTGGTGGAAGAGGTATACCTGGGTTGCGCGAACCAGGCCGGCGAGGACAACCGCAACGTGGCGCGCATGGCGACGTTGCTCGCCGGACTTCCGGTCGAGGTGCCCGCGCTGACGGTCAACCGGCTGTGCGCCTCGGGCCTGGCGGCGGTAAACCTGGCAGCTCGCTCGATCCGCACCGGCGACATCGAGATTGCGATCGCGGGGGGCGTGGAGAGCATGTCGCGGGCGCCGTACGCGTTGCCCAAAGCAGAACAGGGTTACTCATTTGGTAACCTGACCGCGTACGATACCGCCCTCGGCTGGCGCTTCGTCAATCCCAGGATGGCCGAGCAGTACGGGGTCGAGTCGATGGGCGAGACCGCAGAAAATATCCACGAGATGACCGGGATCAGCCGCGAGGATCAGGATGCGTTTGCCCTGGGCAGCCACCAGCGGGCTATCGCGGCGATCGATTCGGGGAATTTCGCCGAAGAGATCGTGCCGGTCAGCGCGCCGCAGCGCAAGGGTGACCCGACGCCGTTCACGACGGATGAGCGCCCAAGGCGAGATACCTCGCTGGAGAGCCTGGCGCGGCTGAAACCCGCCTTCCGCAAGGGGGGCACAGTGACCGCGGGTAATTCCTCTGGGTTAAATGACGGCGCGGCAGCGCTGCTGCTGATGAGCGCCGAGCGGGCCGGCTCGTTGGGCTTGAAGCCTCTGGCCCGCCTAGTCGGGTCCGCATCGGCAGGAGTTGAGCCGCGCACGATGGGGCTGGGACCGATCCCGGCGACACGCAAGCTGCTGGCGCGCACGAACCTGGACATTGGCGACATCGGCCTGGTGGAGTTAAATGAGGCCTTTGCCGTACAGGCTCTGGCAGTGATCCGCGAGCTGGGCCTGGACCCGGAGAAGGTCAACGTCAACGGCGGCGCGATCGCCCTGGGCCACCCGCTGGGCTGCTCGGGGGCGCGGATCCTGACGACGCTGATCCACGAGATGGGCAGGCGAATGGCGGGCGAAAAACGGCCTTATTATGGGCTGGCGACGCTCTGTGTGGGCGTCGGACAGGGCGAATCCACACTTGTGGAATGGTTAGATTAACCCATTTGACGAAAAATCGCTACTCTGGACATCATCGGGCAGGAGACCTTCCATGAAGATCCTCGTCACTGGCTCCAGCGGCTTTATTGGCTCCCGGATCTGCCAGGCGTTGGTCCGGCAAGGGCACTCGGTGCGCGCGTTTCATCGCTCGACCAGCTCGCTGCGCGGGCTAGAAGACCTCGTAGTTGAGCACATCCTGGGCGACCTGACCCAGCCAACCACTCTCCTTCCTGCCCTCGAAGGGGTCGAAGTGGTCTTCCACACTGGGGCGTTGGTCGGTAAAGTAGCTGACCCGGCGAAGAGGTACGCGGTAACCGTGGAAGGCACGCGGGCGGTAGTCCAGGCCGCGCTGCAAGCCGGGGTGCGCCGTTTGGTGCATACCAGCTCGGCGGCGGCGCTGGGTGTGCCGGACAGAGGGCCTCTAACCGGCAAGAATCCGTCCCTCCTGGACGAGAACCACTCCTGGAACTATGCACCAGACGGCTGGCAAGATGGCTATGCGAAGTATTTAGCCGAGATCGAGATCCAAAAAGGCGTTGCCCAGGGCCTCGACGCGGTGATCCTCAACCCATCTGGCGTTTTTGGCGCGGGAGATGTCTACCGCACGTCCTCTTCTATCATCACCCAAGTCGCTCGCGGCCGCGTGCCGGTGGCCATCGAAGGTGGATTGAACGTGGTCCACATTGACGACGTCGTTGCCGGCCACCTGGCTGCCCTGGAGCGCGGCCGATGCGGGGAACGTTACATCCTCGGTGGACAGAACATGACTTTTCTGACTTTCGTGAATTTGATCGCCTCAGTCACCGGTACGCGGCCAGCGCGCGGGGCGCTGCCGGCCTGGCTGGCGCGCAGCCTGTCTTCACCGCTGCGCTGGTTCCACGAGTTTACCGACCTGCCTGTCGACGCCGAACTGCTGCGTCTGTCCGGCCATTATTTCTATTACACCACCCAGAAGGCCCGGGAAGAGCTGGGCCTTGGGGATCCCCGGCCGCCGCGCGAGGCAATTCAGGATGCCTGGGATTGGTTCCGCGACCAGCCAACTTCCCCTTTTTACCGCAAGAGCCAGAAGGCTAAACCAGGCGGATAACATGCGAACCCGGATTTCACTGGTGAGAACACTTCAGCTCCTGATTGTTGCCGGATGGACTCTGGCCGGCTGCGGCAGAGAAAACCCGTCCCCCCAACCGACCGCAGCGCCTAGCAGGACCCAGTCTGCCCTCGCCGCCACCGAGAGCGCGCCAACCCGGGCGCCTCAACCTGCCGGGCCCTGCCAGCCGATCGAGGCTGCTTCAGCGGGAGAATGGGCTCCAATCGCCAATCCGCAAACCGGTTATCACTTCGAAATACCGGCCGCCTGGACACGGGATACCGCAACGCAAAACGGCGTACTACTTTTTTACAGCAACCCGGTCCAGGCTAACCAGCCTGGCGGCGGCCCGTGCGGGCTGGTGAAGCTAGAGGTGATCATCGATGCGATCGGGAGCTGGATCGGTTGGGTTCCCGACCCTGACATGCAGCAAACGAAGGTCAGCGGCCTTCCCGCCTGGCGCGCGGAATTAAACCTGCCGCAATCCGACGGCCTGGAAGCGCATACATCTACGGTGTATTTTTCAGCGGGGAAGTATTTCTATACGGTCTCGGTAACCTACCTGCCTCCGGATGGGGCCAGCCGAGATGCTGCGAGCATTTTCCAGAAAACTGCAGACGCCATTTTCGCAAAGGTATTGAAGAGCCTGCAAATCCAATTGAGCCCGGCATAATGGTTTAGCCAACCAGCGCAGCGGACTCACCGATGTGCATGCGGGCGCAGGCCAGGCCGGAGCGGACCTGGTCCAACCCTTTTCCAACGATCCAGGCGGTTTCGGTGTAGCTTAGCCCTTCGATATCCACCAGGATGACCAGCACCCGTTCCTCCAACGGAAGGCTGGCGAGGAAATCCGCGCCGCCTGGATAGGCCAGGGAGCGAGAAACCGGACCGGTGCGGGCAGCCCGGCTAAGCTCCTGGCAGGCCGCCAGGACGCAACGTAGCACCCAGGAACGAAAGGAAGAACCCGGGTAACTTTTTATGCGCTGGTACGCGCTGACGATGCCCTGGGTAGTGGCTGTTTCCGCAGTTTTTTCATCCCCAAAGATATAGTAGGCCAGGTTGTAAGCCGAATCCTGGTGGTCCATGGCAAGGCGGTTAAAGGCTGCCAGGTCCCCCTGCCTGGCAGACCGGATCAAGCTGGTTTCAACATGCTGTAAGTAATTTTGGAGTCCCATTTTCGCTGCCTGCATATACAACCCCGAAACAAATGGACTGCTTCCTGACAGGATATCACGCGGGTGTTACGGAGACGTTTCCGAAAGGTTACATTTTTGTGATCCGCTATGGATTAGATGCAGCAACCCCAATTTTCCTTCAGTTTTTGTTTGCGGCGAGTATCTACCTGAAAATTTAAATATCCTTTTCGATGAGTCAACCCTTCCCAGCCCTCCATTCCTTGGAGGGAGGGAGGATAATTTTTACACTACTTATAAATATAAATCGTGTTAGACTGATCTCAAGCGAAAAGTGAAGGTAAACTCAAGATCCTGCATCTAATCATTTGGGTGGTTGAATGGAGACAGTCCATCTAATCGAGCGCTGTCGCAGCGGTGACGGGCTGGCGATCGGGGCGTTGGTTCAGACCTACCAACCGCCGGTTTTCCGTCTGGCGTTGTCGATCCTCGATGACCCCCAGGAAGCCGAAGAAGCCGCCCAGGATACATTTGTGGCCGCGATCCGCGCATTGGACACCTACCGGGGAGATTCCTCCTTTACCACGTGGCTGTACAGCATCACGATCAATACCTGCCGGATGCACCTGCGCAAGGGGCGTTCCCGGCGGAGGCTGTTCCAGGCTTTGCAATCCCTCTTCGAATGGAACCGCACGACGACTTTCCGCATCGAAGAACGGGTTGTGCAGAACGAGACGAACTCCACCATCTGGAAAGCGGTCCAGGAGCTGGATGAAAAACACCGCGTCCCGATTATTCTGCACTACTACCACGATCTCCCGACCAACGAGATCGCCGAGATCCTGGAGATCAGCCCGGGGACCGTCCATTCGCGGTTGCACACCGCCCGCGTACGGATCCAGGCCGCGTTACAGGCCAGCCCAGAACCAGAATGGCGCGAGGAATTCGAGCAGAAAGGCAACCCGCCAACGCGATGAGCGAACTAACGCACGATCAGGCCCGCCAATACATAGAAGCCGCCGCTGAGAACCGCCTGGGATCGCACGAGCGGTCCGAGTTGGACCGACATCTATCAGCCTGCCAGGATTGCCGCCAGTTTGCCAGTGAGCTGGGAGAGTTGGGCCACTCGCTGGCCAGCGCATTCCATGCGCGCTGGGACCCGGTACCCTTCCCGGCGCCCCAACCTCGACGCATTCAGACCGGGGTGCAACGAGCGAGGACGCGGCGGATCCTATGGACTGCCGGCCAGCTTGTTGCCGGAGCCGCGGCGCTGTTCCTTCTGATCTTTGCCATCGATAACCTGGTCGGGCCAAACCGGAGCCATTTACCCACCTCACAGGGCAATATATATGGGACCTCACCGGCTGCCACCCCGCAGGCCAACCTGTCTTACCTGACCGGAACTCCGCAAGCCACCCGGGCAGCCGCCGATCTGTACCAGCCGACGAAGGAGGCAATGACAACGGCTGCCCTGCCGGTCAATACCCTGAACAACCAGCCTCCCGCGATTTTCTATGCTGACGGGAGCGAGATGTACCGGAAGCAGTACGGCCTGGACCCGGAGCTAATCCTCGATCTGACCGGCCATCAGCCAGATGAAGGGAAGGTCCTGGCGGCCTGGACGCTGGCGGACCAAATCGTCCTCCTGCGCGAGCCGGGGCTGCAGCGGGTACGCCTGCCTTCCGGCGCTCATGAATGGATCTACCGCCTGGATAAGGCTGCCTATTATGGAACGCTTCAGCCTGCATCCAACGGAACGGATCTGATTTACACCGCTTCGATCCAGGATCCGGGCGCTCCATTTGCCTTTGCGACCCGCATCGGGATCTATCACATTCCGGAAGGACTGATCCAGCCGGTGCTTTCGATCCAGCAGACGGTGATCCCCCTGGCCTTTAGCAGCGATCAGAAGAGCCTGTACGTCCAGCCGGTTGGACAGGATCCGACATTCAAACAAATCTGGAGGGTTAACGTGGCCGATGGCCGCAAGGTCGACGAAATTTCTCTGGACGGTTTCGGCTACGGGTTGCCGGCGGTATCGCCGGACGGAACCTGGCTGGTAGCCGCACAGCAGAAAAGCAGTGGCCCCGGCCAGACCAACGCGCATTTCCTGGGCAGCTATTCTCTGGAAAAGAAGCAAACCAGGGCCACCCAGATCGAGTTTAACCAGCCCAGCCATGCCGCTGACCTGACCTGGAGCGCGGACAGCCAGCAAATATTCTTCGTGCTCAATCCTGGCGACAGCATGGTGGACCGGTCGGCGAGCGAAACCAACCTTTGGAGCGCCAGCTCAAATCAGTGGACGACGAAACCCGTAGACCGCCTGCCGATTGGAGAGATGCACCTCATCTCAGTCAGCCCGGACGGAGACTGGATCTTCCTGAAAGGTGAAAATGAGCCCCATGCGGCATTTGTCGACATCCGACAGGGGCTGCACGGTATCTTCCAGATCCCGGCGAACGCCATTTTCGCCGGCTGGGAAACCTTCACCCTGGCGATACCTCCCGCTGCGGCGACGCCCACCCCCACCCCACTGCCAAGGCCATCCATTCACGGAAAAGTGGTCAATGGATACGGCGACCACGCCCCCGCGGCGAACATTCCACTGGCGATCGACCAGACCGGGATTTCGTTCACGCCCATCGCCACGACCGACGCGCAGGGGAATTTCAGCCTGTCCAGCCTGCCGCTGGGAAAGCACAACCTGCAGTCGACCTGGTTCTCCGTCCCCTTTATCATTTCCAGCCCGGATCAAGACATCGACCTGGGGGTAATCAAGTACCCTCTGGTCCATCCACCCCTGTTTTTGTCTCAAAAAGCTTCGACAGATCCGGGACTGACGACGCTCAAAACCCAGGGAACTATGCTGCCGTTTCAGGTAGTCTTTGCAGATCCGGCCTGGAAGCGCCCCAGCGAAAACGAACAGCGCGACCAGGTCTGGTCCAATCCGCCCTTCGCCAACCATGGGCAGATCTTCTTCGATTGGTGGTTCAAACAACCGGCTTTCCTTTATGACACCCTGGACCTCTTTACCAGCGGCACGCCTGGCGGCCCTGACCTGAGCGCCACCGGCGCAGACTGGCGCTTGCTGGCCGGTTTGTGGAATACAACCGACTTTCTCGCCGACCCAGATAAATACAGCCCCACAACTTTGAACGATATTCTCCAAAGGAAACAGCTCGACATCTGGCTGTTGGGATACCAGGTCGATGAAGTCCGCCAGTTGGGAGACCATTATCTGGTCGCGGTCCACCCTGCTCCAGGGCTGCAAGTGATCCGCTTCCAAGGCAACGAGGCAGCACTGGCCATCCACGTTGTGGATGGCGATCAGGAGATCATACGCCTGCCGAGATCCTGCCGGAACGAGCGGGACGTCGACTGCGGGTCGGAGGGATCGTAGAATAAATCTTGGATGGAGTCATTGCCAGCC
>DATKLX010000003.1:0-46968 GCA_035542155.1 Anaerolineaceae bacterium
AGACCCCCAAAACGATTCCCCGCAAGATGGCTTTCAAATTGTTGACCTCAAAGTACCGGGAAAGCTCTGTGACGAGCGGGCGCGTATCTTGTGGCGCGTTCAGCATGATTGAATTGAAATCGTCTGCCAGACGGCGTTTAATCTCGAATGTAGCCCGCCGGGGAGTCAGGTCCTTGTCTTTGACTTCCTCCATATACGGGGCGTAAACGGTCCGCTTGAGGATGGTGATAAGTGAGGGAAAATCCGGAGCCTCGCTCAATTCACTCAACTGGGCTGGGCTCAGCAAAGTGGAATACTTCACCCGCACCCGAGCGTTGAGGGCGGCATACCCAGAAATACCGCTCGGCATGCGGCTACTCCTTACCGATCACGTGGTTGAGCACTGCTGTTACTGCGCGGTCAAAGTTACTTCCGGCTGTGGCTTCGACCTGACGCGCTTTTTCTTGCGCCTCCGCCAGGATTTGCTCACTTTCGTTGCTGGCCTTCGCGCTGGCGATCAGTTGGCGGGCTTCTTCCTCAGCCTCTTTCCGCGCTCTCTCCACAAAAGCCTGAGCCTCTCGCTCGGCTTGGCCGGGAATTTGTTCGGCTTCTTTCACGGCCGCTTCACGTACCTTTTCGGCTTTCTGTTCGATTTCCAGTACTTGTTGTATTCGTTTCTCGCTCAAAGTTTTCTCCCGTACTATGCCATCCGAAATCAGGCCTGACACAGCATGTATTTCGATGCGTAGAGTGAAATAACTCCCTTGAAGCGCCTCTTTACCTGTGTTTCGTTTACCCTCATTGCTTCGTGAAGTTATCTGAGGAAGTCAAACGCGTCAATTTTACCCCATAATAAACCCTCGTGCAAGATTTCGCAGAGGGTTTGTTGATTTAGGTAATTATAGTATATTTTGTCACAATGTCAATGTTTCATGGGAATGATTTGGCCAGGTTTGGGAGGATTATCCCCCAGCAAGATGACGAACTTCGGTAGCGCTTTCGGCTTCTAAAGCCCGGCTGGCCAGCTCTTTTGCGCTTTCCATGGTGATCTCCCGCACCACTGCCTTGATTCGCGGGATCCCGGCCGGGTTCAGGCTCAGCTCATCCACACCCAGGCCGATCAGAATGCTGGTAGCCTGCGGATCTCCGGCTAATTCGCCGCACACTCCCACCCATTTCCCCACGCTATGGGCCGCCTCAGCCACCTCTCCAATCAGACGCAGGACAGCCGGGTGAAGCCCATCGGCAAACCCGGAGAGTTGTGGGTTCCCCCGCTCGGCCGCCAGGGTGTATTGGGTCAGGTCGTTGGTGCCGATGCTGAAGAAATCGACCTCACGGGCAAGAACGGAGCTGAGAATAGCCGCGGAAGGAATTTCCACCATGATTCCGGTTTCCACCGGCCACGCATGGGGAACTTTTTCCTGGAGCAAATCCTGGTGGACATTTTCCATCCAGCCTCGCGCCTGTCGGATCTCATCGACATTGGCCACCATGGGGAACATCACCCGGAAATAGGCGCCGTCCGCGGCGCGCAAAATCGCCCGCAACTGCGGGACAAAGATCTCCGGGTGATTGAGGCACATGCGAATCGCGCGCACGCCCAGGAACGGATTGGCTTCCTCCGGGAGTTGGAGATAGGGAACCTCCTTATCGCCGCCGATATCCAGCGTGCGCACAGTCACAGGCCGGTTCCCCATTACTTCGCCGATCTGGCGCAGCGCGGAATATTGCTCATCTTCTGAAGGTGGGATCTCTCGGGTTAAAAATAAGAACTCGGTGCGCAGCAGGCCAACGCCTTCAGCTCCGTTTTGGACAGCCGCGCGCGCATCAGTGACATTGCCAATATTTGCAAAAACTTCCACCCTGTGCCCGTCGCGTGTGGAGGCCAGCGCCTGGCTGGTCTTGATCAGTTCCTGCCGGCGGGAGATCCACTCCGCGCGGCGCTTTTCGAGGTCCTGGCGTATTTCGGCCGGAGGATCGACCCACACCATCCCGTTGAACCCATCGATCGCCACCAGGGTACCCGGCTCCAGCCGCCCGAGCGCCTCGCTGACCCCCGAAACCGCCGGGATGCCCAGTGCACGGGATAGGATCGCGCTGTGCGAGGTGGGCCCCCCGCCGACCAGCATGATTCCCAGTACCCGGTCCATGTCCAGTTGGGATGTTTCGGTGGGAGTCAGGTCCTCAGCGAATAAGATCACTGGCTCCTTGAGCTCAATGGTCGTGGTCTGGGGCCCGCCCGCCAGGCTCCGCAGGACCTGGTTGCCCACATCCTGCACATCCGCCGCTCGCTGGCGCAGGTAGGGATCATCCAGCTTCTGATAGCTCGCTACTGCTTCCTGGATCGCTTCGGACCAGCCCGCTGCCGCGTTCATTTTCTGTTCCCTGATCCGCTCTTCCACCGCTTCGAGCAGGTCCGGGTCCTGCAGAATCAGGAGATGGGCATCAAAAATGGCGATCTCTTCCTGGCCCAGTTGACCGCGCAGGGCTGCCTTCCGTTTTTGAATGGCCTGCTGAGTCTTCGCGATAGCCTGGAGCAATTTTTCCCATTCTTTCGCCGGATCTTCAGCCGGTTCCTGAGAGATGGGCGGCAGCGCTGCCTGGTAGCGGTAGAACGGCCCCAGGGCGATTCCTTCGGAAACCGGGACTGCTTTTTGCGCCCCCTCTGGCAACGCGGCCCGTGCAGCCGGAATCGATGAGGGGACGGAGCCAGATGCTTCTGGCGCCGGCTCGGTGCTTTCGCCGAAATTTTCCTCCACGAGAGCCTTCAGCGCCTCCAGAGCCTCGTCGGCTTGCTCGCCAGAGGATTCGATCTCGATCTGGTGGTTCTGTACAGCGCCGAGGGTCGCCAGTGCGTTCAAACTTCTGGCCCGTACCGGGCCCTTGTGGGTGGTCAGGTTGGTGACTGTGGTCTCAGCTTTGTAAGCGCCGGCGGTCTGGACGAAGCGGGCGGCCGGCCGGGCGTGCAGCCCGTGCTGGTTCCGTAAGGTGAGCACGATCCGTCTCTTACCATCTGGGGTCGTGGGGGCTGGCACCGCGGGTGATGCCAGAGGTGATGAGGCTGCAACGGGTGCAGAACTCCCCAACTGTTCCTCTTTTGGCTGTAGAGATTGCTCGGCCTCCTCGTATATCGTGTCAATATCGCTTCCCAGCCCAATCTGGACGGCCGCCGACAGCGTTCCCTCGACCAGCGCCGCAGGGCAAAACCGCACCTGGGCGGCGATCTCGGGGGGCAGCAGCTCCAAAGCCAGCTCAGCACTGAGGATAGCGCTACCTAAATCCATCATCACCAGCACGCCGTCCGGCGAGGAGACCGATTGGATCGCCTCGCTGATCTCGACTGCATCGGTGCCAAATTCTTCCCGATTCTCGCCAACCCCCGCGGCGATCGCGATCTTTACCTCGGGGGCGGCCATCTGCCGAACCAGATTGACCAGCGCTTCAGCCAGCTTGCGGCTATGGGAAACTACGACCAACCCGACCATTTTCCCGTTCCCTCAGAGTGATTATCCCTTGGGTATGCTGGCGACAATCACGTTCAACAGCCAGATGCCGTAGACCACCGCTGCGGTCCCGCCGAGCAGAAAGATCCAATCGATGGCTCGAAGCAGCGAGCGTGATGGATGGAGATCCAGGATAACGCTGCGCAGTCCTAGCAACGAATGGGATACCACCACGACCAGGAATATTCCCTCCATCACCGGGACAATCGAGTTACTGTAATAGGAAAGGACCTCACGGTAGGAAAGCAAGCCGTTCGAACCGAGATAGTGGTTGACGGCAAAATGGATCAGGATCAGGATGAAGATCAGTGGGCCCGAAGCCAGCTTCCACAGCCAGAGCCAGGTATTTTCGCCGCTTTTCGGGGCTGAAACCCCTTTGGGTAAGGTGACGTTTGCCATTGTTCAATTCCCTTCACTCAGGTCAGGCTGTAAACATGCGCACGGCAAAAATCAGAGTGCCGATCAAAGCGATCGCCATCAATACCACCAGCAACCTTTTCTCGGTGGGAACCCCAATCCCCAGGCTGGTGATCACGATCCGTATTCCGTTAAATCCGTGGATCAGGCCTGCAGCGACGACCAGGAACTCGCCGAAGATAAAGAATGGGTTGTGAACCAGCTTAATGAAGTTATCGTAGGCATTTGCCCCGCGCGCCAGCGTGCCCAGGACGATGAGATGCAGGAAAAGATAGAGCGTCAATCCCAATCCAGTGATCCGGTTGAGTGAGAAGGTTATTCCCTCGAGATTCCGGCCCTGTGGGTTAAACCACTCGATCCACTTGCTACGAGATGGCTCGTTATCAACTTTATTCATCGGGTAACCTCCTCGACTGCCAGATTTTGTGCGCCTTTGCGGTTAAATAATCCCTGCCAGCGTTGGCCTAGGACTTGCCGGCGCAGATTCATAATCCGCCGGGCCGGGTCTACGAAGGAAGGGCACACCGCGGTGCACTCGTAGGCGCTGTGGCAGCGCCACACACCGTCCTCTGAGTCGACAATCTCGACCAGCGCGGGGTCCTTCGAAAGGCCGGTTTGCTGCGCGCCTGCCAGAACAGCCGGTCCGAGGTAATCCGCGTCTGTGGCGGAGATTGGGCAGGCGCTGATGCACAGACCGCACTCAATGCAGTCAGATAGACGGATATATTGTTGATCCTCAGCGGACCAATCCCGGGGAGATTTTTCAATCTCCGCTTCAGTTACCGGTAAAACGCTTTTAGCGTGGACCTGGTCCATGCGCAGGTAGAGCGAGCCCATATCGACCGCCAGATCGCTGACCACGGGGAAATTGCGCAGCGGCTCGATTCGCAGCGTGCCCCCATCGGTAGTCACTTCGCGGATGGGCGTGATGCAGGTTAATTTTTCCACCCCGTTGACCCGCATACCGCAGGCCCCACAGGTTGAATGATGGCAGGCATGCCGGTAACATAAGGAGCGGTCGTGAAATGCCCAGAGCCGTTCCACGCCATCCAGAACGTATTCATCTGGATCTACATCTAAGAAGAATGTATCGAAATGTACGGGTCCATCCCCTTTGGCCCGGTAGATCTGAAATGTGACCTTCCATCTGATATTGCTCATCGTAGCTCCTTAGTTGGGCAGCGCGTAATACTGGCGGTAAGAGAGCAGCGGATAATCCTTGGTTATGCACAAGGCTGGGATGCCCAGCTTGGCGCAAACGACGTCGGCGGTTTTTTCCGCCATGGCGCGCAGCGTGGTAGCTTTTCCGCCGGTAATAGTGACCAGACCCTCAATGCCCTGCGTTTCTTTATGGTCGTAGCATTTGAATGTGCGGGCAATGCTCCGGCCAGTATCCCCGCCGCCGATCAACGGGCGCGTCGCCATGAAGGCCCCGCGCATTTTCGTCTGGGCGATCTTCGGAACCAATTCGCAGCCCCGCTCGTACATCTGCTGGACCTGTTCATCAACCACCGGGACGTAATCCAGGTCTTCGACGTCGAATGAGGTCGTGCCCACCACCGCCATCCTTCTTTGGGGCACGATAATGTCTCCATCCCCGGGAACGTTCAAACGGTTGATCGCCCTTTGGACCAGGCGCTGGTCGAAAGCGACCATCACACCGGGGGTTGGCTTGACCGGCACGTTGCCGCCGGCCATAGCTGCAATCTCCCCGGCCCAGGCCCCGGTCGCGTTGACCACCATATCGGCAGAAAGCTCCTCTGGTTTCCCTTCCGCCCGGTTCTCGATTCTTACCCCGGTCACGTTGCCTGTCCCATCCAGCAAGAGGCTTTTTACCTCGGTGAACGTGCGGAACCGCGCCCCATTGGCTTTGGCCGTCGCAGCGAAGGACAAAGCCAGCCGAAGCGGGTCAAACGTGCCATCTGGAATGAGGAATGCCAGCAGGAGATTGGGGTTCAGGTTTGGCTCGATCTCGAGCGTTTTCTTGGGAGTGAGCTGCTCGATCGGAATATGGCAGGCTTCGCAGCCCTCGATAAAGTCTTCGCCATAGGCCAGGTCGCTCTCATTGAGGGCGATGAACAGCCCGCCGTTCGGCTCGATCACCGATGGGACGATCTTACGCAGGATCATGTTTTCATCGATGCACTCGATCGCCGATTCCTGATCCTTCACTGCATAGCGTCCGCCGCTATGCAGCAGTCCGTGAGTCCGGCCGGAAGTGCCGTTGGTGATATCTCCGCGCTCGACCACGGTCACATCACAGCCCCTGAGGGCCAGGTCGTGCGCAGTGGCTACTCCCGTAAACCCGGCTCCAATAATCACAACACTTGGTTTGCTCATCCTTAAAACTCCCTGATTGAATTGGGTAAATTATTTTAAACTCCAAACGGTTCTTGCTTAACATCCAGGGGCTCTCGAAAACAGTCCGGGCAGTCTATCACCTCGTGGATCTCTTCCAATACCCGGATCGTCAGTCGTTCAGCCGGGCCCGGAACGAAGCCCACCTGGCCGCACCAGCAGGCATACCATCCGATCGACAGCTCCCGGTAAGATATTCGCCTAATTTGTAAAGGAACCACCTCAACCCCAAAATGCCAGCGCGCATTGGTGATCAATTTGTTGCAGCCTGCTGCCTTCAATTTACTGGCATACCCCTGGAAATAAGTGCAATGTCTCATTAATAATACACCCATTGTGATCCCTCGGGGAATTGGGAATGATCGAGCATCCGCGCAGATCACTTCAAGCCGGGCAGGAAGGGGGTCACCAGCAGATTTCATGGTCCGGTCGATCAGGTAACGATTGTATTCCAGGGCATATACTTTTCGAGCAATGCTCGCCATCTGGCGGGCCAGGCGCAAATCTCCCGCCCCGATCTCCAGGACGATATCCTCTGGCCCAATCTGGTCCAGGACCAGCCGGTAAGTCGCCTGGTCATATGGCGCCCATAGCGCTTCCCAGGCAGTTGTGCTCCAGGGTACATATGGCAGGAGAGACTGCTGCGCCTTATCGCGGCTCACGGTTTAAACTACCCTTTCCCTCAACGGAGAAAGCGGCGGAGAAAATAAAATCCCCAAAAAATCACCCAAATTATCCCACCAAACAACAACCCCCACAGAATACCTTCGACCAGCCCCCTCTCGGGGACGACCTCCCAGGCGGTTAGAATCGCCATCCCCAGGCTGGCTATTCCAACCCAAATTAAACCGGTCCGCATCGAGATCCAGGGATCATTCAGGGATTTCTTTGAAGAAGAAACTTCATCTTTCGCGGCCGGTTTTTCATTGACTTCTTTTTTGGGGTTTTTCTTGATCGGTTTCTTGGCCACGGGTACTCCTGAAAATTCCTTGGTTTAAGGCCGCGACGTACCCTCGTCTGGATCCGGGTACGTCGCGAGGAATGGAAAAAAGTTGTCCTGAGGGACGGGCCTCACCCGTCCCTCATTGATGTTCATCGTAGACCGGCTACCCGACCCAATCGAAGGTGCGGGTAACGGCCTTCTTCCAGCCTTTATACTCTTTATCACGGAGAGCGGCATCCATCTTGGGATCCCACTCCTTGTCCTTGCCCCAGTTGGCGCGCAGGTCTTCGACCTTAGCCCAGAAGCCTACTGCCAGGCCTGCCGCATAGGCAGCGCCAAGCGAGGTGGTTTCCGCGACGGTGGGTCGGATCACGGGGACGCCGAGGATATCGGCCTGGAACTGCATCAGCAACTCATTATAAACCATGCCGCCGTCCACCTTCAAGCCGGTCAGTTTGACGCCAGAATCCAGGTTCATCGCGTCCAAAACCTCGCGGGTCTGGAAGGCAGTGGCTTCCAACGCCGCGCGGGCGATGTGGCCCTTGTTGATGTAGCGAGTCATGCCAACGATCACGCCGCGGGCATCGCTCCGCCAGTAGGGCGCGAAGAGGCCGGAGAAAGCGGGGACGAAGTAAATTCCGCCGTTATCGTCGACCGTCTTGGCCAGGGCCTCGATGTCTGCCGACTTCTGGATCATACCCAGGTTGTCGCGCAGCCACTGCACCAGGGCGCCAGTGATCGCGATGGAGCCTTCGAGGCAGTACACTGCGGGCTCGCTGCCGATCTTGTACCCGAGGGTGGTCAGCAGGCCGTTCTTAGACTGGACTGGCTTGTTGCCCGTGTTCAGCAGCATGAAGCAGCCGGTGCCGTAGGTGTTCTTGGCTTCGCCAGCGCTGAAACAGGTCTGCCCGAAGAGCGCAGCCTGCTGGTCGCCCAGGTCTCCCGACACAGGGATGCCCGCAAGCTCGCCTTTAGCTTCGCCGTACACTGCGCTGGATGGCTTGACTGCCGGGAGCATGGCGCGGGGAATACCCATCACCTTGAGCATGTCGGGATCCCAGTCAAGAGTCTCCAGGTTCATCAGCATCGTGCGCGAAGCATTGGAAACATCGGTGACGTGGACGCCGCCGTTCGGTCCGCCGGTCAGGTTCCAGATGACCCAGGTGTCGATATTGCCAAACAAGACCTCACCCTTCTCTGCACGCGCGCGGACGCCAGGGACGTTGTCCAGGATCCATTTCACTTTCGGGCCGGAGAAATAGGTCGCCAGAGGCAGACCCACCTTCGCCCGGAAGCGATCCTGGCCGCCATCCTTTGCCAGCTCGTTGCAGATATCGGCGGTGCGGGTGTCCTGCCATACGATGGCGTTGTAAACCGGCTTACCAGTCGCCTTTTCCCACACCACGGTCGTCTCGCGCTGGTTGGTCACACCGACTGCAGCGATGTCCCTCGGATTGATGTTGGCCTTGACCATGGCGCCATGGATCACTTCCTGACATCGTTCCCAGATCTCCAGGGGATTGTGCTCAACCCAACCGGGCTTCGGATAAATCTGCTCGTGTTCCTTTTGGTCTACCGAAACTACCTTGCCGGCATGGTCGAAGATCATGAACCGGCTGCTGGTAGTTCCCTGATCAACTGCTGCTGCATATTTTGTCATTTTTCGTACCTCCTGAATACGAAACTAAATTTGAAATTGATTTTTGACCAACCAAGGATAACCATCCATGTGCTCAGGAATGGTTCCCCCAACAATCTGCGGCTGCTTTCAGAATCAGGTATGAAGAGGTTGCTCCAGGATCCTGGTGCCCTGCGCTGCGCTCGCCCAGGTAACTGGCCCTTCCTTTCCGGGCTACCATTGGAATGGTTGATAGCATGCCCTGCCTGGCTGCTTCAGCGGACTGCTGGAGTGCAGTCTTCATCAGCGTCCCGTTATCCACATCATTTTTGAGAGCAGTCACTGCCGGGGTGAGCGCGTCCACCATAGTCTTATCTCCGACTTCAGCTTTCCCGCGCATAACCACCCCATTCAACGCGGCGTCTAGAGCAGTATACCAATCGGCCAGGGACATCTCCATCTTTCCGGCGGTTTTCATCCCAGCCTGCAGGTAAAATGTCCCATACAGGGGTCCCCCCGCCCCGCCAACCGTGGAGATCAACGTCATCCCGACTGTCTTGAAAATCGTGCCGATGTCTTTGTCGCTCATCTCGGGCATTTTGTTCATGACCGCTCTAAATCCGCGATCCATGTTCGCCCCATGATCTGCATCCCCAATCGCCGCATCCAGTTGGGTCAGATAATCCTTGTTTTCTGCAAGAACCTTCGCGCATGCCTTGATCCACTCGATGGAATCATCCCGAGAGATTGTCATAGTTGGCTCCGTTTATTTCAGCCAGGGCGGGCTTTGAAAACCGCCCTGGCTTTCCTCGTGGACTGCAGGCTTTTTTATATACCCCAACGCATGCCTGGGGTCTTCACGGGCGCATCCCACAACTTCTTCAAATCCTCATCCATCTTCAGCACGGTGATAGAGGCTCCAGCCATTTCAAGACTGGTGATGTACGGGCCGATCAGGCTGCGGACAACCTTCAAGCCATGTTTCGTGGCGAACTCGTGAGCTCTGCGATATACTATATAGAGTTCGATCAGCGGCGTACCGCCCATGCTGTTGACGAAGAGCAATACTTCATCGCCGGTTTTGAAGGGGATATCCGAGATAACCGGCTCGATCAACATATCGACGATTTCATCCGCCGATTTTACCTTCATCCGGGTCCGGCCAGGCTCCCCATGGATGCCGATGCCAATTTCCATCTCATCCTCGGGAAGGTCGAAGGTGGGTTTGCCCACATGCGGGACGGTGCAGGACGTGAGCGCCATCCCCATGCTGCGGCCATAATCCTTCACCTTGCGGACCACATCGGCGACCTCTTTGAGCGAGCGGTGTTGTTCGGCGGCTGCGCCAGCCAGCTTCTCAGCCAGCACGGTTGATCCCACCCCTCTTCGTCCGGCAGTGTACAGGCTGTCCTTGACGGCCACATCGTCGTCGATCACCACACTTTCGATATCGATCCCTTCCGCGCGCGCCAGGTCCGCGGCCATCTCGAAGTTCATGATATCTCCGGTGTAGTTCTTGACAATGTGCACGACGCCAGCGCCGCTGCTCACCGCCTTGGTCGCTTCCAGCATCTGATCCGGAGTGGGCGAGGTAAAGACAGCTCCCGGGCAGGCAGCGTCCAACATCCCCATGCCGACAAAACCACCGTGCATTGGCTCATGGCCGGAGCCGCCTCCAGAGATCAGGGCTACCTTCCCCCGAACAGGAGCATCCACCCGGTAGATATAGTTCGGGTCATAATGCACTTTCACCATATCGGGATGGGCAAGGGCGATGCCTTCCAACTCTTCACGGACTACGTTTTCAGGCGAATTGATAAGCTTTTTCATTCCATTGCCTCCACAAGACGTTCATCCTTCTCAATACACGAAATTAAACTGTGAGGTTTTTTCGATCAGGATTATTTCTTGGCGGGCAGGAATGCAGTGACGAACCAGTCGTAGGTGAAGGCTCCAAGCAGTCCACCGACAATGGGTCCGATGATTGGGATGATCCAGTAGATCCCATTGAAGAGACCCTGGGTGCCGACCAGTGTGCCGAATACGCGCGGGCCGAAATCACGCGCCGGGTTGATTGCATATCCCGAGGGGCCGCCCAGGGATAGGCCAACTGCCAGGACCGTGCCGCCCACCAGGAACGGGCCTATGTTATTGATGAGCCCGGTATTCCGTGAATCGCCGCTGGCCAGGATGCCCCAGAGGAGCACAGCGGTACCAAAAATTTCGGTGAGGATCGCTCCGGTTGGGGTGTAGCCGCCAGCCGAAGCTGCGGTGGTCGCGCCACCCCAGAAAGCCTGCCCGAAAACAGAACCAGGACCGGTGCACCACACATTGGGCACGCCAGCCGCGCGCAGGCCATCACCGTAGGTCAGGTAAACGCCGAGAGCGCCCAGGAATGCGCCGACCCACTGAGCGATGATGTATGGGACCACCTTCCCCCACGCGAAACCACGCTTTGCAGCCAAGGCGATGGTCACAGCCGGGTTAAGGTGGGCGCCGGATACACCCGCCGAGACGTAAACGGCGACGATCACCGCGAACGCCCAGCCTATGGTGATCGTATTCCAGTTGTACGCGGTGGAGGCCAGGCGAGGCGCCAGACCTACATTCGCCACGACACCATCACCCAAGAGGATCAGGATGAAGGTCCCGAAGATTTCTCCAATGATTGGCCCTAACATGGTTACTATTCTCCTTCTGTTTCTGGTATGGTAGAAAAAAACATTGGTTGAGCTTAAATCGATTTCTGAACGGTGAGATTCGGTTGAGCAGCCATCACCTCCTTCAAGGAAAGGGTTTTACAGCATGAATCACAAAATCAACCATTGGAGCGAGGCAACCCAAAACAAACCAGCCACATAACACGGATTGGCGATTGGCGGGTCGCTCCAAAGTAATGCCTGTGTTGGGTTATTCGATTTTCAGTTTCAACCTCCGCTCTGTTGCTATCTGGTGAAAGAGCGGAGTACAGCTAAACCATAATTGGCTGCTTCGATATCCAGGACCTGGACAAGCTGGCAATATGGTTTCTGTGAGGTTGTCCCTGAACCTTACACAGCCAGGATAAAAAAAACAAGAACCGCTATGCAAAACCACTTGCAGCGGTTCCTCCGATGAAATCCGCGTGGGTGGAGGCGAAAGTGCACTTAAATTCCCCATTGGAAGGACATTGTTGGTCATGCTCTTTCGCAATCCAAACCCGCTCACTTCCCATTTCGGATTCCCATTCAGATAACTGACTTTTGAATACCCTTATAGTCTAATGACTCCTCAAAAAAAAGTCAACTAATTCATCCAAACTTGTTTCATTTTGAAACGTTATTTCTATGATCATGTTTCAATATGAAACGGGGCCTGAGCCTTCTAAGTTCCCTGGTCCGGATAAGGAGTGTTGCGGTAATCCTCCATATACACACCGTACTTTTTGATCTTTCGCCATAATGTGGTCCTTCCAATCCCGAGCACTTGCGCCATTCGGCTCAGGTTCCCACGGCATAATTCTGCGGCCTGCACGATCGTCTGGCGCTCCACATCGATCCATGGCTGGATCTTGTGTTCTTCCAGGTCTCCCGCCATGCTCCAGGATAAATTACGTACCGGCACGGGAAGGTGAGCAAGCTCGATCACCCCATCTGGCCCAACCATCGAAGCCGCCGGACCGAGAACAGCTTCCAACTCGCGAATATTCCCGGGCCATGGATATTTCTTCATCACTTCCAGCACGCCCGGCCCCAGGCTGAGGGGGTGGTTTAACTGGCGTGACAGGCGGCTGCAGATTCTCTCGACAATCATCGGAATGTCTTTCGGCCGCTCGCGCAGGGATGGCAGGGTGATAGTGAATGCACTCAACCGGTAGAACAGATCTCGCCGGAACCTGCCTTCCACGACCAGCTTTTCAATTTTCGCCGCTGTTGAAACAACTACCCGCAGATCTACCTCGATGGGCCGGTCCCCACCCATCCGCTGTACCATGCCCAATTCGAGCACATTGAGCAGAATCGCCTGGGCTTCCAGTGGAAGCGCATCCACGTCCTGAAAAAAGAGCGTACCCCCCTGGGCCAGCTCAAACTTGCTCGGCCGTCCGCCAGGTCGCTTCGAGGCTGGGCCCTCTTCATATCCGATCAGCTCGCTCACTGCCAGCTCATTTGGTACAGACGAACAGGCGAAGATGATGAATGGGCCTTCCCTGCGCAGGCTCTCGTTGTGAATAGCCCCGGCCAGGACATTTTTCCCCGTGCCCACTTCTCCGCGAATCAAGATGCTTGCCTTTGCCAGCGCAGCCGATTTGACAAAGGTTTGCACCCGCTTCATCTGGGGCGAATCCCCGGGGATGTCGTCCAGGGTCAGGCGGGCATGCGCGCCAACCTGGCGGTGGATCAATTGGCGAACCTCCGTGATCGGCCGGAAGGTTGCAATGATCCATTGCAGCCCATTTTTATTCACCACAAAACGCAGGCTGAGAATGCAGTTGACCGTTTTCTGGCCAATGATCAGATTGGTTTCCACGTCGGTGAGCGGCTCATGGGCATCGATCGCGGCCTGGATGAAGGGTGGATAGGACAAAAAATCATCCGTCTTCTGTCCAACAAGACCCTGGGCAGACCGCTCCATCACCCGCGTAGCATAATTATTGATGTGGATCAAAACCCGCTCCCCGTTCCAGACAACGATCCCTTCCGAGATGGTATCCAGAATGGCGATCAATTGGGCCAACTGGCTGTTGTTTTCCGCCAGGAGGCTATCCGCCTGGCGCTGCGCTTCGATCGCCTTTGCCCCGGCTATCACCAGGCTGAGCGAGTACGGCTGGTAGCGATCGGTGGTCGTCAGCAGTCCTAAGACCCCCAGGACGCGCCCGCTCACGTCGAAAACTGGCGCCGCCGCATCCGCCAGGTCGTGAAACTGGAAACAGTAGTGTTCGGGGCCATATACCTCGACCGGCATGCGCTCGGTCAATGCCAGTCCAAGTGCGTTGGTGCCCACATGGCCTTCCGTGAACAGCTCTCCGGTGGCGATCCCCATCCCCGCCAGCAGCTCTAAAACTTTTGAGTCCGCCTGCATATCCAGAATGTAGCCGGTCCCATTGAGGAGGACAACGGCTTCTTGATTAGATTTCAAGTTAATGGAGATGTCCTCCATGATCGGGCGGGCGATTGAGATCAGGTCGAAGCTGGCCACCTGAGCCGCCAGAAAATGGTCCGGATTGAGCTTGTTGAATTTGATCGTTTGGAAGGGATTGATCCGCGCCCGGCAGCGCTCCCAGGAACTGGCTACGATCGGAGAAACCTCGGGGACGATATGCTCGTGACTGGTGAACTCGGTCCAGGCGTGGAGAAGCTTATCCAAATCCATAATTTCCCTGTAATCCCGATGGATGGAGCGGGCAGAATGATTATAGCATGAGGGAGAGTGTCGGCCATGAAATTTGGGCCTTTGTGTTTCTCCGTGGAAGGATCCATATTGATCTATCTTTTTAGTCCAGATATGCGATAATTATTCCAGGGTTGATTTTTTCAGGGACGTGGGCAAAATTGGCATTTCTGGGCCCTTTCGGTGGAGCTTCTCCGCTAGAGCCGCGCTTAGCGCGATGCGGTCATCCCAGGGATATTCCACCTCACCAAAACACATCGACTGTTCGTGTCCCTTGCCGCATATGATCACCAGGTCCCCGCAGCCTGCCTGGCCGACTGTGAAGCGAATCGCCTCCCCGCGGTCGGGAACACGCCAGAAAGTTTTCCCCTCCACGCCGTCCCTGAGCCGCGCCCCCAGTGCCATCTCCTCGAGGATCGCGTCCAGCGATTCAGTTCGCGGGTCCTCGGCGGTTAGCACCGTGAAATCGGCGAGCTCCGTGGATACTTCAGCCATCATGCGCCGCTTCTCGCGGTCGCGCAGGCCGGCTGAGCCAAACACAGCCCAGACTTTTCCGCCGGTCATCGTCCGGGCAGCTTCGAGGGCTCGTTTCAACGCGTTGGGGGTATGGGCAAAATCGACGATGGCCAGGAAATCCTGGCCTACGTCGATGCTTTCCATCCGCCCGGGAACTCCGGCCAGATTGGCGATGCCCGCCTGCACGGCCTCCGGGGCAATGCCCAGCCCGGCGGTTGCCGCGGCGATAGCCGCCAGGCAGTTGGAAACGTTAAATGCCCCAACCAGCCGGGATTCCACCGGCAGGTCCACCCCAAGCCCTTCGGCGCGGAAGCGCAGCCTGCTGGGATCGTAATGGATCTCCTTCGCAACCAGGTCCGCCCCGGGGGCGAAGCCATAGCTCACCTGGCGAACCGGGGTTAAATGGGCCAGGTACTCGTAAGACAGGTCGTCACGGTTCAACACTGCCAGGCGCGGATTGCCCTGCGGTTTGTCGTGTGTCGCCGCCAGCGAGATCAGCAGGCTGGCTTTTGCTTCGCGGTAAGCCTCGTAGCTGCCGTGGTAATCGAGGTGCTCGTGGGTGATATTGGTGATCACACCCACATCGAATTCACAGGCAGTCACCCGGTGCTGGGCCAGCCCGTGGGAGGTCGCCTCGAGCACAACATGGGTGAGTCCCGCCGCGACCATCTGCGCCAGGTAGCGCTGCACGTCAGGCGCCTCCGGGGTGGTGACGTGAAACCCGGTGTCGAGCACATCCTCGCCGATGGTTGCGTTGACTGTGGAGATGATCCCCGCCCGTAGTCCGGCTGCCAGGAGGATCTGGTAGATCAGGTTGCTGGTCGTGGTCTTGCCATCCGTACCGGTCACCCCGACCACGGTCAGATGGTTGGCCGGATAGCCGTAAAAAGCCGCAGAAAGATAAGCCAGGGCTTTACGGGCATCGTCCACCCGGATATAAGGGACATTCCTGTCTGGTGGAAGCTCTACCCCGCTAGTCCCGACCACCGCCGCCGCCCCACGATCGATCGCTCCCGGGATATAGCGATGGCCATCCGTGTTTCCCCCAATCAAGGCGACGAAGACGAAGCCAGGCTGCACCTGGTGCGAGTCGTGCGCCAGACCAGAAATCTCAAGGTCAGGTGGAATGGGGGTGTACACAGGACCAGGAAACTGCGCGAACAGCTCGCGCAAAGTCCGATGGGGCAGAGCATTCATATCCATATTCAAAATGAGAACAGGGCCGCAGCGGCCGCCTGGGACCACTGGTACAGCGGCCCGAAAAAAGTCCCGGTCAGCAGGATCCCAACCACACAGGCCGCCAGGGCGATCACCCAGGGACGGGTCAGCCGCAATGGGCTGTCTTCTTCCTGCGAGCGGTATAAGTATACCGTCTTTAACACGGTCAGATAGTAGTAGAGGCCCACGACTGAGTTGATGATCCCCAGGATGGCCAGCCAGTAGAGCCGGGCGTCGATCGCTGCCGCGAATACCAGAACTTTTCCAACAAACCCGCCAAAAGGCGGGATTCCTCCCAGGGAAAGGAAGGCTGCGAGTAGCCCGAGCGCAAGACCCGGCGAGCGGCGGCTCAGCCCGGCGTAGGCCGAGATCTCGTCCGAACAAACGACCCGGCCGACAATGGAGACGATCCCGAACGCGGCCAGGTTGGTGACCAGGTACGCTCCCAGGTAGAAGATCGCACCCGCCTGGCCCAGGCTGCTCCCCGCGGTCACGCCGATGAGGATATAGCCGGCCTGGGCAATCGAAGAATAGGCCAGCAGGCGTTTGATATTTTTCTGGGTTAGCGCCAGGACGTTGCCGATGATCATGGATAGTGTGGCAATCAGCGCCAGCACGGCGGTCATATAGGGCCCGGCTCTGCCGACCAGGCTCGATGCGTCCCCCATAACGGTCGGTGGGAGCACGGCGATGACGAAGCGCATCAACACGGCAAACCCAGCCGCCTTAGAAGCGGTGGAGAGAAAGCCTGCGACAGGAGTGGGGGCTCCTTCGTAGACGTCTGGTGCCCAAAAATGGAACGGGGCGGCAGAAGCCTTAAAGCTGACCCCCACCAGGACGAGGAGCATAATCCCCAGCAGCGCGTAGACCGCCGCGCTTCCCTGCCGGGTAAACATCTCCTGGAAAATCTCCGCTACCCCGTAGATCCGCGTCGTACCGGTAAAGCCGTAGATCAGGCTGAACCCGTAGAGCATCACCGCCGAAGTGGTCGCGCCGTAAAGCATGTATTTGAACCCCGATTCGGTGGATTTATAGTCGCGGACGAGGAAGCCTGAGAGCGCGTAGAGTGGAATAGAGGTTGTTTCGATCGCCAGGAAGAGCATTACCAGGTCGGCGGAGGCGGCCATCAGGCACATCCCCATCGTCGCGGCGAGCGCCAGCAAGTAGAATTCACCCCGCTGGCCGAGGACGTCCCAATCCATGCCAAAAAGTGCGGTCAGGCTGGCGCCCAACAGGAATATTCCCTGGAACACGTAAGCCATCCAGTCCCAGCGCAGCATCCCGCCCCAGACCTCGGTCAGCCCGGGGTGCGGTGCGCCAAAAACGAGGTGCACGGCCAGGATAACCCACAGTCCTATCGCGGTGACCCAACCCAGCCAGCGCTGCGCCGGCTGTTTAAGGACCAGGTCGAGGAGCAGCACCAGCCCCCCCAGGATGACCAGCCCGATCTCGGGCAGGATGGCCAGAAAAAGAATCGGATCGACGCTCATTTAATCACTCCGAGGAGATATACGATATGGTCGACGCCGGATTGTACCATCGGAGTCATCAGAATTGGAAACAGGCCCAGGACGATCATGATAGTCGCCAGCCCGCTTACCGCGACTTTGTCCAGCACGGTCACGTCGCTGACACCCGCCAGCTCGACCGGAGCGTCGCCGAAGAAGACCCGGCTGACGACGCGCAGGATATAGGCCGCGGTCAGGAGGATGCCCAGCACAGCGATGATCGCATAGATGGGTGGCTGAGAGCGCCACACGCCCATAAAGACGGGGAACTCAGCCACGAATCCGGAGAAACCGGGCATCCCCATCGAGACAAACCCGGCGATGATAAACCCGATTGCCGCCCAGGGCATCTTGCGGAACAGCCCTCCCAGGCGGGAGATCTCGCGCGTGTGCGCCCGGTCGTAGACCATGCCAACCACGGCAAAGAAGAGAGCCGTCATCACCCCGTGACTGAACATCTGCATACCCGCGCCCAAAAAGCCCTCCCTGGAGAGGGTGGCAAAACCCATCATCACCAGGCCCATGTGCGAAACCGAGGAAAAGCCAATGACATACTTGAAATCGGTCTGGATCATGGCGATAAATGCCCCGTAGACCACGTTGATCGTCCCCAGGAGGAGGATCAGCCAGACCCAATCGTGCGCCCCTTGCGGCAGGAGCATGATCGCCGCGCGCAGAGCCCCGAAGGCGCCCACCTTCATCTCCACCCCGGCCAGGAGCATCGAGATTGCAGTCGGCGCGGCGACGTGGCCGTCAGGCGCCCAGCTATGGAAAGGGAATATGCCCCCCAGGATGGCAAAGCCAAAAAAGACCGCCGGGAACCAGATATACTGGAAACCTGGGGCAAAGTTGGCCTTCTCCAGGGCGATCATGTCGAAGGTACGCAGGCCCGAGGCAAAATACATCGCCAGTACGCCGATCAGCGCGATGACCGAACCGAGGAACAGATAAAGAGTCAGCTTCATCGCTCCGTACTCGCGGGTTTGTGGGGAGCCCCACACCGCGATCATCAGATATTTGGGGAAAACGGCGATTTCGAAGAAAAAAAACAGTTGGAACAGATCCAGCGAGACGAACACGCCGAAAATGCTGGTGGCGAGGAACATCATAAAGGCGTAGTACTCGCGCGGGCGATCCTCCACGCCCCAGGAGATCAGCACCCCGGCGACTACCACAATGCCGGTCAGCAGGACCAGCGGCACGCTGATCCCATCCACGCCCATGTGGTAGGAGATCCCCAGGAATGGCAGCCAATCGGCTTTCTCGATAAACTGGTAGCCGCCGGCGCTGACCTGGTAGGCAAAATACACCCAGATTGATAGAACCAGGGAAAGGATCGCCGCTGCGAGCGCGGTAACGCGCACCTCGGTTTTCCGCTCGCGGGGGATTAACAAGATGATCAGGCCCGCGACCAGGGGAGTGAGAACGATGACGCTAAGAATGGGAAATGCCATCCTGCACCTCGATTAGAACAGGCCGCTCAGCGCGCCCGCGGCATGGTTGATCACGTCCAGGATCCAGGCCGGCCAGACGCCGGTGATGAGCATCAGCACCATCAGTGGGGAGATGACCATGATCTCGCGGAGATTGATCTCCCCCAGGTGGCCGACCCAACGCTCGTTTAAAGGCCCGTGGAGCACCTGGCGTATGGCGATCAACGCGTACACCCCGGTAAAAAGCAAGCCGATCATGCTCAGCGCGGTGGCCAGGGTGAAAACCGGCCAGGCGCCGCGGACGACGAGAAATTCAGGGACAAACCCGCTCAGCCCTGGCAGACCCAGCCAGGCCATCGCGGTGAAGATCAGGATCCCCCCGTAGACCGGAACCAGGGTGAACAACCCGCCGTAGGCGTTCAGGTCGCGGGTGTGAGTGCGCTCGTAGATCACCCCGACCAGGAAGAACATCCCGGCCGCGGTCAAACCGTGGCTGAACATCTGCAGCACCGCTCCGTTGAGAGCGAGTACCGCGTTCTGGGTGCCGGCGGCATAAGCCGCCGCGGCGATTCCCAGGACAACGAAGCCCATGTGGTTGATCGAAGCGTATGCAACCAGGCGCTTGAAGTCGCTCTGCCCGGCCGCCCCCAGCGCGCCGAAAATGATCGCCATCGTCGCCAGAAATGCCAGCCAGCCGGCGTATGCGTGCGCCTCAGCGGGGTAAAGCGGCAGGACCAGCCGCAGGAAGCCGTACCCGCCGAGCTTGAGCAGCACCCCGGCCAGGATCATCGACCCTGCTGTCGGCGCTTCGGTGTGCGCGTCGGGCAGCCAGGTGTGGAACGGCCAGATCGGCACTTTAATGGCGAAGGCGATCACGAACGCCCAGAAGGCAATCGTTTTGACCGTCTCGGCAGGCAGGCCAAACAAAGTACCCTGAAGTGACGGCCAGGTCTTGAACAGATCGAGCAGATCGAAGGTGCCCGATACTACCCCGATCATCTGGATCGCCAGGAGCAAGCCCAACGAGCCGGCGATCGTGTAGAGGATAAACTTGAGGGAAGCATATCCCCGGTTCGCCCCACCCCACTGGTTGATCAGGAAATACATCGGCACCAGGCCAATCTCCCAAAAGACGAAGAAGATCACCAGGTCGAGGGCCATAAAAACGCCTAACAGCCCTGTCTCGAGGAGCAGGAAGAGGACCATGTAGGGTTTGACCCGCTCCTGGATGCTGAAGGAGGCCAGCAGGGAGAGAGGAGTCAGGAGAGTGGTCAGCAGGACCATTGGAAGCGAGATCCCGTCCACACCCAGGTGGTAGGAAGAGTTAAGCGGCGGGTACCAGATGATTTTTTCCTGGAACTGGAAACCGGCCTGGCCAGGCTGGAAATTAGCCCACAGCGCTATGGAAAACCCCAGCGGGACCAGGCTCGCGGCCAGCGAGACCCATCGGATCAGATTCTCCTCTTCCCGGGGCAGGCAGAGGACGATCAGCGCGGCGACCGTCGGGGAGAAAAGAATGATAGACAGCAGGTGGTTGGCGGCGAAATCCATTTTCTGGGCTCCTCTACCCTGGGAAAGCCAGTCGGATCACGAAATAGAACAAAGCTGCAAATGCGAGGGTCGCCAGCAAGCCGGCTACCAGGTACTGCTGCACCTTGCCGGACTGCAAGGGTCGCAGTGATTGCCCGAATGGGACCACCCGGCTGGCAACCCATTCGAAAGCCCGGTTCCACAGCGGAAGGTCGATAAAATTGCGTAGGAAGTTCCCGAACCCCAGCGCCCCGCGGGCGAGCGCATGGAGAAACCCATCGATCACCCCCTGATCCATCCACTTCGAGGTGAACGTCTCCGCCAGCCAATACGAGGGGCGGACGAAAACGGCTTGGTAAGCTTCGTCGACGAAGTACTTGTTCTTCAGCACAATATAGACCGCGCCCAGGCTGCGCTGAAGCGGGTCGGTGGTGGCGCTGCTCTGGCGGCGATAGACCAGCCAGCCGAGGAACAGCCCGCCTAGAGAGACGACTAGCGAAACGCCCAGCGAAACAAGCGTGGCGGTTTCGCTGGAGACCCAGTTGAAGGTAGGCAGCACTTCCAGGGGAAAGGCTAGCGTCCCTGACACGAACTCCTCGAACCAGTTGGGAGAGAGCGCCCCCAACCCGGGGAAGGCCTGAGGAATGCCGACCCACCCGGCGCCGATGGCAAAGACCGAGAGCACTACCAGTGGCAGCACCATCGTCCGGCGGCTCTCGACCGCCTGCGCCGCGGCGTTCGTCCGCGGCTGGCCCAGGAACGCCAGGGTGATCTGGCGCATGGTATAAAATGCGGTCAGCAGCGCGGAGAGCGCCAGAACCAGGAAGACGATCACATGCCCGCTGGAAAAGGCGCCTTCGAGGATGGCATCCTTCGACCAGAACCCGGCTGTGATCAGCGGGAACCCGGAGAGGGAGAGACCGCCCGCGAGGAAGGTCAAGAAGGTGACCGGCATCCGCTTGCGCAGGCCGCCCATGTTGAGCATGTCCTGCGGGTCGATGTGCTCGCCGGTGTGTAGGATCCCATGTTCCATGCCGTGGATCACCAAGCCAGAGCCGAGGAAGAGCAAGGCTTTGAAGAAGGCGTGCGTGAAGAGGTGAAATATCGCCGCACCGTACGCGCCGACGCCCAGCGCCGCGATCATGTAGCCTAACTGGGAGATCGTCGAATAGGCCAGCACGCGCTTGATGTCGTTCTGGGCAACGGCGATGGTCGCCGCGAAGAGGGCCGAGAACGCCCCGATGAAGGTCATCGTGCTCATAGCGGGGGGCAGTGGAGCGCCGACCTGCCATCCATACGAGATCAGCGGGAAGATACGGATCGCCAGGTACACGCCGGCAGAGACCATGGTCGCGGCATGAATCATCGCCGATACGGGCGTGGGGCCTTCCATGGCATCCGGGAGCCAGACGTGGAGAGGGAACTGCGCTGACTTTCCCACCGTGCCGATAAAGAGCAGCAGCCCCGCTGCTCCAGCCACCGACAGCCCCAGGAACGTCGGGGAGGAGGCCAGCCGCTGGAGCACCGCCGGGTCGTTGAAGATGGCGTGGTAATTGAGCGTGCCGGTCTGCGTGTAGAGATATGCGAGGCCGAGGAGCATGAATACGTCCCCGATGCGAGTGGTCACGAAGGCTTTCATCGCCGCGTCGCGGGCTGATTTTTTAGCGTACCAGAAGCCGATCAGCAGGTAGGAGCACAACCCCATGATCTCCCAACCCACGTAGAGGGTGAGCAGGTTGTCGCTCACCACCAGCAGGTACATCGCGAAGGCGAACAGGCTGATGAAGGCGAAAAAGCGCGCATACATCGGCTCGATCGATGGGACCTTGCGGGGGTGCCCGTTCTCATCGGTCACAGTCGCGCCGTGGGGTGGGAGCCCTTTCTGGTCGTGGTCGCCCTCTGGCTGGCCAAAGTTGTGGTAGCCGACACTATAGATGAAGATCATCAGCACGGTCCAGGCGACGAAGAACAACGTCACCGCGGAGAGCGGGTCGACCTGCACGCCGATCTGGAACCAGGTGCCGCCGGTTGGCAGCCAGTTGATCACCGACGTGAGGGGATGCTCGCCCAGCTTTTCGGTGCGAATCGCCTGGAGGAAGACGATCATCGCGGCCAGCCAGGAGAGGAATGCGCCCAGGACGGCCAGTGTGTGGCTCAACGCTCGCTGGCGGTTGGTGAAGAGGATGATCAACGCAAACGCCAGGAGCGGCGGGAGAGGGATCAGCCAGAGAAGGGTTTCAATCGTCATAGGTTCTCCACTACCTTAAATCAAACCCTTAGGGTTCAACCTTTCAACGCGTCGATTTCATCTGCGGCGATAGTGTGCCGGCGGCGGTACGCGGAGATAATCAGGGCCAGGCCGACGGCCACCTCGGCCGCGGCCGCGGCCAGGACGATGATCACGAAGGCTGGCCCGGCGACTTCCTTCGCCCCCCAATAGCGCCAGAAGACGATCAGATTGATGTTGACCGCGTTGAGCATCAGCTCCACCCCCATCAGGATCGCGATCGCGTTTTTCCGCGCCAGCACTCCATACAGGCCCAGGCAGAAGAGCGCCGCCGCGACGAAGAGATACCACGATGTTGGAATCATGCGCTTTCTCCGCTAAACCTGGGGATTCTTTTCGCGGGCGATATAGATCGCCCCGATCAATGCTGCCAGCAGCAGCACCGAGGCGACCTCGAATGGAAGCACATAGGCGTCCGCAGATACCAGCGCCTGGCCCATTTGTGGGATAAGTTTCCTCGCTTCGTCCGCGCTCAGCTCGCCCAGGCTCGACCCAATCCCCGCCCAGTTAAGGAGCAGGAAAGCCAGCCCGGCAAAAGTCCCCAGCGCAACCAGGACCGCCGCCCACCAGCCGCGGTTTACCTGCGCGCCTTCGTCCTGCATCGCATGGCGGGTAAGCATCACAGCGAAGATCACCAGGATAGCGATCGCGCCGATATAGACCACCACCTGGACGACGGCGAAAAAACCGGCCTGAAGCAAGGCAAACAAAATTGCTACTCCGAACAGGGCCAGCACGAGCCATAACGCGGCGCGTATCATCCGGTGACTGGTGACCACCATCACGGCCGCCCCAAGCGTCACCGCGGAGGTTAGAATAAAAACCACCTGGAGAAAATTCATTCGAGCACCCCTCCAATTTCATCCACCAGCGGATTGATCACCGGCGCGTGCCCGATCGGCGGTTCCACCGGATGGCTGCGACGGTAACTGGCCTGGCTCAACCGGGAGGCGATAAACCAGACCACCAGGTTCATCCCCACTAACGCCAGTCCACGGACCAGATCAGAGCTCCCCACCAGGGCCTTATCCAGAATAGCAGTTAGCACTAACACCGCCAGGGCCAGCGGGGTGAGGATCTTCCAGGCCAGGCTCATCGTCTGGTCGGTGCGATAGCGCGGCATCGACCCACGCAGCAGGATGATCAGGAAGTACGTAACCCCGGTTTTGACCAGCAGCCAGACCGCTCCCAGCACCGGGACTTGGTCGACGAATGGCCCGCGCCATCCACCGAGGAAAAGGATGGCGAAAAGGACCGAAACGGTGAAAGCATGCAGGAACTCGCCCACGTAGAACATCCCGAATTTGAGCCCGGAGTACTCGATATTGAAACCAGCCACGATTTCCGATTCCGCTTCGATAATATCGAATGGCGCACGGCCCACTTCTGCTACCGAGGTTAGGAAAAAAATGAACGCAGCGATCGGCGCCATGACGATGTACCAGACGTCCCCCTGGGCCTGGACGATATCGTTCATGCCCATCGATCGCGCCAGCAGCACCGGCACCAGCAGGGCCAGAACCATGGGAACCTCGTAGGAAAGGAGCAGGGCAATCGCACGAAACCCGCCTAGGAGAGCATATTTGTTGTTGGACGCAATACCCGCCAGGATGATTGCCAGCTCGCCCAGCCCGCCAACAGCGATGATGTACAGCGCGCCAGTGTTGAGGTTCGCGCCAGCCGCGCCGTTATAGAAGGGGATCACCGCCCAGATGAGCAGGACGGCAGCCACTGCCAGGATCGGTGCCAGGTTATAGGGGATCACATCCGCGCCGCGCGGGGTGATGTATTCCTTTGCGAAGATCTTCAACATATCCGCGAAGGGCTGGAAGATTCCCCAGGGGCCAACGCGATTCGGGCCCAGGCGGTCCTGGATGCGCCCATACAATTTCCGCTCGTACCAGATGAGCAAAATACAGAACAGCATCGCGCCCGTCGCGACCAGGCCAGCGCCGATCAGGTTCATCAGGAAAGCGACCACCCCCGCAGGCAGCCCCCAACCCAGCAAGAACTGGTTGAGCCAGTTTGTGATGAAATTGACCGGATCCCTGAACCATTCGACCGTCATCGGTTACTCCTTGTTTCGAACATAAAGAAGGCTGAAAGAGATTTACCCCTTCAGCCTGCTATCTCCGCAATTGAGCTTAGATCCACTCGAGGGCGCCTTTGCGCCAGGCATAGATCAGCCCCCCAACCAGGATCAGGATAAAGAGCACCCCTTCCAGCACGGCATACAGGGTCAGCGCATTGAACGCCACCGCCCAGGGATACAGAAAAACCGCTTCCACGTCAAAGATCAGGAAAACCAGGGCATAAATGTAGTATTGCGCCCGGAACTGGATCCAGGATTCGCCAACCGTCTCGATCCCACACTCGTAGGTTTCGTCCTTGAGTAGGTTAGGTTTTTTGGGCGCCAGGATCCCTGCCAGAAAAATAGCCACCCCCGGCAGAGCCGCAGCGACGAGGATAAATAGACCGATATACAGCCATTCATTCAGCATAAAAGACTCCTTGGGCTGCGATTATTTTCACCAGTAAAGTGTTTAATATTCCAATTTCGGGTGAGATTATAGCATATTCTCAAGCGGTGTGTATCTATTTCGCTGGATTGCCCGCTACTTAGGTCATCGCCTGGAATAAAGCCCCGATGTCGAGGGGGTTGATATGTTTGATGAGCAGGATCCCGTGGTAGTGGTGGCCGTAGATCTCGGGCAGCACCCCACATGGCTGGTAGCCGCGCATCACCAGCCAGTCAAAATCGGGGCGCTCCTCACTGTTGAGCTGTTGGATCTCTAACCCGGGAAGGATGATCTCCTTGTTGTGGCAGGACATGCCCCGCGAGCCGGTGATAAAGCGGGCATTAACCATCCCCTCTCTGACAGCCCAATCCTCGCAGGCGTCCATCAGCGGAGCGAGCTCCGGTCCGATTTTGACCCGTCCCCCATCGTTATACCCCATGCTCTCGATCTCCACAGTGCGGTGGGTAGTGTAGCGGCGAGCAGCCAGCCAGCCCACCGGTCCCTGCTGCGGCGAATCCAGGAACCAACCCTGGCAGGCGTTCAACAGCTCCAGGGCTTCCTGCATGTCCCAACGATCGCCCTGGATGCGCGCCATCAGGCGGGCGACGGGCAGGCGGTGCAGTGGAGTAAGCTGGTAGACATCCCCCATTCGGTATGATCCTCTCTGCCTGACGTAGCTCGATCGATTTGCTCGGGGCTTGCTACCTATGTTTTACCATAATCAGGCGGTTTGGGCAATAAAAATCGAGAACGGCAATCTTTATCTGGCGCTAAAATGATAGAAATTGCTCAATCGCCCAGGAGGAACTTGCATGCGTTATCCGGTGGAACCCTTTCGAATCAAAGTGGTAGAGCCCATCACCCTAATCAGCCCGGCAGAGAGGCGTAAGGCCATGGGCGCCGCCAGCTATAACCTCTTCCGCCTGCGCGCCGAGGATGTGTTTATCGACATGCTCACCGACTCGGGCACCGGGGCAATGAGCCAGGCCCAATGGTCAGCGCTGATGGAAGGCGACGAGTCGTACGCCGGAGCCCGCTCCTACTACCGCCTGGCGGAGGTGATGCAGACCATTTTCGGGTTCGAGCATTTCGTTCCCACCCATCAGGGTCGTGCCGCCGAAAACATCCTCTGCGCGCTCCTCATCCGGCCTGGGATGTCGATCCCATCCAACATGCATTTCGACACCACCAACGCCAATATTCGGGCACGCGGAGGAGTGCCGGTGAACCTCGTCATCGAAGAGGCTTACAACCCATCCAGCCAGCACCCATTTAAAGGCAACATGGACGTGAACAGGTTGCGCGAATTTATCGAAGAAACCGGTCCCCGTCAGATCCCCTTCGGCGCGATCACCGTGACCAACAACGCCGGCGGCGGGCAACCCGTCTCGATGCAGAACATCCGCGAGGTGGCTGATATCTATCACTCGTACAATATCCCTTTCTTTATCGACTGCTGCCGCTACGCGGAAAACTCGTACTTCATCAAGCTCCGTGAGCCTGGTTACCAGCTCAAGGCCCCGCTGGTGATTGCCCGCGAGATGTTCAGCCTGGCAGACGGGGCGTTTATGAGCGCCAAGAAAGACGGCCTGGCCAATATCGGCGGGTTCTTGGCTATGCGCAGCGAAACCCTCTTTCAGCACGCTTGCAACGAGCTCATTCTCCGCGAAGGCTTCCCCACCTACGGCGGCCTCGCCGGACGAGACCTGGATGCCATGGCGGTCGGGCTGCAGGAAGCCCTCGACGAATCTTACCTGGCCTACCGCCTGGGCCAGGCCGCTTATCTCGCCCAGCGCCTGAAATCCGCCGGCGTTCCCATCGTGGAGCCGGCCGGCGGTCACGCCGTCTACCTCGACGCCGGCAGCCTGCTCCCCCATATTCCCCACGAGTGTTTCCCCGGCCAGGCCCTGGCTTCCGCTCTTTATCTCGAAGGCGGCATTCGCTCGGTCGAGATCGGTTCGGTCATGTTCGCCGCTCCTGACCCGCTCACCGGTGAGATGATCTATCCCCGCCTCGAGCTGGTTCGCCTGGCCATCCCGCGCCGGGTCTACACCCAGAGCCACCTCGACTACGTGGCCGAAGTGGCCGCACACCTGGTTCACATCAAAGAGGAGATGCGCGGCTATCGCATCGTTGATTCCCCGTCCCTCTTGCGCCACTTCACCGCCCGGTTCGAGCCACTATAGAATCGGCATTCCATGCCAGCGAATCCGCTCTGCTTTTTGGATCAACACAGGCCATCCGGGTATTTCCTTTTAGCAAAGTTTGCTAAAATGGAAGATGACCACTGAATCTCATCAGAGGACCATGATGAAACGAACCTTGATTTTTATATCGCTCCCAATGTTCCTGGTCATTGGCGTAACCATCTTATCCGCCTGTTCCAATTCAAAACCAATCACCGGCGCCGATCGGGATGCGGTCCTCGCATATTCCGAGCCTGAGACCGACCGGATCTTGCAAGCATATAACGAGAACGATTACGCCAGTTTTTCGAAGAGCTTCGACGCGGCCATGCTCAAAGGAATCGACGAAAAAGGCTTCGCGAACCTGGAAAGCACGCTGATGCCCAAGATAGGAAAATATATTTCGCGCACGGTCAATTCAGTCTCCTATCTGGGCAATTACGTCCAGGTTGCTTACCGGGCCAAATATGAGCTGGACGATCCAGTCACAGTCCGCGTTGTCTTCAACCAGGATGTAGCCCATTCGATCGCTGGCCTGTGGTTTGACTCGGCGAAGTTACGCCAGAAATAGATACTCCCTCTATTCTCCGCGCTCCTTCTTGGCCGCTTCCCAGAGCGAGTCCATTTCCTCGAAGGACATCTCGTCCAACCTGCGCCCCTGCTCGCGGGCAGCCTTTTCGATAAACGCAAAGCGCTTGCGGAAGCGCTCGTTGGTCTCTCGCAGCGCTGATTCGGCGTCGACTTTCTTCCAGCGGGCCACGTTGACGACCGCGAAGAACAGGTCGCCGATTTCGCCCGCCAGGGCCTCGGCGTCCGGCGCGCCGCCGATCTCGTCGATCTCCTCCTTGACCTTTTCCAGGACGCCGTCGATCTCTTTCCAGTCGAAGCCCACCCGCGCGGCGCGGTCCTGGATCTCCTGCGCCTGGGTCAACGCGGGCAAAGCCAGCGGTACGCCGTCTAACAGCCCTTTGACCTTTTGACCATCCTTCCCGTTCGCTACGCGCTCGGCGGCCTTCAATTTCTCCCAGTTGGCCAGCACCCCACTCACCCCGGCAACTTGAAAATCGCCAAAGACGTGCGGGTGGCGGCGGACGATTTTGCGGTGGATCCCCTGGAGGATATCCGCCATGCGGAAATTGCCCTCCTCGGTCGCGATCTGGGCGTGAAGGACGATCTGCAGGAGCAGGTCGCCAAACTCTTCTACCATGGCCGGGTAATCCAGTTGGTCCAGGGCGGCCAGAGCCTCGTACGTTTCTTCGAGCAGATGCTGGCGCAGGCTGGTGTGGGTCTGTTCGCGGTCCCAGGGACAGCCATTGGGGGCGCGCAGGTGGGCGATCACTTCCTGAAACGCCTCGAAAGAGGTATCTGGTCCCAGAGGCGGCAGGTAGAGAGTGGTCAGCAGGCCGGTCGCTTCGCTCCGGTCGATCTGGTAGAGGGCCAGCTCTTCCACCTGCTGCCCGGCTGTGCCGGCCGCGTGAACCAGCTTGACCGGGTGCTCGTCGGGATACACCTCCATCAGGGTCAGCTTGACCTGCGCGGCGACCTCGCGCGAGTAGATCTGGCAGATCAAGGCCGGCAGAGAGGGCGGAAAGTTGGTCACGTGAGCGTTGACCAGGTCGAGCGCGTCAACCAGCGCCGTCCCCAGGAAAGGATCCAGACCGATCGCGGAGAAGGTTGGCTCGAGGAAGCTCATCCCCTCCACCACCCGCACCGGGATACCCTCTTCACGCGCTCGGCGCAGGATTTCGGGCGAGGTGGCTTCCGCGACCATTGGACTGCCGGGGACAGCATAGGTCACCCCCTGCGGGCGGCGGCCCAGCTCGAGCACCCTGTCCACGATGCTGGCGTACACCTCTTCGAATTTCTGGCTTTGCTCGTAGAGATCATCAAACGAATATACCGCCAACCCCGCCGGGAAGCCCGCCACCGTCGGATGGCGCTTCGTGCGCAGGTAGATCTCATCCGCCTGGCGGATCCAGTTCCAGGCCTGCCGGGTCAGCAGCTCCGGGTCTCCTGGACCCAATCCAAGAATCATAATCCCCCCCTGTGTTGATGCAATGGTATGTTCGGTTACATCATTCATGATCAACATTCCTTCTATAGACCTTATTATACCGATATAAAAATAAGGAAACGCCGCCTGCTCTTACGAGCAGACTGCGTCTCCTATTTTTCTCTGTGCCCTCTGTGGTGGTTCTCTTTACCGTTTTGTGTAGGTTGGTGCCTTGCGAGCGCGCTTGAGGCCGGGCTTCTTGCGTTCCTTGATGCGTGGATCGCGGGTGAGGAAACCACCCCGGCGCATCATCGAACCGAACTCGGGATTCATCTTAGTCAGTGCGCGGGCCAGGCCGAGCTGCACGGAATCCGTCTGGCCGGTGACGCCGCCGCCATGGACCACGACTGTGATGTCGTAGGTAGCGCGGTCCTGCCCGGCTGCTGAGAGCGGGGCGAGAATGGCCTCCGCATCGCCGATTCGGGTAAAGTACGCTTCGATGGGTTTATCGTTGACGATCACCCGTCCAGAACCGTTCATAATGCGCACGCGGGCGGTGCTTTCCTTGCGGCGACCTACACCTTCAAAATATTGAACAGCCATAACCTTCCTGCTCCTTCTACTTCGCTACCGGTTGTGGTTTCTGCGCGCCGTGGGGGTGCTCTGATCCACCGTAAACGTGCAGCTTCTTGATGAGTTTGCGGCCCATCTTGTTATGGGGCAGCATCCCCCACACCGCCGAGCGGATCACGCGGTCGGGATAGCGGCGGATCTGGTCGCGCAGGCTGACCGATTTCAGGCCGCCCGGGTAACCGGAATGGGAATGATAAAACTTCTCCGTCAGCCGGTTGCCGCTGACACGGATGTAGCTGGCGTTCACGACCACGACATTGTCGCCGGTATCTACGCCGGGGGTATAGGTCGCTTTGTGCTTACCAAGCAAATACATTGCGATTTGGGTGGCCAGGCGGCCCAGGGTCTGCTCGTTTGCATCGACGAGGACCCACTGGTGTTCCTGCTGGCCTTTAGGGACGAATGTCTTGTCCACGGTCATCATTATCTCCACTTGCTGCTAAGGGTTGGTTCAACGAACCTTCAGCGTATGATTTACTTATCCCTGTTCAAACTGCCCGATGGCGGGTAGATCACCTCTGCGAGGACGAGTCCCCTGGCAGGAGCCAGACCCGGCATTTGCGGTTTCTGGCATTCCAGGCCCTCACCCAGTTCCTCCAGGCTCACCCTGCCCTGGCCCACCTGTACCTGGAGAAACACCAGGCGGCGGACCATGTGGTAGAGAAAGGCATTCGCGGTGATCGTGAAGATCAGGCCCTCTCCTTCACTCCTCACCCAACCGGCTTGCGAAACCGAGCGGATCGTGCTGCTTCTGGGCCGGGGCGGGGTTCCAAAAGCGGCAAAATCGTGGGTCCCGTCCAGCATCCGGGCTGCGGCTTGCAGAAGATCTACATTCAACCCGGGCCACACCTGCCAGGCGTAGCGATCCTTGAGCGGATCGCGAACCTCCTCGCAGTAGAGGGTATATCGGTAGCGGCGGCCCAGCGCAGCAAAGCGGGGATGAAAATCGTCATCGGTCAGCCGGGCTGACCGGGCAGCGATATCCTCCGGCAGGTATGCATTCATGGCCAGGCATAGCTCATCAGGAGAATGCGCCCAGTCCAGATCGAAAGCGATCACCTGCCCTTCGGCATGCGTGCCGGCGTCAGTTCTTCCGGCGGAGAGGATTGCCTTGCCGCTCCATCCCAGCCTTCTCAGGGCCGCCTCTAGCTCACCCTGGACTGTCCGTCCCTGCGCCTGTCGCTGGTATCCCGCGAATTGGGTGCCATCGTAGGCAAGAATCAACTGGTAACGTGCCATTGGTTCCGTCCGAGGGACGCTCCTCCGCAGACCCTTTCGGGCCTCCGTTCAGACGGATTATTCTTCGACCAGCTCCAAAAGGACCATTTCAGCGGAATCGCCCAGACGCGGGCCTAACTTTACCACGCGGGTGTACCCACCGGCGCGGTTGGCGAAGCGCGGGCCGATATCGTCGAACAGCTTTCGCACCGAATCGGCGTCGTTCAGATGGGCGGCCGCAAGGCGGCGTGCGTTGACTTTTTCGATATCCGTGCCCTTTTCGCTGTTGCGCGCCAGAGTGATCAGGCGCTCTGCCTCGCCGCGTATAGCCTGGGCTTTGGCGCGGGTAGTCTGGATTCGCTCATGCTCGAAAAACTGGTTGATCAAGGTCCGCCGCAACCCGGCGCGGACATCACTGCTTCGGCTCAACTTCTTACCTGCAACTCCGTGTCGCATATCTGCTTACTCCGCTTCTTTTTCTTCTCGCATGAAGCCCTTTTCGCGCATCTTCTGGCGGAGCTCGTCGAGGCTCTTCTCACCAAAGTTACGGATGGACATCACGGCTTCGTCGCCTTTTTCGAGCAGCTCTAAAACGTCACCCACGGTGGTGATCCCGGTCCGTTTCAGGGAGTTGAACACCCGCACGGAGAGATCCAGGTTCTCGATCGGAGTTTCTGCCGCCTCGCTGGTTAACCGACTGCCAGTCGCTTCCTTCTCGGCGCCGATGGACAGCGTTTCTTCGCTGACCCCGGCCATGAAGCGCAGATGGTCAATTAAGATCTTGGAAGCAGTCCCCAGAGCCCGTTCCGGGGCGATCGTCCCGTCGGTCCAGATCTCGAGGATCAGGCGGTCGAAATTGGTGCTCTGCCCGACGCGGGCCGAAGCCACATTCCAGTTGACCCGCTTGACCGGGCTGTAGATCGCATCCACCGGTAGCTCGCCGATGGGTAGGTGACCGCTCCGCTCGGTGGAGGGAGAATATCCCCGTCCGCGCTCCACGGTCATGTCGATCTCCAGCTTGGTCTTGGGATCGTCGACGGTGAATAGATACAGGTCCGGGTTGACGATCTCCACCTCGGGAGGGGTGACGATATCCGCGGCGGTAACCACGCCTTCACCCCGCACTTCGAGGTGCAGGTGGGCGGTGTCCACGTCGTGGAGGATCAGGCGCAATTGTTTGATCTGCAGGGTGACCTGGATCACATCCTCGCGCACGCCCGGGATATCGCTGAACTCATGCAGCACATCCGTAATGCGGATCGAGGTGACGGCCGCGCCATCCAGGGACGATAACAGAGTCCGCCGCAGAGCATTGCCCAGGGTAACCCCATACCCTCTTTCGAGAGGGCTGACGATGAACTTGCCATAGTTTCGAGCTTCCGCTGCACGCTCGACTTTTGGCGTCACCATATTACTCAAACCAGTCACAGTTCACTCCTTGTCGATACACCCTGTACAACCGCGCATCGACCAAAGTGCGCACCGTTTGCCAAAAGGCTTAGCGGCGCGAATAATATTCTACGATCAATTGTTCATTCAGATTGCCGTCGATCTCAGCCCGTTCTGGCAGGCGGAGAACTTTGCCGGTCAGCCCCTTGAGATCCCGCTCCAGCCACATCGGTACGGTGCGGTTCTCGGCTTCGTCGCGGACATTCTTGAAATAGGTCAGGCTGCGTGAATTTTCACGCACGGCGACCTGGTCGCCCGCCTTGAGCAGCATCGATGGGACATCGGTGTGTCTGCCGTTCACCGTAAAGTGGCCGTGGGTCACCAGGACGCGGGCGGTCTCCCGGTTGGGCGTCAGACCCATGCGGAAGACTACGTTGTCGAGGCGGGCTTCCAGGGTCTGAAGCAGGTTCAAACCGGTCAGACCGCGGCGGCGCAAGGCAACGTTGTAATAGCGCCGGAACTGGCGCTCCATCATGCCGTAAATGCGGCGGGCCTTCTGCTTCGCCCGCAACTGGCGGGCGAAGTCTGATTCTCGCTCGGACCGGCCCTGGTTGGACCGACCGTGCTGGCCTGGGGCGAACTCTCGCCGCTCCATGGCGCACTTGGGCGTGAAACAACGCTCGCCCTTCAAATAAAGTTTTTCACCTTCACGCCGGCATAATTTGCATACCGGACCAAGATACTTCGCCATAAATATTCCCTCGCTTTTAAGAACTAAACGCGGCGTTTTTTGGGAGGCCGGCAGCCGTTGTGGGGCACCGGTGTGATATCTGAAATCGAGCGCACTCGCAGACCCAACGCCTGGACGGCGCGGATGGCCGATTCGCGGCCCGGGCCGGGGCCTTTGACAAACAGATCGACTTCCTGGATCCCCATCGAAAGCGCAGCTTTGATCGCTTGTTCCGCTGCCAGGCGGGCCGCAAACGGCGTGCTCTTGCGCGAGCCTTTGAAACCGGCGGACCCTGCGCTTCCCCAGCAAACCGTGTTGCCCTGGGAATCGGTGACCGTAATGATCGTGTTGTTAAAAGATGCATAAATATGCACCTGCCCAGATGAAAGCGTGCGCTTCACCTTGCGCGCTGTAGTCGTGCGACGCGTCTGGCGTACGTTTTGAGCCATAATCCCTCGCTATCAACCTCGTTTAACTGAATCCAATCCTACTCATTCCACATTCAGCCAGCCTGGCCGGGCAGCCGCTGGGAGGAAGGGTTCCCAACCCAACCAGGTCGGCCTGAGCGAAATTATTTCTTCGTTGCGCCGCGGCGCCGACCGCGCCCGGCAACTGTCTTCTTCGGACCCTTGCGGGTGCGTGAATTCGTCCGGGTGCGCTGGCCACGCACGGGCAGATTGCGGCGGTGGCGCAAACCGCGATAGCAGCCGATCTCGATCAGCCGCTTGATATTCATTTGCACCTCGCGCCGTAAATCGCCTTCCACTTTGTAATTCTTGGCGATGTAGTCGCGCAGAA
Organism: Anaerolineaceae bacterium; assembly: GCA_035542155.1. Classification (GTDB taxonomy): domain Bacteria; phylum Chloroflexota; class Anaerolineae; order Anaerolineales; family Anaerolineaceae; genus DATKLX01. The sequence continues at coordinate 34,144 of DATKLX010000003.1, forward strand.
GCCCTGTCTCAGCCTCGGTCAGATCCTTGACCCGGGTGTCAGGGTTCACTTTGGTTGCCGCAATGATTTCCCGGGCCCGGGACGGGCCAATCCCATACAGGTAAGCCAGTCCGATTTCGACGCGCTTGTTGCGCGGGAGGTCAACACCTTCAATTCTTGCCATATCTCATCTATCCCTGTCGCTGCTTATGCTTTGGGTTCTCGCAAATGACATACAATCTGCGATTGCGCTTGACAATTTTGCACTTCGCACAGCGCTTGCGAATGGACGGTGAAACTTTCATTGCAACATTACTCCTTTATTGCCGGTGGAATGCGGTAACCGCAGCCAAAGGCGAAATTATACTACGCGATCCTGATTCCGTCCAGACAGGCTCTGGACCTATAGTTCAGTCAAAATGAGCGGTCCGTTGGCGGTGATTGCCGCCGTATGCTCGAAATGCGCCGTCAGCGAGCCATCCCAGGAAGTAACCGTCCACTGGTCGGCCATCACCTTCGTGGCTGCCGTTCCCAGCAGCACCATGGGCTCCAGGGCGATAGTCATTCCTTCACGGAGCAGCACTCCCCGCCCAGGGATACCATAATTAGGTACCTGGGGACCCTCGTGCATTTGCCGCCCGACCCCATGACCGGTATACTCACGGGTCACGTACATCCCCTGGCTTTCTACGTACGACTGCACCGCATATGACACGTCACCGACATGGTTTCCCGCCACCATTTTGGCGATGCCTTCGTAGAGCGCCCTTTCGGTCACTTCTAGCAGGCGCTGTGCCGCGGGCGAGATTTCTCCCACCCCGGCGGTGAACGCCGCGTCACCGACGTACCCTTCGTACACGGCTCCGCAGTCCACGGTGACGATATCGCCTTCCTTCAGCTTACGCTTCGGGCTGGCGATCCCATGGACCAGTTCCTCGTTCACGCTGACGCAGGTGCTGGCCGGATATGGATAGGGACCGGGGTAATTTTTAAAGGGCGAGTATACTCCGTACTTTTTCAACACTTCTTCAGCGGCAGCGTTCAGGTCCGCGGTGGTTGCTCCCGGACGAATCGCCGCCCGGGCAGCCGCCAGCGCTTCCGCGTCGATCCGCCCCGCCTCGCGCATGATCTTGATTTCTTGCGCGCTCTTGATGTTAATCTGCCGTTCCCAGGTCATAAACCTTACTCTACTTTGTAACGGCTACCACCAGGTCTTCGCTCACCTCATCGATCGGCTGCGTTCCGTCGATTTCCACAAGCAAGCTTTTCCCTTTGTAATAGTCGATTAACGGCGCCGTCTGCTCCACGTACACGCGGATGCGCTGCTCGACCGTTTCGGGCTTATCGTCATCCCGCTGGTACAGCTCGGACCCGTCGAAATCGCATTTTCCGGATTCTTTGGGAGGGTTGTGCTTCTCGTGAAAAACGTGCCCGCCCGCCCGGCAGGTCCAGCGCCCGCTGAGCCGCTCAATCAGCACATCGGCCGGGACAGAGATGTAAGGCACCACTTTGACTTCGCCTCCCATTTCGGCCAGCATCGCCGCGAGTGCTTCTGCCTGGGCCGGGGTGCGGGGGAAGCCGTCCAGAATGGCTCCATTTTTACAATCTGGCTGCTGCAGTCGTTCGCGGATCATCGCGATGGTGACGTCATCCGGGACCAACTCACCACGGTCCATATACCCCTTCGCCTGAATACCCAGAGGCGTCTGGTTCTTCAGATTCTCGCGAAAGATATCGCCTGAAGAGATGTGGGGTAAACCGAGCTTATCGGCAATGACCTGAGCCTGGGTGCCTTTGCCAGCGCCTGGAGGACCGAGCAGGACGATGTAAGTGGCCATAGTCTTTCTTTTACCCCTTGATCAGTTTTTCCTCGTAGCCGTGCAGCTTGAGCTCGGCTTCGATGATGTTGAAGGTATCCCGAACCACGCCGACCACGATCAGCAGCCCGGCCGAAGAGACCAGGAACAACCCTGCGCCGCGTGCGCCCAGCGGAAGGAAGTTCCCCAGCAAATAAGGCAGCACCGCCACGATTCCCAGGAAAAGAGCCCCGGGAAGGGTGATCCGTCGTTGGACTTTGGTCAGGTATTTTTGAGTCGGGCTTCCACGCACCACGCCCGGGATTTGCGCGCCTTGCTTCTTCAGGTTTTCACCGTAGTTCTGCTGAGTGAAGAGCACATCTGTGTAGAAGAACGTGAAGATGACGACCATCAAGAAGTAGAACACCGAGTACCAGCCCGAAGTGCTGTTAAAGGTATGATAGATGCTGGTAGCAAAGTTGGCCACCCAGGTGGTTTTGGAGCCCACAAAATACGAGGCCACGATCGCCGGAAAGGTCAGGATGGACTGGGCGAAGATCAAGGGGATCATACCCGCCATATTGACCATCAGCGGCAGTTGGCTGCGCACTGGCATGGACATCCGATTGCCGATCCGCCGCCCGGGGAACATGACCGGAACGTTGCGCCGTCCTTGCTGGACAAAAACGATGGCAAAGATGGTCAGGACCAGGATGATCAGGACAACTGCCAGCACCCAGCGATTTTGCTCGTCACCCAACAACTGACCCACGCTGGAAGGCATGCGCGAAACGATCCCGGCGAAGATGATCAGGGACAGGCCCTGGTTGCGGATCCCGTATTCCGAGATCAACTGGCCCAACCAGATGCCAAACATGGTCCCACCGATCATCGTGAGGATGGTCGCGACGGTTGGGACCACGTCTTCCGGACGGCTGAACCCGTAATGGGCAAAGATTGGCTGCCCGCCGGCCAGTTGGGTGAAGATGTTGATCTGCCCGATCGCGGAAAGAGCCGCCATCGGGACGGTCAAGATTACGGTCCATTTCTCCATCCAGGTCTGCGCTTCCCGCGGGTTTTCTTTCATCCTCTGCTCGAGCGCCGGGATGATCGGGATCAGCAACTGTAAGATAATCTGGGCGGTAATGTACGGGTAAACCCCCATCGCGAGAATGGAGAAGTGGGATACCGTTCCGCCAGAGAGGAGATCGAGCAGATTGAACAGGCTGCCGGCTGCACCACCCCCTTTGGCCAGGGTTTCCAATACCGAAGCATTGATTCCTGGAACGGGGATGTTGGCTGCCCACCGGTATATAATCAGCAGCAACAGCGTGATTAGCAGCTTTTTACGGATGTCTTCTGACTTCCATAGGTAGCGCCAGGCCGACCGCTTCATTTTTTAGAACTCCTTAACTCCTTATTGAGGAACACTTACCTGATCCTAGAGAGTTTCAACACTGCCGCCAGCCGCTTCGATCTTGGCTTTGGCGCCTTTGCTGACCCTGTGAACGCGCACCTTCAGAGGCACGGTGACCTCACCCCGTCCGAGAATGACGATGGGATTTTCAGGTTTGCGAACGAGAGATGCTTCGATCAGAACCGCCGGGGTGATTTCACTGTCAGCAGGGAAAGCACTGAGCTGATCCAGATTGACTTCGCTGTAGACCACCCGATTGGGTGGGGTAAAGCCCTGGCCGCGCATGAATGGCAGGTGGCGGTAGAACGGCAGGTTACCACCCTGGTTGTACAGGCGTGGACCCTCGCCGGATCGGGCATGCTGGCCTTTGGTGCCCCGACCAGAGGTTTTTCCCTGGCCTGCGCTGATGCCGTGGCCGACCCGCTTGCGTTCTTTCTTCGCACCTTCGTTCGGCTTGAGATCGTGAAGTTTCATAATTATACCTGCTCTTCTATCCGAACCAGGTGGTTCACTTTGCGCAGCATTCCGCGCAAGGCGGGAGTATCCACCTGCTCAATTGTCTGGTGGAGTTTGTGGAAGCCCAGTGCACGCAGGGTGGCTTTGTGGACTTTCGAGTAGCCGATCGCACTCTTAACCAGCGTGATCTTCAGCGTCTTGGGTTGAGATTCGGTCTTCTCAGGCATCTTTCCTCCGTTCCCAGAAAGGCAGCAGGTCCTTGACGACCTTGCCGCGCCGCGTCGCCTCTTCCTGTGGCGACTTGAGTTGGTCCAGGGCATCAAAAGTGGCCTGAACCACGTTGAGCACGTTCGCACTTCCTAATGACTTGGTCAGGATATCATGGACTCCAGCCGCTTCCAACACTGCGCGGACGCCGCCCGCTGCGATAACGCCTGTCCCCGGGGATGCCGGCTTGAGCAGAACCCTGGCCCCCGCCACTTTACCGATCACCTCGTGAGGGATGGTCGTCCCAGAGAGGAACACCGGGCGCATATTCTTGTGCGCCCGATCGGTCGCTTTGCGCATGGCCTCAGGTACTGCGTTGGCCTTGCCGACGCCGATCCCAACCTTGCCATGATTATCTCCCGCAACCACGGTGACGCGGAAGGAAAAGCGCCGCCCACCTTTGACCACTTTGGCGACCCGCGCAATCTCGATCACGCGCTCGTCAAACGCATTTTCTACACCTTGATAATCCGTCGTTTCCATAATTCAGGCCCTCGAATTGCCTTGTTAGAATACCAGTCCGGCTTCGCGAGCCGATTCCGCCAGAGCCTTTACCCGGCCCATGTAACGGAAACCGCCCCGGTCGAAAACCACCGTGGTAATTCCCTTGCTTTTCGCCCGCTCCGCCACAGTCTGACCAACCAGTTTGGCCTGCTCGGTCTTGGACTTGCCTTTCATCTGCGACCGGAGATCGTGGTCAATGGACGAAGCGGATGCCAGGGTATGTCCGGCCTGATCATCCACAACCTGGACATAGATTTCCGCAGTGCTGCGGAAGACATTCAAGCGAGGGCGGTCAGCAGTCCCCAGAATGTCCTTACGGACTCGCTTGTGCCGCCGGATGCGCGCCTCAGTGCGATTCATGTTAGCCATACACAACCACCTTACTTCTTGGCCTTGCCAGATTTTCCAGCCTTGCGGCGGATCCTCTCGCCCAGATAATGGACCCCTTTGCCCTTATAGGGCTCGGGCGGGCGGACCTTGCGAATGTCCGCGGCTACCTGGCCGATTTGTTCTTTGTCAAACCCGCGGACCTTGATCTGCCGGGTTTTGGTATCCACGTCAAATGAGATCCCCGCCGGGGGCTCGACCGTGACCGGGTGAGAATACCCAACGTACAGGACGAGGTTCGCGCCCTGCATTTCCGCGCGGTATCCAACGCCATCGATCTCGAGCACTTTCTCAAAACCGGAGCTGACCCCGGTAATCATATTCGATAATAAAGCACGGGTCGTCCCATGCAGGGCGCGTTGGGTCGGTGCATCCGACGAGCGCTGCACGATGACGGTACCGTTTTCTATCGAGATGCCAATAGATGGAGAGAAGGCGCGTTCCATCTCTCCCTTGGGGCCTTTCACGTGTACGCTCGTCCCTTGAATGTCGACCTTCACTCCGGCCGGGACAGCCACAGGCATGCGACCAATCCGAGACACAGTTCTATCCTCCTTACCTCTGCCCGGTCCTTACCAGACCTTGCAGATGATTTCGCCACCCACATTGAGCTGGCGGGCGCGTTGACCCGTCATAACACCCTTGGGAGTAGACAGGATAGCCACACCTACACCCGAAAGAACCCAGGGAATATCCTGCTTGCGGGTATAGATCCGCCGGCCCGGGCGGCTGATTCGTTCAAGACCGGTGATCACAGGGCGCCGCTCCCGGCGTTCCCCGATGTACTTCAAACGTACGCGCAGGGTGCGCTGCTCTGGCTGGGCCCCATCGACCACTTCGAAGGACTCGATAAAGCCCTCTTCTTTCAGAATACGGGCAATTTCTGCTTTGATCTTCGAACTGGGCATGGCAACCACAGACTGCCCGATCATCACGCCATTCCGAATGCGCGTCAACATATCAGCGATTGGATCCACTACACTCATTCTCACTTCCTCCGGGTTGCCTTACCAGGATGACTTAACTACGCCGGGGATCTTACCTTCCAGCGCCAACTCGCGGAAGCAAATGCGGCACAGACCAAAGCGGCGGATGTAGCCGCGTGGACGTCCGCATTTCTGGCAGCGGTTGCGCACCTGAACGGCATACTTTCGCCGGGCTTCACGAAACGTCATGCACTTTTTTGCCATAATTATGATCCCTTCTTGAACGGCATCCCAAGCATGGCCAATAGCACCCGCGCCTGGTCGTCATTCTGGGCTGTGGTGACAATGGTGATCTCCATTCCACGGATCTTGTCGATCTTGTCGTACTCAATCTCAGGGAAGATCAGTTGTTCGCGTAAACCCAGGGTGTAATTGCCGCGCCCATCGAACGAGTCGGCTGAAACACCCCGGAAATCCCGCACGCGGGGCAGAACGATGTTCATTAGGCGATCCAGAAAAGCCCACATCTTCTCGCCGCGCAGGGTCACCTTCACGCCGATGGTGCGGCCTTCACGCAGCTTGAAATTCGCGATGCTCTTGCGCGCCTTGGTCACCACCGGTTTCTGTCCGGTGATCAGGGTGATATCGCCGACCGCGGCGTCCATGGCTTTGGGGTTGTCCATCGCTTCACCCATCCCTACGTTGACGACGACCTTTTGAATCCGCGGAACCTGCATGACGTTATCCAGGTTGAGGTTCTTCTGCAGGTCTGGGACAATTTCTTGATATTGAGATTGCATCTTGTTCATAGTTTCTTTTCGCTCCAGGCGCCTTACTCGCTGATCTGCTCGTTGCAGTGCTTGCAGACGCGAATCGCCTTGCCATCCTGGCGCTGAATTGCGACGCGGGTGGCTTTATTGCACTTGGGACAGACCAGCATCACATTGGAAATCGCAACCGGAGCCTCAAAGTGGACTTTACCAGGGGCGATGGTGCGTCCCTGCACCTGCTGCTGGCGCTTATGCTTGACCCGCAGGTTGATCCCCTGGACGACGACGCGGTTCTCCTCGGGGAGGACTTTGATGACCTCTCCTCGCTTGCCCTTTTCTTCCAGGCGGCCGTTGATTAATTCAACCAAATCACCTTTTCGAATTTTTACTTTCATGGCCTCACTCCCAATCTCACCAGACCTAAATTACTTCCGGGGCCAGGGAGACAATTTTCATGAAACCTTTTTCGCGAAGCTCTCGGGCCACTGGCCCAAAAATGCGGGTTCCGCGCGGGTTCTGGCCATCGGTGTCCAGGATTACGGCAGCGTTATCGTCAAAGCGGATCGAAGAGCCATCATCCCGCCGCCACTCTTTTGAGCAGCGCACGATGACCGCTTTCACCACCTCGCTCTTTTTGACCCCGCCCTGGGGGGCAGCGGACTTTACCGTGGCTACGACCACATCCCCCACGAACCCAAACTGGCGGGTAGACCCCCCCATGACGTGGATGACGAGCAGCTCGCGCGCGCCGGTGTTATCGGCAACTTTCAAACGGGTTTCCTGCTGAATCATGGCTTATTCTCCAACCACGCCAGCATCCTCGGTGCGGCGCTCGCGTTTGATCACTGTCTCGACCACCCATCTCTTGTCCTTGGATAGCGGGCGGCTCTCGACAATTTGCACCTGGTCTCCGATTTCGCAGTTGAACTCATCGTGGGCTTTCACCCGCCGGCTGCTCTGCACGGTCTTCCGGTAGAGGGGGTGCTGGTAGGTTCGAGTAATTTCGACCACTACCGTCTTCATCATTTTGTTGCTGGTTACCACACCAGTCAATCGACGACGCGTATTCATGAATCACCTTCCACTTTTTCCGCGCTCAACCGCTCAGTGAGAATGGTTTCCAACCGGGCAATATTTCGGCGGGTAATTTTCAGACGACTGGTGTCGGTCAACTGGCCGGTAACGACCTGAAAACGCAGGTTCATCATCTCATTTCGGGCGTCATTCAACCGGTTGCGGATTTCTTCCGTGGATAGCGCGCGGATCTCTGAAGACTTCATGCCTGCGCCCCTCCTCCCAGCTCGTGGCGAGACACAATCTTGGTCTTGATCGAGAACTTATACGTCGCCTGGTGCAGCGCTTCGAGAGCCATATCCTCAGGCAGGCCGCCAATTTCAAACATGATCCGGCCAGGTTTGACTACCGCCACCCAGTACTCCACGTTTCCTTTCCCTTTGCCCATCCGGGTTTCCGGTGGTTTACGGGTGTACGGCTTATCCGGGAAAATGCGGATCCAGACTTTACCACGGCGCTTCATTGCATGGACGATCGTCCGGCGAGCAGCTTCGATCTGGCGAGCGGTCACCCACCCCGGTTCCAGAGCTTGCAGCCCATATTCGCCGAAGGTGATCTCGGCCCCGCGCAGGGCTTTTCCCTTCATCCGGCCGCGCATCTGTTTGCGCCATTTGACACGCTTTGGCATCAACATTGTAGCCACCTCTTCTCGTTCACCCGGGTGATCATCCCGGATGAAGGTTTATTCGCTAACGTAAACACCCTCAGTGGTCTCAACCTTTTCTTCCACTGTAGGCAGAACTTCGCCCTTATAGACCCACACCTTGACGCCAATCCGGCCGTAGGTGGTCAGCGCTTCCGCGCGGGCAAAATCGATATCGGCGCGCAGGGTCTGCAAGGGAACACGGCCTTCACGCAGCCAGACGCTGCGGGCCATTTCCGCGCCGCTGAGCCGCCCGGCAACTTCTACCTTGATCCCCTGGGCGCCCTGGCGCATGGCCTGCTGCAGGGCTCGCTTCATCGCCCGCCGGTAAGAGACACGTCGTTCCATCTGACCGGCGATGTTCGTCGCCACCAGATAGGCGTCGATGTCGGGCGATTTGATCTCCTTGATCTCCAGGTCGATCTTCTTCCCGGTCAGCCCTTCGAGGGCCTGGCGCATTTTCTTGACGCTGTCGCCCTTGCGGCCGATCAAGATCCCGGGTTTGGCGGTGTGGACGACGACCTTCACCTTGCCGGGGAAGCGTTCGATTTCCACGCGGGAAACGCCGGCTTTATCGGCCTCGGTGTGGATGACCTTGCGGATGGCGAAATCTTGCTGGAGTTGCTGGCGATATTCGAGCCCTTCAGCGTACCAGCGCCCCTGCCAGGGCTGATTGATCCCCAAACGAAATCCAATCGGATGAACTTTTCGACCCATATTCCTTACTCCCGTTCCCGTAAAATGACCGTGATGTGCGACGCCCTGCGCAGCAGCGGCTTGAACCGGCCCCGTGCGCCAAAACGGCGCCACTTGCGGGTCGGAGCCTCATCGGCGAAGATGCGGTATACCACCAGATCATCTCGGCTGACGCCGAAGTTCTCTTCGGCATTGGCCATGGCTGATTCCAACACCTTCGAAATGGGCCCGGAGGCGCCGCCCGGCGTAAACCGCAGCAAATTTGCGGCTTGCACCGCGGGCTTTCCCCGCACCATGTCCATCACCAGACGAACTTTCTGGGCGGACATCGAAACATAACTCCCGTGTGCTCGAATATCGTGGGCCATGGCTTACTTACCCTTTGCTGAGCTGGATTTTTCAGCCAGATGGCCGCGGAAGTGCCGGGTCGGGGCGAACTCGCCCAGGCGGTGGCCAACCATATTTTCGGTGATGTAAATCGGCACATGGCGGCGGCCATCGTGGACTGCGATCGTGTGCCCGACCATCTGAGGGAAGATGGTGCTGGCCCGACTCCAGGTGCGCACGACTTTTTTGTCGCCGCGAGTGTTCATGGCTTCAATTTTCTTTAACAACTTTGGGGCAATGAAGGGCCCCTTCTTCAGCGATCGTGACATGTTCTCGTCCCTCTTTTTCGCTCTATACCTGATCCATCAGGCTCGCCTAACGGCCTGATTTTGTGCGGCGGCGGATGATATATTGATCCGTCTGCTTATTCCGCCGGGTTTTGTAACCGAGAGTTGGCTTGCCCCAGGGGGTCTTTGGCCCGGGCATACCGATTGGCTGCCGTCCCTCGCCGCCGCCGTGCGGATGATCGCGCGGGGACATCGCGGAGCCACGCACCGTCGGGCGGATGCCCATGTGGCGCTTCCGGCCGGCTTTGCCCAGTTTCACATTGCTGTGATCCAGATTGCCTACCTGGCCGATCGTGGCGTAGCAGGTCTGGCGGACCAGGCGCACTTCACCGGAGGGCATGCGGATCTGGGCAAAATCGCCTTCCTTGGCCAGCAGTTGCGCGGCGGCGCCAGCGGCGCGCACCAGTTGAGCGCCGCGGCCGTCTTTCAGCTCGATGGCGTGTACCAGCGTACCGATGGGGATGTTGGCCAGCGGGAGGCTGTTCCCAGGGCGAATGTCGGCCTGAGTTCCAGTAATGACTGTGTCACCTGCTTTCAGGCCCAGCGGGGCGATGATATAACGCTTCTCGCCATCCGCATAAACCAGCAGGGCCAGCCGGGCAGTCCGGTTCGGGTCGTATTCGATCGCCGCGACTTTGGCGGGGATGTTTCGCTTATCGCGTTTGAAATCCACGATGCGAATGGCGCGCCGGTTGCCGCCGCCGCGGTGGCGGACGGTAATGCGCCCGTAAGAGTTGCGTCCACCGTGCTTGCGCAGGGAGACGATTAGGGAGCGTTCTGGCTTGCTCTTGGTGATTTCCTCAAAACTATAACCGGTCATATCGCGAAGACCGGGGGTTACCGGTTTATATATCTTTACGGCCATGTTACTCTACCCCTTCAAAGATCGGAATGCGGTCTTCCGGCGCCAGCGTCACGATAGCCTTTTTAAAGCCCCTGTTGCGCACCATCAGCCGGCGGCTTCGCGCGCGGCGCGTGCGCTTGGCCGGCGCATTGACGACATTCACCCGCAATACCTTTACATCAAACAGGGTCTCGACTGCATCCTTCACCTGAGTCTTGGTGGCATCTCGATCCACCTCGAAGACGTATTGGTGCAGCTTGCTGACCTGGTAGTTCGACTTTTCAGTCACCCGCGGGCGGCGGAGTATATCGTATAGGGTCGGCATGTTCTCCTCCTACCTATCCCAGATTGGCAGCCAGGACGTCCAGCGTCTCGAGAGGCAAGACGACTTTGTCATATCCCAGCAAATCACGCACGTTCAGGTACCCGGCCAGCAGGATCTTCGCGTCGGGGAGGTTATTCGTCGAGCGGATCACTCCCTCGTAGTCCGCGGTTATGTCCGGGATGAGGATTAAAGCACTCGCGTCGCCCACCAGAGCGTTGAGGGCTTTGGCCATCAGGCGTGTTTTTGGCTCGCTCAAAGACAACTTGTCCAGGATGACGATCCCCGTCTCGGCAGCTTTGGCCGACAACGCGGAGCGCAGCGCGGCCCTTCGCATCTGGCGCGGCATTTTCTGTTCATAGGAACGCGGGTGGGGGGTGTGCGCCCCGCCGCCGCCCTTCCATTGGGGGGCGCGGGTGGAACCCTGGCGGGCTCGACCGGTGCCCTTCTGCTTCCAGGGCTTGCGACCGCCGCCGGAAACTTCACCGCGGCTCTTGGTATCGTGCGTACCCAGGCGCGCGTTCGCCATCTGGCGGATGTAAGCCTGGTGCATCAGATCCACGTTAATTGGAGCGCCGAAGATCATCTCGGGCAGATCGACCGTGCTGACCTTCTGGCCTTCCATGTTGAAGACGTCAACTTCCATAGTCACTTCGCTCCCATTCAGCGCGAGCCAGCTTACTGCTTTCGCGCCTCCTTAATCATTACCAGGCCACCCTTGCCACCCGGCACTGCGCCGCAAACCCCCAGAAGATTCCGCTCCCCGTCCACGAGTACAACCTTCAGATTCTGTGCGGTTACCCGATCATCCCCCATATGACCGGCGCCGCGCGAGCCTTTGTACACCCGCCCGGGGGTCGTTCCCGAGCTGCGCGAGCCCGGCGCGCGTTGGCGATCAGACTGTCCGTGAGTCTTCGGCCCGCCTTTGAAGTGGTAGCGTTTGACTGCACCCTGGAAGCCTTTTCCCTTGCTGGTCCCGATCACATCGACTCGCTCGCCAACAGAAAAAAGGGTGACCGTAACCTGGTCCCCTTCTTTGACGCCCGGCTCTTTCGAGCGGAACTCTCGCAAAAAGCGCAGTGGAGGCAGGTTGTGCACCTTGAGGTGGCCTAACTCACCGCCCGTTAAGCGCTTGGGCTTGACTTCGCCGAAACCCAACTGCACGGCCGAATAGCCTTCCTTGGCCTCCGTACGCACCTGGGTGACATAACAAGGCCCAGCTTCGATGATGGTAACCGGAATGGCAGCGCCACTCTCATCGAAAATCTGGGTCATGCCGATTTTCTTCCCAATGAGCCCTTTCAACATCTGATTGTTCTCCTTTGTCAGATTGCGAACTTGACGAGACTGTCAGCCTGGGCTTGGCTGCATCATCTCCGACCGCGGTCCAGTCAGTGGGCTGCTGCGAGCTTCTTTTTTGTGTGCTCGCCCACAAACCCGCTCTTTTACCGCCTCCTCAACGAGAGTACGACTTTCCGCTCCCGAAGCCGTGGAATTATACCACTCTATTGAAAAGATGCAATAGTTTCTTCAGCAGCAAAAAGGGAAATTCCAACCCTTTGCGAAGTGCCGTTGTTCTCGGGCTTCGCTCGAGAACACACCTATGCTATATCTTGATTTCGATATCGACCCCGGCCGGCAAATTCAGCCGCATGAGCATATCGATTGTCTTCGAATCCGGATCGAGGACATCGATCAGGCGATTGTGGGTGCGGATCTCGAAGTGTTCGTGGCTGTCTTTATCGATGAAAGTCGAGCGGCGGACCGTGAAGCGTTCAATTTTCGTGGGCAGCGGGACAGGCCCAACCACGTGAGCGCCGCTTCGTTCGGCCGTTTCCACGATCCGCTTTGCGGATTGATCCAGGACACGGTGATCGTATGCCTTGAGTCGAATGCGAATCTTTTGTTTTGCCATGATTATTTCTACCTAGTCCAGAATCTTGGTGATCACGCCGGCGCCAACCGTCAGACCACCCTCGCGAATTGCAAACTTGGAGCCCTGCTCCAACGCCACCGGGACGATCAACTCCACTTCCAGGTTGACGTCATCCCCCGGCATCACCATCTCCA
>DATKLX010000004.1:0-5430 GCA_035542155.1 Anaerolineaceae bacterium
CCTTAAGAATGTGATGGATGCGTTGATCTGGGTTGTCGGGTTAATTGAGCTGGTCAGGATTCCGAATGCCCCTGCATTATTCGTTTTCCACACCGGGCTACTATCCGGAATGAGTATTTTTTAGCAGTTTCGCTCCATGACAACGTAGACCCTGGTTGATCTCCTATAAGTGGCTAACAGGCCAGGGGTGATTGGCCCCCAGGATCTGAAACCGGTTAAGTAGATCTGCGCCTTTCGAGGGCTACATGAATAGGGAAAGGTATCAATAGGCGAACCAAATGCATAATTTGCTAGGCGATCGCTTTTTAAAAAAATTTGCTGGAGAAATCCGGCGCAGACTGAAATATCCCACCATCAGATCAGAAGGAGAAAAGCTGGTTACCGATCATGAAATGTTTGTTAATCCTGACCAAACCCTGGCAAAAGCGGTTCAAGCGAAGAACGCAGCAGGAAGTCAGATGAACAAAGAAATTGATGGGTTATTCGACTTTTTTAAGAATTGAAAACTGGACATTGTGGGGATCATTTTGTAAAATCAGTATGAATTGTTGATCCTTCTGGTGGAAAAATAGGAAGACCAGTATGCCCAGACCCCCTGCAAAGATCTATCAAATTAAAGTGTCCCTGGATGATACTCACCCGCCCATCTGGCGGCGGTTCCTGGTCCCCGACAACATCAGCCTGCTCAAGCTGCATGATATTCTTCAAATCGTAATGGGCTGGACAGATTCCCACCTGCACATGTTCACGATCGATGATTCGTACTTTGGCAATCCTGAGGATGATGAGTTTGGGGATCTGGGGGAGCAGGATGAAAAAAAGTATAAATTGGGCGAGGTATTTCGCAGAACGGGCCAACGTTTTTCGTATGAGTACGATTTTGGAGACAGTTGGCATCACACCCTGGCGGTGGAGGAGATTTTGACCCCGAAAGAGGGAGAATATTATCCCGTTTGCATCAAAGGCAAGAGAGCCTGCCCACCAGAAGATGTGGGTGGGGTTTGGGGCTACGAAGAATTTTTGGAAGAACTCCGCAATCCACAAAACGCTGAGCCCGGCGATGAACCGGACTGGTTCGGTGGGGAATTCGATCCGGAAGACTTCGACCTGGATGAAGTGAATTCCCGGCTGCGGCAAATGGGCCGCGGCCGGAGCGCGGAAAGGGATAACCCCTGGTACGTTGATGAGGCCTGGTTAAGCGAGCGAGAGCAGGATTTCAATTCGTCCTGGGCAGAAAGGCTTCCAAGCGAGCAGCGAGCCATCGCTGAAGAGCTGCCCCTGCGCCGGGACACTGTAACCCTGCTTACCTTCCTGCGAGATCACAAGGTTACTGGTACGCAATCGACCGGCAACTTCCCGCTAAAAGTGGTTCAGGAAATCTGCGCCCGGTTCATTCACCCGCCCAGCCTGGAATATGACCTGGGGGACAGGGTTTATCGCGTTCGCAGTGAAGCTGATGTCTGGCCGCTCTATCGGGTTCACGGACTCGCGTCAGTCGGCAGGCTGGCTGATGGCGGTCCGGGCAGGCGTTGGGTTTTAACTCCGCGGGGAGAATCCTTCCTGGAGGCGACTGCCGCTCAACAGGTATCGTATCTGCTCTGGACCTGGTGGCACAACGTCAACTGGCTCATCGCAACGCATATCGGATACGCCGGCGATTATTTGATGCCGTTGATCAAGGAGCAAACCCTTCCCCACCTTTTAAAGCTGGCTACAGAACCACGGATTGCCTTTGAGCTATTCGCGAAGGAGTTGATTCAGACGACCGGCGTTGAAATACCCCCGGAAAGCCAGGATTTTGCCTTCAATCCCCTTCGATATATGATCGAAAGCGCGGTGATCAATCCACTTGCGGACTTTGGTATTCTGGAAAGGGAATATACACCAAACCCGGTCCTCGGAGGGGAATACAAGGATTTGGCTGCTTTTCGGATCACGCCCATCGGTAGAGGGCTGCTGGAGGCGATGCAAGAGGAATAGTTCAGGCTAGGCCCAAAACATTACTCCGGGGGGATCGAGAGCGACGGCCTCTTTGAGGACAGCGATGGCCTTGCTCAGGCCCTCGTCCACGGACATCATCCCATCCTCATGCTCAATGGAAATAACGTAGTCGTAACCGACCATCCGCAAGGCGCTGGCGATATCCTTCCAGACTTTCACATCGTGGCCGAAACCGATGGTGCGAAAGGTCCAGGCGCGCTGAGGGATGCGGGTATAAGGCTTGTGATCGTTGCAACCGTTCACCGAGACGTTGAAGGAATCGACGTAGCAGTCTTTCCCATGCACATGAACGATGGCGTCGCCCAGCCTGCGGATGGCAGCCACAGGGTCGACGCCGTTCCAGAACAAATGGCTGGGATCGAAATTACAGCCCAGAGCCGGTCCAACCGCCTCGCGCATTCGCAGCATGGTTTCCACGTTGTAGATCAACATGCCGGGGTGCATCTCGATGCCAATCTTCACACCTTGCCTGGCGGCAAATTTGGCTGTTTCTGTCCAATAGGGTATGGCGACCAGGTTCCACTGGTAATCGAGCATCTCGAGGAAATGCGGCGGCCAGGGGCAGGTAATCCAGTTCGGAGAGGTATCCCCCGGCGAACCGGCGGGCAGGCCTGAAAACATATTTACGACCGGGACTTCGCACAAACTCGCCAGCCGCAGGGCCTTTTTGATGACCTCGTCTGATTCGCGCGCCAGGCTCTGGTTTGGAGAGAGGGGCTCGTTGTGGCAGCTAAAGGCGCTGATGATCATCCCCCGCGAGCGGACTGCCTCGAGATACGCCTTGCGTTTCTCCGCGCTTTCCAACAGCTCGTCCACTTTACAGTGATGGCTGCCTGGATAACCGCCCACGCCAATCTCGATGGCGGTCACTCCAGCCGAGCAGATCTTCTCCAAGGCTTCCTCGAAGGTGAGGTTTTGATACAGGACGGAAATGACTCCAATGCGCATGGAACTTCCTTTCTCCGTTCAGGGCTCAAATGGATTTGGAATCGTGAGTCTGATCAGATGCCAGCCACAGCAGATGGGGAAATTATAACCGGGCACCCGCTGCAGAATCAAGATTCGCTTCTGGCTCTTTGGGATCCGCCGTGGTATGTCCCTCTTCACGCATATTCCCAATAAACCTCGCTTCTTTATCCAGCAGCCAGATGAGCTGGGTGAGGGTCGAGACGGTGCGCTGCAGGGCAGCGGGCTCGACCACAGCCAGTCCATCCCGGAGGGTATGGTAGGCGCGCCAGAAACGGGGAGAGCCGCTGCCTTCGAGGCCCGCAGCGGGCAACCCGGCCTGGATGAAGGGAACGAAGTCACCGCTGCGCAAGGTGTAGACCAGCTCGCCGGCCTGGGGGTCGGCGCGGTGCAACCAGGCGACCAGGTCAGGGTCGCTGCGGCGGGGGAAGAAGCGGCCCGCCCGGGTGACCACATTGAGGCGGTCGCCGGAAGCGACCATATCGACGCTGACCACCCTCGTCCGCGCGCCAGATTGGGCCATCGCCCGGGCCAGCGCCTTGGCTCCGGTTAGGCCGCATTCTTCCGCGCTGCTGAAGGCAAAGCCGACACGCAAACGCTGAGGAGGATGCGCGGAGATTTGCTCGGCCAGGGCCATGAGCACGCCTGCTCCGGAGGCGTTATCGTTGGCGCCCGGAGAAAAATGTCCACGGCTGCCGGGCTGCTCCCAGAGATCCTGGACGAGGAGGGCTATGGAAAGCATGCTGGCCATGACCCCTCCAACCAGGAAAAAGTCCCGGGGAATATTCAACCCAAAGACATTCAATAGGGCCAGGCCGGCCAGGATCCATGCAAGACGCTGCATCACCGGGAAGATCTGGATGCGCCACTGGTACCAGAGCTCTCCTCTGGAGGGAATCGCCCGGGCAGTATCGACGTGGGCGACAAGGAGCAGGTCCAGGTTAGCAAGTTCGGCACCCTCCGGAAGGGCCAGGAGGTTGCAGCTCTCATGGGACGGGCGGAGCAAACCGGCGAGGAGATCGGCCAGTTGGGGAAGCAGGGGCGGGAGGAGTGGGAGCAGCAGCGCTAGCCAGGGAAAAGAAGGAACAAGCCATACCGCGAGAGGGAAGATGACTGCGGGGACGAGGTAAAAGGGGAAGTAGTCGGGCTGAGGGGCAAAGTGAAACGACTGGCGCTGGAGGATGTATCCCCAGCGGCCAAGATCGCCAGCCAGCATCTCCCGGGCCTGGTCTTCGGCCGGACTACCCGCCGGGCGAGGGCCCACGTCGGTCACGAGGCGATAGAGAAAATCGTACGCGCGGTCGGCAGTGGCGGCGGGGTCAGGGTTCACGGATGGATACCAGAACGTACCGGTCGAATGCATACCTGAAGAGAAGCGGGTCCTGGCGATAGGCTGCGCGGGGAACGATTCCCAGCGCAGACAGGCGAGCCGCCTGGACCTTGTGCTCGTCCCTCCCCTGGTTGACGACGACCAGCACGCCTCCCGGCTTGAGACTGAGCCAGCCATCTTCGAGCAGGCGCTCGGGTTGGAATAGGCCGGCCGGAAGCCCCCAGAGAAGATGGTCACGCTCGAATACAAATGGGAAGAGCATCAGAACCAGGTCGAGGCTGGATTCCTGGCGCTGGAAAGGCCGGGGAAGGAAGGTGACCCCGGGTAAGTCGCGGATATGAGCCTGGGCGTGATCGTAGCGAGAGTGAAAATCGGCATAGACGCGGTAGGCATCCACTTCGTAGCCGGTCAGCGAAAGATCGCGCCCTTGCGGGCAGCGCCACCAGCGCAGCAGAGAATATAAAGCGCGAACGTAGAACCAATGCGAAGGGCCGATATCGGCGGCAACAAATGGGTTGCCCAGGCTGGCGTCAGCACGCTCGAGGGCGCTCTCGAGCAGATCGAGATAAAACAGGTTTTCACGATAGATCCCCGCAGCGGTGTTTACCAATAAAGGCTCAAGATGGTATTCCGCGTGAAGGCGATCAGCGAGGTTAATCGCCCGAGCGCGCTGGCCGGTGGGCAGGTCGCTGAAAAGACCGGCGGACGTGCCAGTGGGTAGGCGCAGCCCACTTCGCCGCCAGCGAAAGAACTGGCGCAGAGGGTAATCCACAGCATTGCGAATGCGAAGATAGAAGGACGATATCTGCCTGAACATCGATGTGGTCGGCTCCAATAGGAGACATTATAGTTGAATCTGGCAGGGAAATCCTTATCTCATCGTAGCAAGTCTCCCAGATTGATGGAATTCGACCATCCCAAATGCATGAATGTAGGATGGAAATTTCCACAAGAACACGTTCCAATGTTTGAGAAGCTGGTTTCTACTGATACAGCTCTGAAGAATGAATTAGAAAAGTAAGAAATGGAGGCAGAAAAACCGCACAAAAAGGACCTGGTTGAGTATATTGGAGTTGTGAACAGACAGCCGATATACCCAACCAGGAGACTAATGATACCATGCAGGAAGCAAT
>DATKLX010000005.1:0-27956 GCA_035542155.1 Anaerolineaceae bacterium
GTCAACACATTGGTGATCCGCGGCGAACTGGGCGGCGAGCCTACATTCAGGGAACTGCTGGCTCGTACTCGCGAAACCTGCCTGGGCGCGTATGCCCACCAGGATATTCCCTTTGAAAAGCTCGTCGATGCATTACAGCCAGAGCGAGATACCAGCCGCTCGCCGCTCTTCCAGGTGATGTTCATCTTACAAAACGCACCGATGAGTTTTCCACCGCTGCCTGGGTTAGCGATCGACTGGGTGGATTTTGATCCCGGTGGTTCCATGTTCGACCTGAGCCTGGTGTTAGAAGAAGCCGGCGATCATTTTTCAGGCGGGTTCGAATACAATACTGACCTGTTTGATCCGATGACCATCGAGCAAATGGCGGCCCATTTCCAAATCCTTCTGAAAGCTGCCCTGCTGGAGCCAAACAGACCCATCTGGAATCTACCTCTTCTCTCTGAAGCTGAGGAAAGGCAAATCCTGTTCGAATGGAACGCTACTGCCCGCCCGAGCCCTTTGCTTGACCGGACCGTTCACCAATTGATCGAAGAACAGGTGGAGCGCACGCCCGATGCGATTGCCCTCGCCGGGGTCGCTTTCCTGGAGCGCCTGACCTACGCGGAGCTCAACCGGCGCGCCAACCAGTTGGCTCACTATCTCCACGAATTGGGTGTCCAGCCCGACACGGTGGTTGGGCTGAGCGTCCAGCGCTCGCCGGAGATGGGAGTTGGCCTGTTGGGAATTATGAAGGCCGGAGGTGCTTACCTTCCCCTGGACGTGAGCTTCCCCCACGAACGGCTGGAATTCATGCTCTCCGATGCCCAGGTCAGCCTGGTCGTGACCACTGCCGAACACGCCGGGAAAATCCCCTTCCCGCCAGACCGGATCGTGCGCCTGGATCAGGACTGGCCTGAGATTCAAACCCGGCCGGATCAGAACCCTGCCTCGGGGGCTCTTCCCGAAAACCTGGTCTATGTGATCTACACCTCGGGATCGACCGGGAAACCCAAGGGAGTGGCCCTTCCTCACCGGGCTATCGTCAACCACAACCTGGCCTGTGTGGACCTGTTTAGCCTGACGCCCCAGGACCGGATCCTGCAGTTTTCCTCGCTCAATTTCGACGCCGCCGTCGAAGAGATCTTCCCGGTCTGGATCAGCGGCGGTTTGGTCGTCCTCCGTCCCGTGGGAGAAGCGCCGACTGGAGAACAGATCTTCGACTGGTTCGAACGATTCGGGCTGACAATCCTGGACTGCTCCACAGCCTACTGGCACGCCCTGGTGGCGGACCTTGCGGAAATCAAGCGTCCCGTGCCTGCCTCCCTCCGCCTGGCGGCGGTCGGTGGAGAAAAGGCATTTTACGAAAAATATGCTGCCTGGAAAGAGATCACCGGGGTCGATTGGCTCAACACCTACGGTCCAACAGAAGCCGCGATCATCGCATCCTGGTATCGCCCGACCCCCGAGATGGACGCACAAGCGCGGATGCCCATCGGCCGGCCCATTCAAAATATGCGCTTCTACGTGCTGGACCGTCACGGGCAGATCGTTCCGGTTGGCGTGCAGGGCGAACTGAATATCGCCGGCATCGGCCTGGCCCGCGGGTATTTGAACCAGCCCGAGCTGACCGCGGAACGCTTTGTCCGCGAGCCGTTCGATCCCACCCCCGGCGCACGGATGTACAAAACCGGCGACCGGGTTCGTTACCTGGCTGACGGCAACCTGGAATACATCGGCCGGATCGACCAGCAGATCAAGCTGCGCGGGTTCCGGATTGAGCTGGGAGAGATCGAAGCGGTTCTAAGCCAGCATCCGGGGGTCAAGGAGACGACGGCCTGCGTCCACGAAAATCATGGGCGCAAGCGCCTGGCAGCGTATTATGTACCCACTGATCCAGGAGCTGCCCCATCACCCGGGGAGTTGGCCGATTTTCTCCACTCCCGGCTGCCCGAGTACCTGCTGCCCTCTGCCATTGTGCCGCTGGACCGCCTCCCCCTGACCCCGACCGGTAAGCTGGACCGCAAATCTCTCCCGGTCCCCGATCTGCCGGCCCCCTCCCTGGAAGCCAGCGCCGAGCTGACGCCAGTGCAGACCGCTCTGCGCTCGATCTGGGCCAAAGTGCTCTCCCTCGATCCTGGCTCGATCTCGCCGTATGATAATTTCTTCGCCCTGGGCGGTGATTCGATCCTTTCGATCCAGGTCGTTTCTCGTGCTCGCCAGGCCGGGCTGCTCCTGACCCCGCGCGATCTCTTCGAGAACCCCACCCTGGCCAAACTGGGTGAAGCTGTAAAAGCCTCCGCGTTTGAGAATACCCCCCCTCCACCCACGCCTGCCGGGCTGGTGGATCTTTCTCCAATCCAGCGCTGGTTCTTCGACCAGAACCTGCCCGCCCCTCACCATTGGAACCAGTCCCTCCTTCTGAGCATTCCCCAGGGTACGGATCTGGCCGCGTTGAAATCCGCGCTGCAGGCTGTGATCGACCAGCATCCCGCTTTCCATCTGGCCTTTATACATGACCCGGATGGGGAATGGGCATCGACGCTGGTGGAACCGCCGTATGAATTCCGGCTGCTTGAGTTTGACCTCCGCGGGCTGGCCCCAGAAAACCAGAACCGTGAGATGGAAGCCCTGGGTGGCCAGGTCCAGACGAGCATGAACCTGGCCCAGCCGCCGCTTTTCCGGGCTGCCCTCTTCGATTTGGGGCAGGAACGCGGCTCCAGGCTGCTGCTTGCTGCCCACCATCTGATCATGGACGGCGTTTCCTGGCGCATCCTCCTGGAAGACCTGATCCTGGCCTCCCAGGGACAGCCTCTCCCACCGCCGACAGTCTCCTTCCCGACCTGGTCGCGGGCTTTACCGGGTGTGACCAGCTCACCTCAGCTCCTGGAACAACTGACATACTGGCAGAGCCAGCCCATCTCAAGTTCGCGCGTTCCTTTGGATGTTCCTGCTGGCGCCAATCGTGAAGCCGATATTGCTTCCCAGGCCTTCGTGCTCTCCAAAGGTGAGACAGACCGTCTCCTTCATCAAGCCACGGCAGCCTATCACACCGATATCCAGACCCTGCTGGTCGCGGCCCTATTCCAGTCTCTGGTGAGCTGGTCCGGAAAGGCGCGCTGGCAGATCCTGTTAGAGAGCCATGGCCGCGAGAGCCAGTTCGATACCTTCGATCTTTCTCACACCATCGGTTGGTTCACCGCATTGTATCCCTTCGGGATAGATCTCAGTGGGGTGGAAAACCCGGCGCAGCTTCTACGAAAGGTGAAGGAAGAACTGCGCAAGGTGCCGAGGAACGGCGTGGGATACGGCCTGCTCCGCTGGCTCCATCCGGATCCAAAGATCCGCCAGGAGTTGGATGATACAGACAGGGGTGAAATCACTTTCAACTATCTCGGCCAGGTGCAGGCGGCGGGGGAGAAATCTGCTTTCTCCCTTTCCGAAGAGCCCCACGGGCCAGACCACGGGCCAGACAATCCACGATCTTCCATCTGGGACGTCACCGCGGTGATCAGCGGCGGACAGCTACGCGTGGAATGGGCCTACAGCCGCGGACTGCACAGGGATACAACTATTCTTGAGATTGTCCACATATGCCAGGATTCACTGCGCCAGATCCTTGATTCCGCCGCTTCGCCTGATTCCGGCGCGCTGGTCGCTTCTGATTTTCCGCTGGCGCAACTGGATCAGAGGAAGCTGGACCAGGTCTTATCGAAATTAGATCGAGCGAGAAGGAAAGGGAATCCATGAACGACCAGGACATCGAGGAAATCCTACCCTTATCTCCCTTGCAACAGGGCATGCTGTTTCACAGCCTCTACGCGCCACAGTCAGGCGTGTATTTCGAACAATCCAATTGGACCCTCAGCGGGGCGATCGATCTGAACGCATTTCAACGCGCCTGGCAGTTCTTGCTCGACCGGCACATGGCATTGCGCTCGACTTTCCTGTGGGAGAACGTGGATGAGCCGCTCCAGATCGTTTACCGGAGCGTATGCGTGGAATTTGTGATCCAGGATTGGTCTTCAAGGAGCCAGGAGGAACAGGTGGCCGACCTGGACCGGTTCCTGGAAGTTGACCGGCAAAAAGGCTTTGACCTGGCCGAGCCGCCGCTCATGCGCTTTGCCCTGCTGCGAACCGCCCCAGAAAAATACATTTTCGTCTGGAGCCACCACCACCTGCTCCTGGATGGCTGGTCGCAGCCTATCCTCCTTCAGGAATTCTCGCTGGCCTATTCCGCTTTCCGGCAGGGGAGCGTCCCGCGCCTTCCAGCGCCGTATCCCTATAGCGAATACATCGCATGGCTCCAACGCCAGAACAAAACAGCCGCAGAAACAGCCTGGCGTGAGGCGTTAAAAGGGTTTTCCACCCCCACTCCCTTGAAAATTGGATTCCCACAGCCGGGCGCGGGAGAAGGATACACCAGTCTGAAACGCGCCCTTTCGGAGGAGCTGAGCGCGGGGTTGTGGGATCTGACCCGCCGCAGCCAGATTACCCTGAACACGCTCATCCAGGGTATGTGGGGCCTCCTGCTGAGCCGCTATTCGGGCGAGGACGATGTGGTATTCGGCGCCACTGTCTCGGGACGGCCGGTGGACCTGCCCGGGTTGGAGAGCATGGTGGGCATGCTGATCAATACGCTGCCGGTGCGAGTCCAGGTTCAACCAGAGCGCCCCTGCCTGGATTGGCTTCGCGATCTGCAGATCCAGCAGTCCCGTCTGCGCCAGTATGAATATTGTTCTCTGATCGATGTGCAGGGTTGGAGCGAAGTCCCGCGCGACCTTCCTCTGTTCGAGACCCTGCTCGTATATGAGAATTATCCGGTCGATCCTTCCCAAATGGAGGTTGGCGTAATCAGGATCCAACCGGGTTCCGCTCATGCACAGACCAATTACCCGCTGACCATGGCCATCTCACCTGGCAGCCCGATCCGGTTCGTGATCGCCTACGATACAAGCCGTTTCGATCCGGCAACCATCTCCCGATTGGTTGGGCACTTCACTGCGCTCCTGGAAAGTATTGCTCAAAATCCCGCTTTGCCCATTGGCCTGTTGAATAACCTCACACCTGCTGAACGGCGACTTATCCTGGACGAATGGACCGCAACCCGGGCTGATTTTCCAGCTCATCGGTGCGTGCACCAGTTAATCGAGGAACAGGCAGCCCGCTCCCCTCAAGCAACTGCGGTTGTATTTCAGGACCAGGCGATCACCTATACGGACCTGGACCGCCGGGCCAACCAACTGGCGCACTATCTCCGGACGCATGGGGTGGGCCCGGAGGTGTGTGTCGCAGTATGCCTGGAACGATCCATCGAACAGGTCGTTGGATTATTAGGGATCTGGAAGGCGGGAGGTGCATATCTGCCCCTGGAATCCAGGCTTCCGCAGGAACGCCTGGCCTTTATGCTGGCCGATTCCAGCAGCCGGATCCTGATCACCCAGGAATCCCTTCTTTCCAGCTTTTCAGGATTTGAGATAGAAACAATGCTGATCGATAGGGATTGGCCAGAAATCCAATCGCAACCAGAAACTGTTCCTCAGAACCGGGCGAACCCGGAGCAATTGGCTTACATCATCTACACCTCCGGGTCGACAGGCCAGCCAAAAGGCGCGATGCTGGAACATCGCAATTACGTCCATTTCATCACCGCCCATAAAAACCTGCTGGCTTTGAATCCGGATTGCACGATATTACAATTCGCCTCTGCCAGCTTCGATGCCTCGCTGGATGAGATAGGGATTGGATTGTCTTCCGGCGCAAAGTTGGTCCTCGCGCCATATAATACCCTGTTATCCGCGCCTGATTTGACCCGGCTGATCCAGGAGCAGGGCATCACCCATCTCCTCCTACCCCCGGCGGTCATCGATTTGCTCTCCCCGGATGATTTTTCCCTGCTGCGGTCGGTCACCTCGGTCGGAGACGTTTGTCCACCGCAGACCGCGGCCCGCTGGTCAGCAAAGGTGCAGTTCTGGAACGGGTACGGACCGACGGAAACAACGATCGGCGCCTGCCTGGGGCTAATCTCGCCCAACATGGAGATTTTCGGCCCCGTGCCGATTGGTTACCCTGCTGCGAACGTCCGGATCTACATTCTGGATAGGAACCTCCAACCCCTCCCCATTGGCGTGCCGGGCGAGTTGTATATTGGCGGGGCTGGCGTTGGCCGGGGGTATCTGAACCGACCCGACCTGACCCGCGAACGTTTTTTGGCGGATCCATTCAACCCCGAGCCCGGCACGCGGATATATAAGAGCGGTGACTTGGGTCGCTGGCGAGAGGACGGGCAAATCGAATTCCTTGGCCGGCTGGATAACCAGGTCAAGATCCGTGGGCTCCGCATCGAGCTGGGTGAGATCGAAGCCTCCCTCGAGCAGCATCCCGGGTTGCGCCAGGGGGTCGTGCTGGCCCGTGAAGATATCCCCGGCGACAAGCGCCTCGTGGCCTATCTCGTCGCAAACGACACGAAATACCCGCCCGCGATCAACGACGTGCGCAGCTTCCTCCAGAGCCGGTTACCCATCTACATGGTACCTCAGGCATATGTGTTCTTACCTGCGCTTCCGTTATTACCCAGCGGTAAGGTGAACCGGCATGCACTGCCTGCCCCTGAGGACCCGTTTAAGGACACGGATGCCTTCGGGCAGGCGAACAGCACTCCTCTCGAGCTGGGACTGGCGGAGCTGTGGCGAGAGGTGTTGGGTGTACGCCAGATCCGCCCGGACAGTCACTTCTTTGAAATGGGAGGGCATTCTCTGCTGGCGACCCGGTTGGTTTCGCGGGTCCGGGAAACCTATGAGATCAACCTGCCGCTGCGCGACCTGTTCGAAGCGCCGACCCTGGAGGGATTTTCGACCCGGGTCAATTCCTACCTGACTGCCAGCAACGGCTTGAAGCAACCCCCCCTCCAGCGAGCTTCACGCTCGGGACCCACGCCGCTTTCCTTTGCCCAAAAGCGCCTCTGGTTCCTGGAGCAACTGGCCCCAGGGGACCTATCCTACAATCTGCCCCTGGCGGTCCGCCTCGAAGGAGACCTTGATTATTCAGCGCTGCAGGCCAGCCTGAACGAAATTGTACGCCGCCATGAGACGCTCCGCACCCGCTTCATCCTCCAGAACGACGTCCCCGCGCAGGACATTTTGCCTGAGCTTGAGATTCCACTGCAACGCCATGATTTGACCGGGACCCCGCCAGAAAGGCGAGAAGAAGACCTGCAAAACTGGCTGAAGGCTTACTCACAAAAACCATTCGACCTGACTGCCGGGCCACTGCTGAGAGCGTATCTGTTCGAACTCGCGCCCCAGAAATACGTCGGGCTGATGGTCATCCACCACATCATCTCGGATGGTTGGTCCCTGGGCGTGCTGCTGCACGAGCTGACCAGCCTGTACGCGGCTTATACGGGCGGATATCCATCTCCTCTCGCCCCTCTCCCGATCCAGTACGCCGATTATACCATCTGGCAGCGGGATTGGATGAGCGGCGAGAATTATGAGCAGCAGTTGGCCTACTGGAAAAAGCAACTGGCCAATCTGCCGCCCCTCCTGGAGCTGCCCACCGACCTCCCGCGCCAGGCGCTTAGATCTTCTCAGGGAGGTGTGGTTTCTTTCCGCCTCTCCGCAGAGCTAAGCCGGATGCTGGAAGAGCTGGACAAACAGGAAAACGTCACCCTGTTCATGACCCTCCTGGCGGCATTTCAGGTCTTGCTGGCTCGCTACAGCGGGCAGGAAGATATCCCCGTGGGAACCGCCATCGCCAACCGCAACCGCGCTGAGACCGAAGGACTGATCGGTTTCTTCGTCAACACCCAGGTGCTGCGCGGCGACCTTTCTGGAGAGCCCACCTTCCGCGATTTGTTAACCCGTACCCGCGAGGCCTGCCTGGGCGCGTACACACACCAGGATTTACCCTTTGAGAACCTGGTGGAAGCGCTACAGCCCGAGCGCGACCTCAGCCATACCCCGTTGTTCCAGGTGATGTTCGTCCTGGAGCCGCCGCTGAACGAAATCCACCGGCTGGAGAAGCTGACAATCACCGAGCTGCCGGTTCACACCGGGACCGCCACCTTCGACCTGACCCTATCCTGCTCGCTTACCCCCAAAGGCCTGGTGGGTGACTTGGAATACAGCGCTGATCTGTGGGACGCGAAGACCATCGAGAGGATGGCGGGCCATTTTGAAAGTTTGCTCGCGGCGATCATCCGCGACCCGGACCAACCAATCTGGAAGATCCCTTACCTTTCTCCCGAGGAGCTCCACCAGCAGCAGGTCGAGTGGAACCAGACCCAGGCTCCCGCGCCGCTGGACCGCTGCGCCCACCAGTTATTTGAAGCTCACGTCCAGGCTAATCCCGATAACCCGGCGTTGTTTTTCGAAGACCAGGTGCTCAGCTATCACGAGCTGAACCAGCGGGCGAACCGGCTGGCGCGGCATCTCCAATCGATGGGGGTCGGGCCCGAAACACTGGTGGGGGTCAGCGCCGCCCGTTCCATTGAGTGCATCGTTGGGATCTTGGGGATCCTCAAAGCGGGCGGTGCTTATCTGCCTCTCGATCCATCCTACCCAACCGACCGCCTGGCCTTTATGATCGCCGATTCGGGGATTTCGATCCTGCTGACCCAGGCAGTCCTGCAAGACCACCTGCCTGAATTTTCTGGCAACCGAATCCTTCTGGACACCGTCTGGAAAGAAATCGCCGGATACGAAGCCGCGAACCTGCCGTCCAGGGCCAGCCCTGAAAACCTGGCTTACGCCATCTATACATCAGGGTCAACCGGAAAGCCCAAGGGCGTGCTTCTCCAACACCACGGGCTGTGCAATCTCGTCGAAACCCAGCGCAAAGCGTTCGCGGTCCAGGCGCGCAGCCGGGTGCTCCAATTCTCCTCCTACAGTTTTGACGCCTCCGTCTGGGAAACGTTCATGGCGTTGGGCAACGGCGGCGCCCTGGTGCTGGCCCGCCAGGAGGTCCTGGCCTCCATTCCCGATCTGCTCCATTTGCTCCAGGAAGCCCGGGTCACCCATGCCACACTGCCTCCATCGGTGCTGCAACTGCTCCCCGCGGCGAGCCTGCCAGACCTGCGTGTCCTGGTGGCAGCAGGCGAGGCCTGTCCCGCAGAGCTGGTTAACCGCTGGGCCCCGGGCCGCTGGTTCTTCAATGCCTATGGACCTACCGAAACCACAGTGTGTGCTTCGATGTACCGCTGCGATCCAGGCGAAACCGGCCTGCCCCCGATTGGGCGGCCTGTTCTCAATGCCTATCTCATGGTGGTGGACAAACACCTGCAGCCGGTGCCAGTCGGGGTTCCGGGTGAGCTGCTGGTTGGGGGAGTCCCCCTGGCCCGAGGGTATCTGAACCGGCCCGACCTGACCGCGGAAAGATTTATTCACGACCCATTCAGCCAGGATCCAACCACCCGCCTGTACCGGACCGGGGACTGGGTGCGTTACCGGCCCGACGGGAACCTGGAATTTCTCGGACGGGCGGATCACCAGGTGAAGCTGCACGGCTTCCGCATCGAGCTTGGAGAAGTGGAAGCAGCCATCCTCCAGCACCCGGGCATCTTGCAGGCTGCTGCGACGATACATCAGGACCGTCTGGATGCCTATATCGTCCCGGCTGGGTTACCGGCACCCTCGCTCGCGGAGCTGCGCAGCTTCTTACACAAGACGCTGCCCGAATACATGCTGCCGGGAACCTTCACGATCATGGAGACGCTCCCCTTGAGCCCAAGCGGGAAAGTCGATCACCGCGCGCTCCCAGCTCCAGACTCCAGCCGTCCATTTCTGGAACGCGAATACGTGGCTCCGCGGAATGAGATAGAGGCTCGATTGGCTGAAATCGCGGCCGACCTGTTGAATCTGGACCGGGTTGGGGTTCTTGACAACTTCTTTGACCTGGGAGGCCATTCTCTGCTCGCCACGCAGTTCATCTCGCGGGTGAGAGAAGAATTTTCCTCCGAGTTAGCGCTAAAGGTCCTGTTCGAACACCCTCGGATCGCCGAGCTGGCCGAAGACGTTGAAAAGAGCAAAGTCAACCCGGTCCAAGCGCCTATACCGGTCATCCAGCCGGTTTCCCGAGCAGAACGGCGCGTACTGCGCCGGGACCTGGCTAGAGAGATTGAAAAAGGCAGCCCACCATTAACGGAAGGCGGGAAGGAACAATAATATGCAGTCGTTATCGGAAGGACAGACAGTGGGGATGAATTCTGAGCTTGACTTACCGGCAGAGGAGGTCTATGTTTTTCCGGCCTCCTACTCTCAACAGCGCCTGTGGTTTCTGGACCAGCTCGAACCGGGGAGTGCATTTTACAATATCCCTGCGGCCGTGCGCTTGCAGGGCCATTTAAATGTGTCCGCGCTTAGCACCGCGCTGAACGAGATCGTTCGCCGTCACGAAACCCTGCGGACAACATTTCACGTACAGGACGGCCAGCCTGTCCAGGTGATCGCCCTGGATCAACCGCTGAACCTATCCCTGGTAAACCTCCAGTCCTTGCCGGTTGAAGAAAGGGAGAGTGAAATTCAGCGGCTGGCGGTAGAGGAAGCCCGCCGGCCCTTTGATCTGCACCGCGGGCCCTTGTTCCGGGTGAGCCTGCTCGTTCTGGGGGTTGAGGAGCACGTTCTTCTGCTGACCATGCACCACATCATTTCCGATGGCTGGTCGATGGGGGTATTGATCCGCGAGATCGTGGTTCTGTATACGACTTTTTCACGTGGAGAGCCTTCACCGTTGCCGGACCTGCCCATCCAGTACGCCGATTTCACCATCTGGCAGCGCGACCGACTCGCGGGAATCGGCCTGCAGACCCAGATCGAGTACTGGAAAAAACAACTGGGGGAGAACCTCCCCGTTCTCAAACTACCTTCCGACCGCTCTCGCCCACCAGTGCAGTCGTTCCGCGGGGCATCCTTCTCTCGCAAAATACCGGCTTCATTGTTATCCCGGGTCAAAACCTTCAGCCGGGCGGAAGGCGCGACCCTGTTCATGACCCTTCTGACCGCCTTTCAGGTCCTTCTGTACCGCTATACCGGGCAAGACGACCTGTGCGTGGGAACGCCTTACCACAGCCGGACCACCACGGAGCTGGAAGATCTAATCGGCTTCTTCGTCAATACCCTGGTCGTCCGGGGAGATCTTTCGGGCGAGCCCTCTTTCCGCGCCCTGCTCGCACGGATCAAACCGGTTATCCTGGACGCGTTTGCCAACCAGGATCTTCCTTTTGACACCCTGGTAGAGATCCTCAAACCCGATCGCGACCTGAGCCACAACCCCATCTTTCAGGTCATGTTCATCTTACAGAATGCCCCGGTCCGCTGGTATTCACTCCCGGGTTTGAATTTGACCAACATCGAAGCCGAAACAGGCACCTCCACGTTCGACCTGACCCTATCCCTGTCCGAAATGATCGACGGCATGGATGCCTCGATCGAATATAACACCGACCTTTTTGACGAAGACACGATCAGCGCCATGCTGGACCGATTTGAGCTGCTGCTGGAAGGAATCCTCACCAATCCTGACCAGTCCATCTCGACGATCCAAATCCTACTGGGTGAAGAACGCCGGGCGATACTGGAAGATTGGAACAATACAGTGCTGGTCGACCCGCGCTCAACGGCTACCGTTCAGGGCCTGTTTGCGTCCCAGGCGGCTAAGCATCCCGATACGATCGCGCTGGTCTGGATGCCCCCGGAATCGAAAACCGGCGAACGCGAAATCCTGACTTATGGGGAACTGGACCAGCGTTCGAACCGGCTTGCCCGGTTCCTGTCCCGGCTCGAAACCGGTCCGGACGTGGCTGTCGGTATTTGCATGGAACGCTCGCTGGAAATGGTGGTTGCAGTATTGGGTGTCTTAAAAGCGGGCTGCGCATATCTACCCATCGACCCTACATACCCCTCCGAACGACTCGCTTACATGCTTGCAGATTCGGGCGTATCGATCTTGCTGACTCAGGAACGCCTGGTCGCTAATCTTCCGGAACATTCCGCCCGGACGATTTGCATCGATGCTCAATGGCCATCAATCGAGCTGGAAAGTGCGGAGCCGCTGGAAAACCGGACCAGTCCCGAAAACCTGGCCTACCTGATCTACACATCCGGGTCGACCGGCCGGCCAAAAGGGGTCCTCGTTCACCAGCGGAACCTGGTCAACGCTTACCTGGCCTGGGAAAAAGCATACGATCTGGGGGAGATACGCTCTCACCTGCAGATGGCGAATTTTGCCTTTGATGTATTCTCGGGGGACCTGGTTCGAGCCCTGTGTTCAGGTGGGAAACTGGTTCTGTGCCCGCGGGAATATCTCCTTTCACCGCAGGATTTATACGGATTGATGGTTCACGAGTTGGTCGAATGCGCGGAGTTTGTCCCGGTAGTGCTGCGCGGGCTGATCCACTACCTGCAGGCCAGCCGCCAGGACCTGGCCTTTATGCGCCGGTTAATCTGCGGGTCGGACATCTGGTATGTGGAAGAGTTCAACCAGATCCGCAGCCTGTGCGGGCCGCAGACCCGGGTGATCAACTCGTTCGGGGTAACCGAAGCTACCATCGACAGCTCTTACTTTGAAGGCTCAGAGTTACCTTTCCCGCCTGACGCGGTTGTCCCAATCGGCAGACCCTATCCAAACCAGCGCCTGTATATCCTGGATAAGCATCTTCAACCCGTTCCTCCACTGGTCCACGGCGAGCTATTCGTGGGAGGCCTCAGTGTCGCCAAAGGATACCTGAACCAACCCGAGCTGACCGCACAAAAGTTTATCCCCGATCCCTTTGATACCACCCCAGGATCACGATTGTACCGGACGGGAGATCTGGCCCGGTATCTGAAAGACGGACAGATCGAATTCTTGGGTCGTCTCGACGAGCAGGTAAAAATCCGCGGCTTCCGCGTGGAAATTGGCGAGATCGAATCGGTCCTGCGCCAGCACCCGGCGGTACATGACGCCGTGGTCGTCGCGCGCGATGTGAACCCGGAAAAGAAAAGCGTCACCAGAGGGAAGAATCAGTGCCTGGTTGCTTACCTGGTGGCGGATATTTCCATGGACCGCATTCCCCTTCAGGCTCGCTGCCAGGTCAGCGCGATGCTGCCTGATTCGATGGTCGAGGCTGAGAGCCAGCCTGTAGATCTGATGGCTATCGATCTCTCTGAAAAAGGGGCCTGTCTGGTCGATGTGCCCGTGGAGTGGAGCGCAGGCCAAAGCCTGATTGTGAAAATCAGTTTTCCGGACCAGGAGCAAGAGATGTCACTCGAAGGCCGGATTGTCTGGCGGCAGGGGATGGACGCTGGGGTGGTCTTCTACAGCGAGCCTGGGAAAGCGGTAGGGCTGCGCCCGGTCCTGCGCAAAGCCCGCGAAATTCAGCTCAAGGAAGCGGAACACGCGGTCACCGACCTGCGCCGCGGCAGGATCCGCATCCCAGTCAAAGCAGGATGCCGGATCGAATGGGACGGCGGCGAGTCCTTCGAAGCACAGGTGGAAAACCTCTCCACCGGAGGTCTTCGCTTGTCTGGCTCAGGACTGCCTTGGCAAAAAGGCCAATCTCTGCAGCTTTCGATCCACCTGCCTGAGGAGCTCCCCGAGCTGAATGTCGCCGGCACCGTCTGGTGGGTGCGGGGCAGCACGATCGGGATCCGCTTCGATCCGCGTGCTGGAGAACAGGCAAAGATCGACCAGGCGGTGGAAGCGCTTCTCCAAATGCAGGGCTTCAGTCTTGCCCACCTGCGTTCCTTCCTCAAAGCCCACCTGCCCGATTATATGTTTCCCGCGGCTTATGTCATCCTTGATAAACTGCCGCTGACCCCGAATGGCAAAGTCAACCGCCAGGCGCTGCCGGAGCCCGAGATTTCACGCCAGGAATGGGAAGAGACCTATGTCGCTCCCAGCACCCCCACGGAAGAAACCCTGCTGGGGATCTGGAGCCAGATCCTGGATCTGGAACCGGCGCGGATCAGCATGCAAGATAATTTCTTTGACCTGGGTGGACATTCGCTCCTGGCCACCCAGGTCATCTCCAGGGTCAGGGATGTTTTCCAGGTCGATTTACCCCTGCGGAGAATATTCGAATCCCCCACGATCGCCTCCTTCGCCGCAGAAATCGATGAGGCCCGGCGTACCCAGGCAGGTGTTCAGGGCGGCTCGATCCAGCCCGTCTCGCGCGACCAGGATCTACCCCTGTCGTTTGCACAACAGCGCCTGTGGTTCCTGGACCAGCTCGAGCCGAATAGCCCCTTCTATAACATCCCCGAGTCGGTTCATCTGACCGGCAAGCTGGACATTGGGATCTTCGAACGGGCGCTGAATGAAGTGGTTCGCCGCCACGAGATCCTTCGCACCACCTTCGAAACCATCGATGGCAAGCCCATCCAGCGTATTGCGGCGGAAAGCAAAATGCGTGTGAAGGTCATCGACCTGGAAGGGTTGCCCGCCGACGCGCGCGATCGGGAAGTGATCCGTCTGGCCCAGATCGAAGCCCAACAGCCCTTCAACCTGGCGGTTTGGCCGTTGATGCGCGTCCTTCTGCTGCGCCTATCCGCGGAAGATCACGTCATCCTGATCACCATGCATCACATCATCGGGGATGATTGGTCGACGAACGTCCTCGTCCAGGAAATCACTCAACTGTATGCCGCCTTCTCCGCTGGAAAAGCCTCCCCGCTCCCCGGGCTTCCCATCCAGTACGCGGACTACGCCGTCTGGCAAAAGGGATGGATGCAAGGGGAGGTGCTGGAACGTCAACTCAGCTTCTGGAAAGAGATGCTGGCAGGTCTCCCCCCGCTCCTCGAGCTGCCCACAGATCGACCTCGACCAGCGGTGCAGTCGTTCCGCGGCGCTTACCAGACGTTCGGTCTCTCGTCCGAGCTGTCTGCGCGGATCCGGGCTCTCTGCCAGCAAGAAAATGCGACCCTGTTCATGCTGATCCTGGCTGCATTCCAGGTTCTCCTGGCCCGTTACAGTGGTCAGGAGGATATCAGCGTGGGCACCCCCATCGCCAACCGCAACCGCGCGGATATCGAGCCGCTGATCGGATTTTTTGTCAACACGCTCGTCCTGCGAACCGATCTTTCCGGAGATCCGTCTTTTCGCGACCTGCTCAAGCGCGTCCGCGAAATCGCATTTTCAGCATATGCCCACCAGGATATGCCCTTTGAGAAGATTGTCGACGCCCTGCAGCCCGAGCGAAACCTCAGTTACACGCCGCTCTTCCAGGTGATGCTGGTTTTTCAAAATACTCCGCAGCGCATCCAGGAATTCCCCGGGATGAGCGTTTCCCCACTGGAGGTCCACAGCGGAACGGCCAAATTCGACCTGACCCTCTTTATGCTCGAAGAGGGCGAGCAAATCGGTGGCGCCCTGGAATACAACACCGACCTGTTCGATGACTCGACAATCACCCGCCTGATCAACCATTTCCAGGTGCTCCTGGAAGGGATCGTCCAGAACCCGGACCAAACCTTAGGCCACCTCCCGCTGCTCACCCTCGCTGAAAGCCAGCAGATCATCGAAGGGTGGAACGATACGCAGGCGGAATTCCCATCCCACCTCTGCGCCCATCAATTGATCGAGGAGCAGATCTCCCGTACTCCCGACGCGGTGGCGGTCACGTTCCAGGGCAGCTCGCTGACTTACGCCGGGCTAAACCGGCAGGCTAACCAGTTGGCCCAGTTCCTCCGCAAGCGTGGGGTCGGTCCAGAGGTTTGCGTGGGCATATGTATGGAGCGCTCGCTGGAACTAATGGTGGGTTTCCTGGGAATCTGGAAAGCCGGGGGCGCCTATATCCCCATCGATCCCCATTATCCCCCCGACCGCCTGGCGTTTATGCTGGAGGACTCCCGGGTCCCTGTTTTGCTGACCCAGGAAAGGCTGCTCGCCGGGTTGCCTGAAATGGGCGTAGAGGTGATCTGCCTGGATCGGGATTGGGATGTCATTGCCCAGGAAAGCGATGTACCCGCCGAAAGTGGTGTAGGCCCCGATAATCTGGCCTATGTGATCTACACCTCCGGGTCCACCGGAAAGCCAAAAGGCGCGATGATCATTCACCGCGGTCTGGTCAATTACCTGACCTGGTGCCAGCGCGCTTACCCGCTGGTCGAAGGTCGAGGGACGCCGGTTCATTCATCGATCTCCTTCGATCTGACCGTCACCAGCCTTTTCCCGGCACTGCTGGCCGGAAAGACGGTCTTCATGCTCCCCGAGGATCAGGGCGTGGAGGCGCTCTCCGAGTTTTTGAGCCGCGAGAAGGACCTCAGCCTGATCAAGATCACCCCGGCGCACCTCAAATTGATTGGCGAGCAGGTCAACCCGCGAGAAGCTGCCCGGCTCACCCATTCCTTTATCATTGGGGGCGAAAACCTGCTGGTGGACCACATCGCCGCCTGGCAGGAAAATGCCCCGGCGACCGACCTGGTCAACGAGTACGGGCCG
Organism: Anaerolineaceae bacterium; assembly: GCA_035542155.1. Lineage (GTDB taxonomy): Bacteria > Chloroflexota > Anaerolineae > Anaerolineales > Anaerolineaceae > DATKLX01. The sequence continues at coordinate 16,396 of DATKLX010000005.1, forward strand.
ACCGAGACTGTCGTGGGCTGCTGCGTCTACACCGCGCCCCGCGGAAAACACAAAACCGGCGTCATTCCTATCGGCAAGCCGATCATCAATACCCGCCTGTATGTCCTCGACCGATTCCTCCAGCCAGTCCCGGTCGGTGTGCGTGGTGAGCTGTACATCGCAGGAGCAGGCGTGGCGCGCGGATACCTGAACCGGCCCGAGCTCACCGCTGAACGCTTCCTCCCCGATCCATTCAGCGTCAATCCGGAAGACCGGATGTACAAGACCGGGGACGTGGTCCGCTATCTACCCGATGGGAACATAGAGTGCCTGGGCCGGGTCGATTTCCAGATCAAGCTGCGCGGTTTCCGCATCGAGCTGGGCGAAATTGAGGCCTTGTTAGGCCAGTTTACGGGCATCAAAGAAGCCGCGGCCTGGGTGTTGGAAGAAAACGAGCGCAAGCGGCTGGTGGCCTATCTGGTACCCGATGACCTCAACACGACACCCAACCTGGACCGCCTGCGCGGCTTCCTCCAGACCCGCCTGCCCGATTACATGATCCCCTCAGCCTTTGTCGTCCTGGACCACCTGCCGCTGACCCCCAACGGCAAGCTCGACCGCAAGGCGCTGCCCCATCCCGTCGACCCGGCATCGCAAGAGGGCGGTTCTGAACGGGTAGCCCCACGGACCCAGGCGGAACAAATCCTGGCCGCGATCTGGCGCGAGATGCTGGGCCTGCAAGAGGTCAGCGTCGAGGATAATTTCTTCGAGCTGGGCGGGGATTCGATCGTGAGCATCCAGATTGTGTCCCGCGCCAGGCAGGCCGGCTTGAACCTCTCGCCGCGAATGATCTTTGAATTTCCAACCATCGCCGGGCTCGCCCAGGCGGGCAGCAGCAAACTCGTCCAGGCAGAACAGGGTCTGGTTGATGGAGAAGTCGACCTGACACCCATCCAGACCTGGTTCACGAACCTGAACCTCTCGCGGCCAAATCACTGGAACCAATCGCTCCTGCTGAAGTTCAATGAGGAGCCGAATCCATCCCAGACCGAGCAGATCGTCCTGGCGCTGCTTGCCCACCACGACGCCCTACGGTTGAGGTTCTTCTTAGGCAGCGATGGCGCCTGGAATGCCGAGCACGCTCCGCTGCCAGAGAAAGCGCCCGTGATCTGGCAGGACCTTTCTACCCTGGCCGACACCGACCGCGAAGCCGCCCTGGGCCAGGTAGCCGAAGAGCTGCAGAGCAGCCTGAACCTGGAAAGAGGAGAGGTGATCCGCTTTGGCGTCTGCTGGCTGGGTGAAGAGCGCGGTGGACGGTTGTTGATCACCGCTCACCACCTGGTCATGGATGGAGTCTCCTGGCGCATCCTGCTCGAAGACCTGGGCGCGATATTCAGCCAGATGAGCCAGAACCTCCCGGTCGTCCTGCCTCCGAAAACCACCTCCTTCCGGGAATGGTCGCAAGCCCTGGCGGTGTATGCTCGCAGCCAAGCTGTGCTGGATGAGACCGCTTACTGGCTGAATCCCGCGGTCCACAAAATGGCTCGCATTCGTCTGGACCATCCGGGTGGGTCGAACACCGAAGCAGATGCACGTAGCATCACCGTCGGGCTGAATTGGAACGAAACCCACGAACTGCTCCACTCAGCTCCGGCAGCTTATCACTGCGAAGTCCAGACCTTGCTGGTCGCGGCCCTGGTGCACGCGCTGCGCGCCTGGTCGAGAAAATCCGCATGGCAGATCGAGCTGGAAGGCCATGGCAGAGAGGAGATCGACCGGCCCGTAGATCTCTCGCGGACGATCGGTTGGTTTACTACCCAGTATCCTCTGCGGGTCTGGTGACCGGACCGGGGCGATTTGCAGAAGAGCCTCTTGATTGTAAAAGAAGCGTTGCGCGGTCTGCCGGGCAATGGGTTAGGATACGGATTGCTGCGCACCTATCATCCTGACCCCGAGGTCCGCCGCCAACTCGCCAGACTGCCAGATCCAGAAATCAGCTTCAACTATCTTGGCCAGTTCGATGCTCTGCTCGAGGACAGCCCTTTCAGCCTGTCTGGGGAACCGCGCGGCGCGGAGCGCAGCCCGGAGGACCGCCGGACTGTTCTTTGGGATATCACCGGCGGAGTGTTGGACGGCGTGCTCGGCTTCGATTGGACCTACAGCCAGAAGCTGCACGATCCCGCCACGATAGAACGCGTCTCAAATGAGTTTATCCAATCGCTGCGCCAACTGATCTACGAAAAGGACCGGCCCACCGCAGAATTCTTCTCTACGGAGGATTTTAAGGAATTCGGTTGGGATGCATCTGACTTCAAAGAAATCTTGGAAGAGCTCGATCAAGACGACCCTTCTGACCTGGACGGAGATATAAGATGAGGTGGTTGGGATGAAAAAGGCACACGAAAAGTTGGAGGCGTAAGGACTCTGGTTATGAAGAACGTGGAAGATTTTTATCCGCTATCGCCTATGCAACAAGGAATGTTGTTTCACAGCCTGTATGCTCCCCAGTCAGGGGTGTACCACGAACAGGTCTACTGTCGGCTGGATGGAGAGCTGGACGTTCCAGCCTTCGAGCACGCTTGGCAAAAGGTGATTGACCGGCATGCGATCCTGCGGACGAACTTTCTGATCCGGAGCGTGAAAGAGCCAGTCCAGGTCGTTCAGAAAATGGCCGCTCTGACGCTGGAGGAAAAAGATTGGACAGGCCTCTCTCCCGATGAGCAGGAGGCGAGTCTGCAAGCATTTATTGCTGAGGATCAGCGGTGTGGATTTGATCTGACCAAAGCCCCCTTGATGCGTCTGGCCTTGATGCGCATTGCTTCACAAGCGTATCAATTCGTGTGGAGCTTTCATCATATCTTGTTGGACGGTTGGTCTGTCCCGCTCCTGCTTCAGGAAGTGCTCTATCAATATGAATCCATTCGCCGGGGAAACCCGGTCAACCTGCCGCCTGTCCAACCGTATCGGGATTACATCCTCTGGCTCAGGCGGCAAAGCCTTTCCGATGCGGAGGCCTTCTGGCGGCAGAAGCTGCAGGGCTTTACGGTACCCACTCCCATCAGGACCGAGCACTCGCAGGACAGATCTCGCCGGGAAATAACTGCAGGGGTAAAAGAGAATGAAACGGTGATCGATGAGGCCACAACGGCTGCGCTCCAGGCTTTCGCCCGGCGAAATCAATTTACCCTGAATACCGTCCTTCAAGGCGCCTGGGCGCTCCTGCTCAGCCGGTATTCGCGGGAAAAAGACGTCCTTTTCGGAGTGACCGTCTCGGGACGGCCACCAGATCTGCGCGGCGCAGAGCAGATGGTTGGATTGTTCATCAATACTCTGCCCCTGCGTGTGGCGATCGGCGAGAACACCCCGGTCCAGGAATGGCTGAAATCGATCCAGGCTCAGTTCGCGGAAATGCTCCAGTACCAGTACAGCCCGCTGATCCAGGTTCAAAACTGGAGCGACATGCGCCGCGGGGAGCCTATCTTTGAAAGCATTCTGGTTTTTGAGAACTTCCCGATCTCCAATTCCGTGCAAAACGTCGAGGGAAGCTTCCAGATCGCCAACGTCCACTCCACGGAGCAAACCAATTTTCCGCTCAACCTGGTGGCCGGGGTCGACAAGAAACTCTTGCTGCGGATCCTCTATGATCCCCAACGCTTCAATGCCGCTGAGATCGAGCGGACGCTCGGCCACCTGGCTACGATTCTCAAAGGGTTTATCGACTCGCCTTCCCGGCCGGTTTGGTCCGTGCCTGTCATAACCCCCGCGGAAAAACACCGGCTGCTTGTGGAGTGGAATCAGACTGCCGTGGAATTTCCCCAGGATCGCTGCGTCCTGAAAATCTTTGAAGAGCAGGCCTGTCGCACTCCAGATGCGATTGCGGCGGTCTCGGCTGCGGATGTGGAATTATCCATCACCTATCAAGAGCTGAATCAGCGCGCCAACCACCTCGCGTGGTATTTACGAAAAAGGGAGATCGGTCCAGAGCGGCTGGTTGGCATTTGCATGGAACGCTCGATTGACCAGTTGGTTGCCATCCTGGCAGTCTTCAAAACCGGCGGTGCGTATTTACCCCTCGACCCGACCTACCCGCCAGAACGCCTGGCGTACATGCTGACCGATTCAGGGGCTTCGACCCTCCTCACCCAGCAGCGCCTGAGCGATCTGGACCTATTTAGCAACGTATCGGAGAGTGCGACGGTGGTTAATCTGGATACCGGCTGGCAGGATATTACCGCCCAGCCCGGTTCCAATCTGGACGTGGAGGTGACACCCGGCAGCCTGGCTTACGTGATCTATACGTCTGGTTCCACCGGCCGCCCTAAAGGCGTTCTGATCGAACACCGCGGCCTGCTCAACCTGGTTTTCTGGCATCAGCATGCATTTGGGATCACCGCGGCGGACCGGGCCACGCAGTTGGCCGGTCAGGGCTTTGATGCATCTGTCTGGGAAATCTGGCCCTATCTGACCGCCGGCGCCAGCATCTATATCCCTGATGATGCCACCCGGGCATCATCGGTGAAGCTGAAAGATTGGCTTGTTGCCAACCGGATCACGGTTTCCTTCATTCCCACCCCATTGGCCGAAGAAATGCTGCAGATGGATTGGCCGGAAAGCGCCTGCCTGCGCTATATGCTCACCGGCGGCGACCGGCTGCACCTCTACCCTTCTCAAAAGATGCCCTTCGCACTCGTGAACAACTACGGGCCCACCGAGGATACGGTGGTCAGTACATCTGGGATCGTTCCCGTCAGTCCTGTCCAAAAAAAGACTCCTGCAATCGGCCGGCCAATTGACAATACTCGCCTGTACGTGCTTGATGACCATCTTCAGCCGGTGCCCATTGGCATTCCTGGGGAGCTCTATATCTCGGGAACCGGCCTGGCGCGGGGGTATCTCAACCAGCCAGAGCTGACCGCGGAGAAGTTCCTCGCCAACCCGTTCGAATCAATCCAGGCCGCGCGCATGTACCGGACCGGGGATCTCGTCCGCTATGACGAAGATGGCAGTCTTGAGTTCCTTGGTCGTCTGGACGATCAGGTCAAAATCCGCGGCTTTCGCATAGAATTGGGCGAGATCGAGGCTGCCCTCAGCCAGCACCCCGATCTTCAATCCGTGGCGGTGACGGCTGTACCCGGGCCTGGCGATCCAGGGGATCTGCAGTTGGCGCTGTATGCAGTACCTCTCCCTGGCGCAGTGATCGAGCTGAAATCGATCCGCGAATTCTTACGCCGTTCGCTGCCCGAGTACATGCTGCCCTCCTTCCTCGTCCAGATGGACTCATTCCCATTAACTTCGAATGGAAAAATCGACCGTAAGGCACTGCCAGCACCCGATCGGACGGCGGCTTTGGACAGAGAGATCATCGAACCGCGTGATCTGCTGGAGTACAGGCTTCGCCAGATCTGGGAAGAGGTGCTCAACGTCCACCCGATCAGCTTGCGTGACAACTTCTTCGAGTTGGGAGGGCATTCCCTGCTCGCCGTTCGCCTGATGACCCGGGTAAAAGAAAGCCTCGGAATGGAGATCTCCTTGGCCGGTATTTTCCAGCATCCCACGATCGAGGAGGTCGCTGCCGTCCTTAGAGGGAAACAAACCGAGCAGGAATCGCTCCTGGTTCCTTTCCATCCCAAAGGATCGCGCACACCGCTTTTCTTCGTCCACCCGTCGGGCGGCAGCGTCCATTTCTACGTTGACTTGGTTGAAGCCCTGGGGCCTGAGCAACCTTTTTACGGCATCCAGGCGCGGGGGGTGAATGGAGATCAGGAGCTGCATACCGCCATCGAAGAGATGGCTGGCGCCTATGTAGAGGCAATGCTCTCTATCCAACCAGAAGGACCTTACCGGTTAGGCAGTTGGTCATTAGGCGTCATTATTGCTTACGAGATGGCCCAACAACTGGTTGCCATGGGTAAGAAAGTCGATTTTCTGGCACTGCTGGATCAAGGGCCAGGTATTCCAACCCCCAAAATGAAAGATGACGCTGAATACCTGGTCAACCTGTTCGGAAAGGAAATCCCCATCAGCCTGGAGGAGTTACGCCGATATTCCGCTGAAGAACAGGTCTCCATCGTCTGGAAAAAAGGATTGAAAAAAGGGTTTATCTATCCGGGAATTACACTGGAGAATTTCGTTCACTTCATCAAGATTATGAAGACCCAGACTGAGGCCTGGCGCGGGTATCACCCGCAGCCGTATCCAGGACGGATCACTCTGTTCCGGGCCAGGGAGCAAGATCATGAGGGGATGGAGCTGGACTTGGGTTGGGCAACACTCGCTATCCAGGGAGTGGAAACGATCCTGGTGCCAGGCGACCATTTGACCATGATCCACCCCCCCTTCGTCAAAGAGCTTGCCAGTGAAATCCATACCTGTATTCAAAAGCTTGGCTTACAGGAAGCGGTTTAACCTTTAACTGAGCATGACCTGACGAGATCGGAGAAACGAATGGCTCGACCAACAAAATTGATGAACCGGAACTTTACACTCTTATTCATCGGGCAAACCATCAACTCATTGGGCTCTCAGGGGTTTGCGATAGCCATGCTTTTCTGGGTCAAGCATGAAACCGAATCAGCGACCCTGATGGGGATGCTGATGATGTTCTCCAGCCTACCGGCAATCCTGCTGGGACCTTTGGGCGGCGTATTCGCTGACCGGCATTCTCGCCGGTTAATCATCATCCTCAGCGATGCCATCCGTGGGATCAGTGTGGTTACTCTGGTGATTTGGATGATTCTGCGGCCCGAGCCCCTGACCCCCCTCTTGATCTGGCTATTCGTGGTTTCTACTATGGTCAATACGGTTGGCTCCTTTTTTACCCCCGCCATTATCGCCGCGGTCCCGGATATTGCGCCTGAAGAACGGGTCAATACCGCGAATTCGTTGATGCAGGTATCCTTCCAGCTTTCCACCCTGATCGGTCAGGGGATCGGAGGAACCGTTTTCCGCATTCTTGGCGCGCCGATCCTGTTCTTGATTAACGGCGTTGGCTATTTGCTGGCTGCTGTGCTGGAGGTTTTTATCACCATTCCCCAGGTAATCCCCACGGAGGTGCCGGGCTGTAAGAAAGCGCTCAATCAATATCTGCTGGATACCCGCGAAGGTATTCGATATGTGCGTGGTCGGCCAGGTTTGCGGAACCTCGTACTCATCTCAGCCTTGATCAATTTCTTCACTGTACCGGTCATTATGCTCCTACCCTTTTATGTCGAAGATGTGCTTCGCGTCTACGTGGATTGGTATGGATACCTGATAGCAATTTATGGGGTTGGCGCGTTGATCGGGTACGTGATCTCCGGGGCCGGGCGATTCAGCGCTCGCATAACCGGAAATCTTATGCTCGGCTTCATGGTCCTGGAATCAATTTCTCAGGGGGCGCTGGGCTTGACCAACATGGTTCAATGGGCAATGGCCCTGGTGTTTCTGGGTGGGATATTCAGTGGTTATGTGACCGTGATCCTGACCACTGTTCTGCAGTTGCGTACGCCAAAAGAAATCCGGGGAAGAGTCTACAGCCTGTTGAGTACGATTGCTGGAGCTATCACACCCATCGCGATGGGCCTGTCTGGTGTGATTGCCGATCTGGCGAATCACAACATCGGTCTTATTTACCTCGTGTCCGGCGCCATCATGACGCTTCTCTCCTGTTGGATCGCTACGGATCGCGCATTTCGTGAATTTCTGTTCAGCCCGCCGCCTGCCGATCTTGATTCGTCTGTCCAGTCAGAAGCAGAGATAGCTACAGTACGGGAGCCGGTGATTGCCCCAGAAGTCGTTAGGGAAGAAAGGTGAAATCCATGGTCGACCTGGAGTTCAAAGATACTACCTCTTGGATCCCATCCGGTGCTAATCCACCGGACAGCGGAATTAACCTGTTCTGCTTTCCCTATTCAGGCGCCAGTGCATCGATTTATCACTCCTGGGTGCGCAGCTTACCCGCACCATTGTCTGTCTTCCCGGTAGAGCTTCCGGGTCATGGGAGGCGCCTGGCCGAACCGCTACAAACCAGCCTGAAATCATTGGTAGAGACCATTGCAGCAGGGCTGCTGCCCCATTTGAAGTCTCCATTTGCCTTTTTTGGCCACAGCATGGGCGCCTTGCTCAGTTTCGAGCTTTCGCGTTACCTCCGTGCCCACGATGGCCTGGAGCCGCGCTATCTATTCCTCTCCGGCCATCCTGCTCCACAGCTACGATCCAAAGAGCGCCCGGTTTCAAGCCTTACCGACGTGGAGCTCATCAACCGCCTGCGCGAGCTTAATGGAACAAGTGAAGAGGTCCTGGCCTGTCCGGAGCTGCGCGATCTGCTTCTTCCAATTCTTCGCGCTGATTTTTCGGTATGTGATAATTATCAATTTGTCCCTGGTGAACCCCTGAACACTCCAATGACCGTGATCGGAGGCTTGCAGGATCCCTTCGTCAGTAATGAGGATCTACGCGCATGGAAAGAGCACACTCGCGGATCATTCCAGGTCAGCTTTCTCCCTGGAGACCACTTCTTCCTGAAGGCCGACGCCTCCAGGCTTCTGGAAAGGCTTGCTCGGGATTTATTTAAAGTTTTGTAATTTCTTAAGGAGATCCATCGATGGATTCCCAGCCGGTTTCCTGGATTAATCCAAAGGGCCCCCCGGTGCTAACAACCGGTCAGATCCATTTATGGAGAGCAAGCCTGGATCTGCCTTATAAAACCATCCAACGCCTTGAAGATCTACTGAGCCAGGAAGAGATCGACCATGCACAGAAATTTCATTACAAAAAAGACCAGGTTCACTTTGTAACCGCGCATGGAATGCTGCGCACCATTTTGGGCCATTACCTGCAAACCCCCGCAAGCGAGATACGCTATGCCTTTAACCGGTATGGAAAGCCGCATCTAAAAAATAATCTCCCAGGCCATAACGTCAAATTTAACCTGAGCCATTCAGGAAACCTGGCCCTGATCGCGGTTACTCTTGATCGTGAAATCGGCGTAGATTTGGAACACATCCTGCCCAAATTGTGTGATCTGCAAATTGCAGACCGTTTTTTTGCACCCAGAGAGGTCGGGGTTCTTCAAGAAATGGATCCACAAGAACGCCAGGTAGCATTTTTCAAGTTTTGGACGTGCAAGGAGGCCTATATTAAAGCCAGGGGTGAAGGCCTTTCAATTGCATTGGATGCATTTGAAGTTTCCTTTACCCCTGGAGTGTCGTTTGTCCAATTGGAAGTTCACGAGAACCCGATCGAAAGCTGGCGCTGGTCTTTGATTTCGATATCCTTAGGGAGCGAATATATGGGCGCGCTGGCTGTTGAAGATGGGGATTTGAAACTGAGTTGTTTTGAGTGGGACCCAAAACTTATTGTCGAGGATAGACCCCAAGAGGTAATCACTTGATCGTGACAAATTATACATTTCTCCGTTTTATCCATTAGAGAAGCATTCAACTGTTCAATTCAAGCACCAAATAAAACGGGGAATTTGTATAAGGAGAAAGTCCATGTCTGCAATAAACACTAACCAACAGACAAACTCGACACTCAAACCACGATCATCCAAGGCATTCATCCTGCTTACATTATTGTTATGCCTGGTCTGGATTACTTCTCTAATCTTAGTCCCAAAATCGAAGCCAACCTCCGCTCATTCAAACCTGGCCAGGCTGCCGCTGGCTTTCATCCCGAACTACGGGCAGTCGGCGTCTGAAGGACTCTTCCAGGTACACGACCAATACGGCTCTATTTTCCTGACCCAATCCGAAATGGTCCTGCTCTCGAACCAGGCGGGGCCGGTGCGCATCGCCTATCAGGGCACGCAGCCCACGGTGAGCGTGCAGGGCCGGCAGGGATTACCCGGCAAGGTGAACTACATCATGGGCCGGAACAGGCTCAAGGGCCTCCCAACTTACGCCGAAGTCGACTACCAGGGTCTCTACCCGGGGGTTGACCTGCGCTACACCGGGCAGAACGGGGTCCTGGAAAGCTTCTATGACCTGGACGCCGGGGTAGACCCAGCGATCATCCGCTGGAAGCACAGCGGAGCGGAGCTCGCGCGGGTAGATTCGAGCGGTTCGCTGCTTCTCTACCAGGCCGTTTCCGATCCTGAGCCGGTCCTGGTTGAGAAAGCCCCGTCGGCCTGGCAGGAGATCAACGGGAGCCGGGTAACCATCCCCGCTCGCTACATCGCCAACTTGGATGGGAGCTACGGCTTCAGCCTCGAGGCTTACAACCCGGCCTACGCCATCACCATCGACCCGACCCTGGTCTACGGCTCCTACTTTGGCGGGAGCAAGATGGAACAGGCGGGTGGGATCGCGCTGGATGGGCAGGGGAATATCTATATCGCTGGCGACACGTTCTCAACCGATTTTCCCCAGGACGGCGGCGTTCAGACCACGAGCAAAGGCGGGGATGACGCGTACATCCTGAAGCTGGACCCCACTGGCCAAACCCTGCTCTATGCTACCTACCTGGGCGGGAGCGGCGACGATTCGGCCACCGCGATCAGCGTTGACAGCGCCGGAAAGGCGGCCGTGGTTGGGGATACGGATTCAACCGATTTCCCGACCTATCACGCCTATGCCAGCGCCTACAAGGCATTTGACGATGCCTTCGTCGTCGTGCTGGGCCCAGACGGGTCGCAGCTGCTCTACGGCACCTACCTGGGCGGCAGCACCTGGGCGGATTCTGCTGAAGGGGTGGTCCTGGACGAGAGCGGGGCCGTATACGTAACCGGCACCACCTATTCCAGCGATTTCCCGCTCAAACACGCGGTCCAATCCACCCTCGGCGGCGTTCAAGACGCTTTTGTTGCGAAACTGGATCCCACCCTCAACGGCGCGGATTCGCTGGTCTACAGCACGTTCCTGGGCGGCAGCGCGGTTGAATACGGCTCCGCAATCGCCCTGGGAGCCGGCGGAGAAGCCGTGGTCAGCGGTCAAACGTTTTCCACCGACTTCCCGACCAAGAAACCCGTGCAGGCAGCCCTGAAGGGCAGCGGCGACGCCTTCATCGCCCGCCTGAACGCGGCGGGAGACGGATTGGTCTACAGCACGTACCTGGGCGGCTCCAAGGAAGATAAAGCCTACAGCGTCGCCCTGAGCAGCAAAGGGATCGCTTACGTCACCGGGACCACCGCATCGACCGACTTCCCCACCCTGTCCGCCTTCCAGAATGCCAATGCCGGCGGCGATGATGCATTCATTACCGCGCTCAAGGCGGATGGCAGCGCCTGGCTGTTGAGCTCCTACTGGGGAGGTGCCTCAGCGGACAGCGGGTATGATCTGACGCTGGGCCCCAACGACAGCCTCTACGTGACCGGCCAGACCAATTCCGCCGACTTCCCCACGAAGAATTCGCTCCAGGCTTACATGGGGGATGGGGATGCCTTTGTCACCAAGTTCAGCGCCGGGAACACCACCGTCGACTATAGCACGTATCTGGGCGGCGGCGGGGCTGAATACAGCGGTGGGATCGTCACCGATGGGTTGAGCGCCGCCTATATCACCGGCGCTACGCTGTCGACCAACTTCCCCACCAAAGACCCACTGTACGCCAGCGCTGCAGGCGGCGGGGATGTCTTCATCGCCAAGATTGACGACAAAGGAGAT
>DATKLX010000006.1:0-5994 GCA_035542155.1 Anaerolineaceae bacterium
ATAAGTAGGTGAAGTACGGGAATTCTGCGATGGGAGTGTCTGGCCCGTCGTGCAGGATTGGACGGGATGGGTCGAAGTACCAGCGGCCTTTATTTCCTGGGAGATCCGCCTTCCCGGATAAAATCTGCCCGGCGCCCGCGATGACCCCATCCAGGCGCTCAAGAGGCGATTTGATTTCTACGCCAGGCATGGAGACCTCTGGGAGGTAGTTCCAGAGCTCGCGGACAACGAAAAAATTCCCAAAAAACAGGACGGCGATGACAGTGAGGACTCCGGCTGTGTAGGGCAATCCCTTCACCGAAAAAAGAGAATAGCGCAGGTTGAACCGGCCAGAAGATGCCTGAATCTCAGACTTGGGTGTCCGGCGCAGGGCGGAGACCAGGTTGTAGGCAATGCCAAAAATACCCACTCCGGTCATCGCGAACCAGCTTGGCAGGACCAGGTTGTAAGCTATTGACGGCAGGATCCCTAACAGCTTCGTCGGAATCGCCGCCAGGACGTAGCCGTAATAATAGTAGTTAATGTAATGCCCTGAGAACCAGGGATGCTCGGGTGGAAAATAAACTGCTTTGAGGGTAGCGTTGAAAAAGGCGAAATCCATGGGCTTTTCGCCGCCCAACCAGGGGTTCCACAGGTCGGGGTTTCCAAGCCGGATGGACAGGCTGAACAGGAACAGGGCCAGAAAGAGGAATTCCGTTCCGAGAATGTGCTTCCAATGGGAGCGGAGGTAATTCAGAAAAGCACTCCGCTGGCGATATGCAAGCCACAGGCAAAGGAATACCACCGCCAGGAAGCAGACGAACAGGGTAGAACGGGTGAAGGCGAGGAGCTTCAAGCTGCCCAGGATCCATCCCAGCCAGGCAACCGTGATCAGACCGGCGACCCGGACCAGCGTGTAGCCGCGGTCGGGCAGGCCGGGGAGAGCAAAGTATACCGCGGGGAAGATTGCCCATCCCATCAGGAGCAGGAAAAGGTACCAGACCACAGCGCCCGCCGCTGGGCTTGCGTTGAGGAGCGAGGCGCGATCAAAGATTTCTGACCAGGTCCCTCCGTTAGCCTGAGCGGCCAGGCGGTCAGGAGGAAGCTGCATCGCCGTGGGAACCTGAGTGTAGCCCATGGGGGTTTGGAAGATAATCTGGTCCAGGTCAACGCTGAAAAGCAGTGTCTTTACCAGGTCGATGGAAAAATTTGGAGACTTCTTGAAGATCAGGACTTTCGGGTGATCATAAACTGTGAAGGACTCGTCGGCGCTCTCGTCAGGGATCGTCAGAGGGCCAATATTGGGTCGACTGGTAAAAGTTGCCACGAGGTCAAAGCCAAGCGGACTGTGGAAAGGCGGCTGTAGCCCGTAGGCGCGGTTTTCCAATGCATCGCCGCTGCAGTCGCAGCCGAAGAGGGCCTGATAATATTTCAGGGTCATCGGGTAGCGCAGCGGCAGACGGGGCATCGCATCGTAAGCCCGGTTAGAAGGGAGAACGAGATAATTTGAACGGTTGAGGATGTCGATCATTGCATCCCGTTTTGCGGCAGTATCTGGCTCGTACAATTCCAGGTTGAGTGGGGAATAAATTCCACCCAGGGGATCATACCCGTTCACACCAAGGGGAAGGGCATCATCCCAGGACGTTTCAAGAGCCAGGTTGTCACCGTAAAAAGCGAGCGGTCCCCCCGAGATGCTCTGATACATCACATAATACGTTTCATCCTTCTTGAGCTGGACCCTGGGGAAATCGAAGGATGGCGCGACCTCTTGATCGAGTCGATCAAATTTGAGCGTTTGGGTAGCCACCGCAAGCGGGTCCCTGCCCTCATCATTTTTGGCCAGGGTGATCTGAATGATGTTCGAAACAGGCGTGAAGGTGAATCGGGTAACGTTAAAAACCAGACGGTTCAGACGGAAATTCGCCGCAGGCTTCAAGGTCAGGCTGCCGGTAAGTTCTCCGCTGGATGGGTGGTCGATAGACCAATCCAAAGGGAGAGCCGCTTCATCGGCGTTCTCGTTTCTCAAAGCCATGCTGGCGGTGTTCAATTCGCCGCCCAGGTTGACAGTGTATAGCAGGTAGTAGGTCTCCCCAGAGTTGAGGTTTACATCGCCAAAAGTTACTTCGTTGATCTTTTTGGGATCAATGGGATCATCTGGAACATAAGCAAGGCGCCCCTCGGCTAAAATGTCCTTTCCATCTGAGTCCCTGGCAATCCGAATATAGAAATAAGCCCCGACTGGACGAACGCGAGTGGTGGTGATCTGTGCCGTTGATCCATCGCTGAGTGCGCGGAATGGGATAGTGGTTGTGGTTTCGGGGAGAACAACCTGCTGGTTGAAGACAGCGATTGGATACGAAAGCGTCCGGTCCGGTCCCTGGACGACCACATTCAGCGGCCCGGGGATATTCTCCAGCATCCACTCCGACGCCGCGATGCGGGTGATTGGGCGGGTATAGATGCGGGTGAAGGCGAAGGCATAGGCAAAGGTGCCCAGGAGGACGACCCCCACCGCGAGCAGAGCCGCGGCCCCCTGCCAGACGCTGCGCCACGAGCGGAGCTGCAGCGCCAGGTTGCGGCCGTTTTCGCGCAGCCGGGCCCGGCTTTCCTGGGTGCGGTCGTACAGCTCGACGATGGCCCAGGCAGCGAAGAGTATGAGGAACGGGTAGATGGGCATGAAGTAGCGCATGTAGCGCCAGAACTGGGCGTTCTGCCAGAGAAAATAGCCCACAACCCAGACCATCGGCAGGATATGGCGGCGCCAATCCCCTTTCCAGCTCTGCCAGGCGGCCCAGGCCAGCCCGAGCCAACCGGCGAGGCCAAGGGGCAGACCCATCCCCCACTGAACCATGTTGGTCCAGGCATAGGTGGGCGGGCGGTTGGTCCAGTGGTGGTTCGGCGGCCATTCCGATTTTCCGGCCACCTGGTCGGTCACCTCCTGGATGACCTTCAGCCACTGTGGGTTGATCTCGATCCCCAGGAAACCCGGCCCGGAAAAAGCGTAAGGCTGGAAGATGCGGAAGGTCAGGAAGGCAGCCAGGAGCGCCAGCCCCCAGCCTTGCAGAATGCGCTCCAGGGCGGGGCGGAACGCGCGCTTCTTCCACAGGGACGCCAGGTAGATGGCCCCCGCGAGCAGGATCACCCCAAACACCGGCAGGGTGTTGACCTTGCAGGCTCCGGCCAGACCAACCATGACGCCAAAGATGGCGAAATAGATCAGGTTGGACCGCTCCACCCTTCCTTGGGGATGGTGGATGGGCACAGCGGACAGGCCAAAATAGAAACAGGCGATGACAAACACGGTGGAGAACGAATCCACCGCGTAGAAATGCGAAAGCTGGATGGGCAGAACAGCCGCGGAAGCCAGCGCGGCGGCCACCAGGCCTACCTGGCGGTTGTAGAGGCGGGCTCCCAGCAGAAACAACATCAGCACGGCTGCCAGGTCGAAAAGTCCCGAAAGCGCCCGCCCCACCAGGGTGATCTTGTCGTAATTGGCCATGTTGACCCACTCGGCGATCATGCGGGTAAAAAAGAGGGGGAGCATCCCGTAGGTGTATGAGCCGAAGTTCAGCGGGTTGAGAGTGCTTTTCGCGGTGTCAAAGTATGCCCCGATGCCGGAAACACCCCGGATCTGGTCGGTGACCATGGTGATAAAGCGCTCGTCGGGGTGCTGGTGGTGGTTGTCGTCCCAGTTCAACCCGCTGAAACGGAAATAAGCCCCGATGAGGAGGATCAGCACCAGAGCAAGGTTGATTTTCCAGTCGATCTTTGGTTTTTGAGCGAGAGGGGCGGGCGTTTCTTCGCGGGGAAGAACGGCTTCGGGCGCCTCTTCCGGGGCGGCGCCGGTCGGGCGGGACGCCTGACCTGCAGGAGGAGCCGGTTCCACCGCCGGGAGGGTGGAGACCGGTTTTTCCCGGGCTTCGACAGGCTGCCCCGGCTCTCCCACGACCGTCACTTGGGGGAGCATCTGCTGCAGAGTTTCCGGGTCGATCCCCCACACCCGCGTGAGCTGGTCCACGGATTGGTAAGGACGCAGGGCGATGATTCTTTTTGCCAGTCGCGGCGAGAGGTTAAACCGTTTTACCAGAACGCTCTCATCAACTGTGTTGAGATCAATCTTGGGAAGGGCTTTATTCGGCATAAACAGTTGCTGGACTGGGTTGAGTCCTCACCATCGAAATGACATGTAAGGGAGTGAAAAAAAGAAGGCCGCTGGTTGGAAAGCCGGATCGGATTCAGAGGTGCTGGCCTGCGAATCGTGCAATCCGTTTCTCCCCTTGGCGCAAACCTGAATTATTGTACCATGCCCGCAAGAGCGGTGCAACCTGTCCAAATTAGCCTCGACCTTACAGGTAGTTGACACTTCGTCATTTTTCTTCTTTGTGTTATAATCACATCATAAATTTCATAGCCCCATACGGCACTCTTATCCAGAGAGGTGGAGGGACCGGCCCTACGAAACCTCGGCAACCTGAACTGTTCTGACAGTCCTTCGGTGCCAATTCCGTCAGATGGATGGTCTGGAAGATGAGAGGGCAGCCGATATTCTCGAATTGCCCCTCTTTTGTGTGTACCGGTCGGGGCAATTTCATTTTTTAACCATGGAGGTTATGGATGACAACGACGTTTATGAAGTCCCCGCGCTACCTGTTTACCTCGGAATCGGTCACCGAAGGCCATCCCGATAAAATTTGCGACCAGGTCAGCGATGCGGTGCTGGATGCCTGCCTGGAGCAGGACCCGCTCTCACGGGTGGCCTGCGAGACGGCCACCAAGACCGGTTTTGTGATGGTTATGGGAGAGATCACTACCCAGGCATTTGTTAATTTTGATGAGCTGGTTCGTCGCGTGGTGAAAGAGATCGGTTACGACGACGGCGCCAAGGGGTTTGATGGGAATACCTGCGGCGTGCTCGCCGCGATTGCCAGCCAATCTGGCGATATCGCCATGGGGGTGGACAGAGCCCTCGAAGCCAAGACCGGCGAGATGACCGACGCCGAAATCGAGGCCATCGGCGCGGGCGACCAGGGCATGATGTTTGGCTTCGCCTGCAACGAGACTCCGGTCCTGATGCCTTTGCCGATCTATATGGCCCACAAGCTGGCGCGTAAGATGAGCGAGGTGCGCAAAGCCGGCGTCCTGCCCTGGATGCGCCCGGATGGCAAGACCCAGGTCACCGTCGAATACGAATACGGCGTGCCCAGACGCATCGATACCGTACTGATCAGCACCCAGCATTCCCCCGATGTCTCACATGCCGATATTTCCGAAGGCCTGATCGAGCAGGTGATCATGCCCACTCTGCCCCCCGAGCTGGTCAAACCCAACATAAAAATCTTCATTAACCCCACAGGGCGCTTTGTGATCGGTGGACCGATGGGCGACGCCGGCGTGACCGGGCGCAAGATCATCGTCGATACCTATGGCGGGATGGGCCGCCACGGCGGCGGAGCGTTCTCCGGTAAGGACCCGACCAAGGTCGACCGTTCAGGCGCCTACGCGGCGCGCTGGGTGGCCAAGAACGTGGTCGCCGCCGGCCTGGCGACGCGCTGCGAGATCCAGGTGGCCTATGCGATCGGCGTGGCCCATCCCCTTTCCATTAATGTCGAAACCTTCGGAACCGGCGTGGTCGATGACGAAGAGATCGCCCGCCTGGTGGCAGCCAACTTCGACCTGCGCCCAGGCGCGATCATCCGCGACCTGGACCTGCGCCGCCCCATCTTCCGCCAGACCGCCGCCTACGGCCACTTTGGCCGCGACGACCTGGATCTGAGCTGGGAGCGCACCAACAAAGCCGAATCCCTGCGGACGGCTGCGGGGTTGAAGGCCGAAGTGGCCTGACCTGGCTCAGTGCAATTTAAAAACCAGACCCTAAGCTAGACTTTATCCATTCAGGAGGTGCAAAAACAGAGTAAACTGAGCTAAAAACTCCGCCAAGAGGTTCCAGCTTATGTTTACTCTGCCTCCCGACTATAGCACAATTTTTGATCTTTTCAAACCGCACTTTAGCAA
>DATKLX010000007.1:0-29786 GCA_035542155.1 Anaerolineaceae bacterium
TTGGCTGTACTTGACTTCGGGCAGTTGCAGGAGGACAATGGACATGGCAAGCTCTCCGGTTACTCTGGCGGTCTAGGCAACTACCATAGTACCGCGAGCTTGCTCTTTTTTCAAAACCTACCAGCTTTGGGACAGATACCCGAAATTAACATAAATTTTAAGATTCTTACCGGTTCTTTCGGAATCTCCGTAGGAAGTTCCATCATGGGAAATCCCAATGAACCTTCTTAACAGAAATCTTTCCATGTTAAAATGGACCTGGTTCCACACCTGCTGAAATGGCGACCTTCTCGAGGAGACGTGTCGATGAGCCCAAAAATCCTTTCAATTGGCGAGTTGCTGGTCGAAGTGATGCGCAAGCGCGTTGGCGAGGGCCTGTCGGCACCCGGAGATTTCGCCGGCCCGTTCCCCAGTGGCGCGCCGGCCATTTTTATCGACGCTGCGGCTCGCCTGGGCTCTCAAACTGGTTTCACCGGGGTCGCCGGCGTGGATGGTTTTGGCGACTGTATTTTCGAACGATTAAAGCGCGACGGAGTCGATTTAAGCCATTCCCGCCAGGTCTCTGGCTGGACCACAGGGATTGCCTTTGTTGCCTATCAAAACAGCGGCAGCCGTGAGTTCATTTTTCACCTGGCGCATTCGGCAGCGGCCCTGCTCAATGAAGCGGATGTCGACTGGCAGTATTTTTCATCCGCGAGCTGGGTTCACCTGTGTGGATCTTCTCTGGCGTTCAGTGAAGACAGCCGCAAGGCCTGCGAGCTGGCCGCGTGGACCTGCAAATCGGCCGGGGGAAAAGTCAGCTTTGATCCAAACGTGCGCCCCGAGCTGATGGGCCTCGACCGCCTGCGCGAGATCTGCGCTCCGATCCTGGAGATGACGGATCTGCTTCTCCCCAGCGGTCAGGAAGCTTTTTTCCTGACTGGGATCGAGGATGCGAACCGGGCATGCGAGAGCCTTGTTGCGCGGGGTATACCTCTGGTTGCCTTGAAGCAGGGCGCACGTGGATCTACTGTGTTTTCTCCCGGCGTTTCACGCACAGTAGAATCGATTGCGGTCAAGGAGGTAGACCCCACCGGGGCTGGCGACTGCTATGATGCCGCTTTCGTGACCGGGCTCTGCGCGGGGTGGGAATTGTCCAAAACAGCCCGTTTCGCCAATATCACCGGCGCGATGGCAGTGACCCGTCTGGGTCCCATGGAAGGGGCGCCGCTACTCGATCAGGTTTTGGAGAAGATGGATCGAAGCTGATGTGGATCAAATGCATCACCTGTGAAGCGCTGGCGCGGCCGGTCTATCTTTGCGCCGCGCATTCCCCTCATATCATCGATGTTGAGCTGCTCAGGCGCGGCCTGCACAACACTCCGGGCACATTGCGCGAGCGGCTGCAGGCGATTATCCATCAGGCAAGCGTTCCTCCTTATGATGCCGTGGTCCTGGTCTACGGGCTGTGCGGGCAAGGCACCTCCGGCCTAGTCGCCGGAAAGCTCCCCCTGGTGATCCCCAAAGCGCACGACTGTATCACACTGTTCCTTGGCAGCCGTCAGCGCTACCAGGAGCAGTTTGATAGACACCCCGGCACGTTCTGGTACGCGCAGGATTATATCGAGCGCGATGACGGCTCGGGATCAGCGCTCTCCATGGGTTCGGGAACGGATGTCCAGCTCGAAGCGGCATATGATGAATATGTCCAGAAGTACGGCAAGGAGAATGCGGATTACCTTATGGAAGTGATGGGAGCCTGGCAGAGCCATTACCAGCGTGCGGCGTTTATCGATATGGGACTCCCGGATGCAAGCGGAGTCGAGGCCAAAGCCCGCGACCAGGCTGCCCGGCGGGGATGGATGTTCGACCGTATCTCGGGCGACCTGGCCTTGATCCGCCGCCTGTTGAATGGAGATTGGGATACCGATTTTCTGGTGGTTCTCCCCGGCCAACGAGTGCGGATGACCTTCGATGAGGACGTCATTGGTGTAGAAACCACGCAATAGTCCCACATAGCCAACCACGTTGATCTGTTCCAGCAGCTTTTCGGCAGGAACCACGCCGGGGTTGACGTGCCACGGTTGGCACGCTGGTCACTCCCCAACTTTGCGCAAGGTCGGGCCGGTCACAGGCATCGACCTCGATTACGGATAGTGTACAATCAAAAAAGGAGAAAATCTGTGTTACACTCCAGGCCTGTAAACCGTTTTTTGTTTGTTCTGGTGACCCTGGCTATTCTCGGCAGTGCATGCAACATGCCGACTCCCACGACCACAACCGCGACCACCATTTCCCCGGCAACCAATCCCCCGCCGATCCCATCCCTGACGCCTACCTTGGCTCCTCAGGTAACCACCGTGACTCCGACGGTCCAACCCACCGGAACGAGCCCATCCCCAAATCCCACATCGACTGGCGCACCGCCCAATCCAACCTATCTGGACGATCGCAGCACACCAACTGGTTTGATCCTATCCTATGTCAATGCTATTAATTTAAAGCAGTATCTCCGCGCTTATTCCTACTGGCGCAGCGGCAGCCTGACCCAAACCTTTGACCAGTTCCAGCAGGGTTATCAAAACACGGCTTCTGTTCTGGTGACCCTGGGGACGATAAGCGGGGATGCCGGCGCGGGGCAAATGTATTATACCGTCCCTGCGGTGCTGGTCGCCCAGACGACCGCCGGAGAAATTCAAACCTTCTCAGCCTGCTACACCCTGCATCTCTCGAACCCGGGTATCCAGACCGAGCCGCCTTTTATCCCGATGGGCATTAATTCCGGCGCGGCCAAACCCGCTGCGAATGGGTCCATTCCGGCCAACCTGTTGGCTCATGCCTGTGATGGCTTTCCACAGGGCACGCCGATTAACCCCGCGCCAGTCACCCATCCCGGCGACATCACCCCGGCGAATTTCCTGGATGACCGCAGCACCCCGCAGGAAGTTCTTTCGTCTTACTTCAACGCGGTGAACCGCAAGGAGTACGCTCGGGCTTATTCTTACTGGGAAGATGCCGGGACCTCGCAAAACGTTCCCCCATTTTCCCAATTCCAGCAGGGCTACGCCAATACAGCCTCCGTCCAGATTACGACCGGGCAGGCGCGCAGTGATGCGGGCGCCGGGCAGTTGTACTACACGCTCCCAGCGGTATTAAAATCGAAAAACGCCGATGGATCAGCCCAGACGTTCTCCGCCTGTTATACATTTCACATCTCCCAACCGGCAATCCAGGCGACTCAACCCTTCAGGCCGCTGGCGATCCGCTCGGCCACGGCCAAATCCGTCCCAAACAACTCTGATACTTCAGCGCTGCTTGGCCAGGCCTGTGTTGGCCAGCCATAAAATGCCCTTTTGTCACGAGCTAGTGGGACACCCAATTCCTCTAGCCTGTTTTCGGTCAATCTTTTTTAGTCTGGTTTTTGCCGTTTGGAAAGCTTTCGGCTCGACGGATGCGTTTGCTCAATGCAGGGTGGGAATAAAACAGCCACTCGACCCAGGGTTCGGGATCGGCGTCGGCCAGGTTCTGGTTTGCCAGGCGGGTGAGCGCTGAGGCATAGGCTGCGCCATTACCGGTCAATTCCAGGGCATACTGGTCAGCCCGTTCCTCCCGCCAGCGGGAATACGCATTGCTCAAGGGCATGGTGATCAGGACAAAGATGCCCAGGGCTAGCCCCAGCAGCGGCAGCGACGCCGGGTCCGCTGGTCCCTGCAGGCCAAAGACTCCCACGCCCCAATTCAGCACCAGCGAAGCCAGGTACATACCGGCCAGGGTAATCAGGCTCTCGATGACGATCCCCGCCGGAATATCTTTGTGGACGTGATGGCCCAGCTCGTGGGCGAGCACGGTTTCGATCTCATCCGCTGAAAATTCCAAGATCAACGTGTCTCCGAGGATGACTCGCCGCGTATTGCCCAGACCGGTCAGCGCGGCATTGGCTGATTTGGTTCGTCGGCTCATGTCAAATTTGAACACACCCTGCACTCCAGTGCTGGCTTTGCGGGCCAGGCTCATCAACCGTTCGACGAGGTCAGCGTGATCCGCGCCCAGCGGGATCACCTTATAGAATAAAGGCATGATCAGCACAGGCGCAAGATTGGCCATGAGCACGGTGAAGAGCAGCAACACCCCGGCAACCCACAACCACCAGGTCTGAGGGGCAGCGCGCAGCAGGATGTATACAATCTCAAGCAAAATCAGTCCCAATCCGGCGCCGATCAAGATCCCTTTGATCTGGTCTTCAACCCAACCTTGCAGTGTAGCGGTAGACTGTCCAAAGCGGTGGGGGAGTACAAAGGCGGTGTAGTACTCCAGCGGCAGGTTAATCAGGAAATAGATCCCCCCAATTCCTGCGGCAAACAAAGCAACCAGTAGATATACGTTACCGGTCAGCCCGCTGAGTGCGGACCGCAGGCTGGTCGCCCAGCCAAAAATAAGCCAGGCAAGGAGATAGATCAGGCTGAAAGCCAGGCCAATAATTTCCCAACGGCGCTGGATGCGCGCGTACACTTTGGCCTGTTTCTGGCGCTCTGGATCGAGGACGACAGTTTCCATGCGTTAATTATAGCTCACGGGTTTCCAGTTTTTCGATCTTTTCCACCCTGAGAATTGGCTCGCCACGCCCTTCGTCGATTTCGATCACACCAGTGGCCAGGATCGGCTCCGTATCAAGCACGTTCTGGTAGCGGCGATATACTGCGGGAAAGAATACCAGGTCAAGCATCCCTTCCAGGTCTTCCAGAGAGAGGAACACGATCGTTTCCCCTGAATCCATCCTCCCACGGTGCCAGCTCTGCCGGACGCCCGCGACGCAGACCTTTTCACCGATCCGGCCTGCGGCTTCCACCGTCGTGATCGCCCCTGCTTCCTTGATCTGTTGAGAGAAAAGCTCCAGGGGATGGGCATCCAGGGTCACCCCCAGCAGCGCTTCCTGGGCGGCAATCCTTTGCTGCAGCGACCAGTCTTCTTCTTCCGAACCGCCCCATTCGAAAAGGGCTATCTGCCCGGGCCGCCATGCATTGCGGCGGATGCGGTCGAGGAGGCCCGGAATGGTTCCCAGCCCGTCGAGCCCTCCGACGCGGACGAGGTTTTCCACCTCGATCTGGCGAGGGTTGACTTTGGTGAGGAATTCGCTCAAAGAGTTGAACGGCTTTCCGTGGAGAATCCGCTCCTGCGTGGCGTGGGTCAACTCGGGAACCTGGTCGAGACCCATAAAGAGGACCGGCTCTCCTTCCGGGTAAGCCACACAGAAATCCGTGCGCGAATGGTTGATGTGCGGCGCCTTGATCTTCAATCCCAGCCGGCGCGCCTCCGTCAGGTACACGCGCTGACTGTAATATCCGCCCCAATTGGCCAGGACGGCGGCCATAAACTCAGCGGGGAAATGAGCCTTGCACCAGGCCGATTTCCAGGCCACCTGCGAATAGGAGGCGGCGTGGGCTTTCGGGAATCCGTACCCGGCAAAAGCGGCCATCATCTCCCAGATCTGTTCGGCGATCTCTTGGGGTATCCGGTGGTTCAGATACGCCCCGGCGATAAATTTCTGGCGCAGTAACTGCATCTGTTTTCCCGGGTCGAAATGACTCATCGCCCGGCGCAGCAGGTCCGCTTCCGCTAGGTTGAGCCCGGCCAGGTCGTGGGCGATGCGCAGGACCTGCTCCTGGTAAAGGATGACCCCATACGTATCGTCGAGGAGGGGAGCCAGCGCCGGGTGGATGTGCTGGATTGGTTCTTCGCCTTTGAAGCGCCGCACAAACGCGTCTTTCAGACCGCCTTTGAGCGGACCCGGGCGGTACAGGGCCAGGGCAACCATCACATCGTCCGGAGTTCGCGCGCCTATCTCGCGAAGCGTCGCCCGCATCCCCGGGCTTTCGATTTGAAAACAACCGATCGTCCGGCCTTCTTCGATCAGGTTTGAGACCTTTTGATCCTCGAGCGGGATGGTATCCAGTATCTGTAAAGGTGACTGGTATTCTTTCCGCTTCCAAGAATGGAGCGCGTCGGCAACATCTCCCAGGACGGTCAACCCACGAATCCCCAACAGGTCGATCTTCACCAGGCCCAGGGCTTCCACGGATTTCAAATCCATTTGGGTGATCAGCACTCCCTTGTTGGATGGTTGGACCGGGATGAGATCGCTCAGCGAGATAGGTGAAACGATCACCCCGCCAGCATGGACGGATAGGTGGCGGGGCAGATCCAGCAACGCTTCGGCCTGGCGGAAAATCTCCAAGAGGTAAGGGTCGGGGTTGGCGGCAGCCAGCTCCACGAAAGGAGAAGGTTTCGGCGTATAGACCTCAACCGGCGTGGTCTGGATCACCTTGGTTGCATCCGGCGCCTGGTAAAAAAAGCGGTGCGGGATCGCTTCGACCAGCGCGCGCACCCGGTCAGGAGGCAGGCCGTGCGCCTTGGCGGTGTCCCCCAGCGCGGACCTTGGGCGGAAGCGGTTGATCGTTCCCACCATAGCGACCCGATCGCTCCCATAAGTATCGAAAACGTGCTGGATGATGCTGTCTCGCCGTCGCGAACACAGATCGGTGTCGATATCCGGTGGGGTGGATCGAGCCGGGTTGAGGAAGCGCTCGAAATACAGGTTTAGGCGCAGCGGATCTGGAGTGGTGATCCCGAGGCAGTGCGCAACCAGCGAAGAGGCGGCGGACCCGCGGGAGGAGACGGGGACGCCGGTTTTCTGCGCATAGGCAATAATCTCTTCCATAATCAGGAAGATGCCTTCATAGCCGCTGGCCGAGATCACTTTCAATTCGTGAGCCAGCCGCTTTTCGATCTCTGGAGTCACCTCGCCGTAGAGACGTTTTGCCCCCGCTTCAGCCCTCACCCGCAGGACCATGGCCGGATCGACGCCGGGGGGAAGGGGAATGATCGGGTAGTGAGGTTTATTCAGGGGCAGGCTGAATCCCTGGCACCTGGCTGCGATTTCATCGGTCACCGCCAGCGTCTCCGGGTATGCGCCAAACCACTGGCGCATCTCCCCTTCTGTCAGCATCCTGGCGGTATGCGCCGGGGGATATGCAGATGAGGACAGCTTTCCCAAAGGCTCGTTAGTCCGGATCGCCGCCAGGGTTTTCAGCAACGGTGCTTGTTTCGGGTCCAGCGCGTAGACCGGTTGGACGGCCGCCGCTGGCGCCCCGAGCCGTTTTGCCAACCCGAGCTGCCGGAGAAACGCCGGCGAATCCTCACCATCCGCTTTCGTCACCCCAATGTACAGTCGATCCCGGAAGAGATCGGTCAGTTGAAAGTAATGGTCTTCGTTGGTGTCTTCCAGCCCAATCGCCACAGCCAGTAAACCTGGTGTCAGGCGCGCCAGCAGCGCCAGGTTGCATTTTCCCGCACGCTCACCCGGCTGGCTCTGGATGGAGGTGATCAGGTGGCACAGGCTGGACCACCCATTTTCCTCAGCGACCAGCAAATTGAGCATGATGGGCGCAGTGGAGGGCATCTCCAGGATAATCTCGGTACCCAGGATGGGCTGGATCCCTGTCTTCTGGCAGGCGTGAACGAATTCCACAGCGCCTGTGAGGCTGACGTGATCGGTGATCGCCAGGGCAGACATTCCCCCTGCCTGCGCAGCCTGCGCCAGCGCTTCCGGGGTCGGCAGTGCTTGCAGCATTGAATAACAGGAATGGAGGCTGAGATGAGTCGCCATAGATACTTCGATTTTACCCGGTTCTGATCAGGATTGAAACAATCACCATTCCCATTTTGGATCCCTGGCCATAGTCACCAAAAAATAACGATCTTTTAGTTCATTTTTACTGAAACTTCACCATTGTTTAATTGGATCCACGAAAATCTGTCCGTACAATATACCATAGCAGCATGGGAAGGATCCCTGGCCGGAAATTCTTTTCCATCAATCCAGTATCGGCGTAGTTATGGTTCAAACTTCGATTTGTTTTTCACAAAATGATGATCGTCTGTCGTATCAGGCGTACCTGCTCGATCATATCAACGACGCGTTGATCGCCTGTGATAATGATTTACGCCTGACTGCCTGGAACCACGCCGCCGAGACCACCTACGGTTGGGAAGCCGGGGAGGTGCTGGGAAAACCCGTCGACGAGGTACTGGCTTACCCAGATCCGGCGCCTCACGACATTCGCCAGATGTATGACCAGCTCCTTGCAAACGGCCAGTTTTTCGGCGAGATGATCCACTCGCGAAAGGATGGCACGCCGGTTTTTATTGAAAGCCGAACGATTGCCTTAAAAGACGCGGATGGCAACTGTAATGGCTTCGTCAGCGTTAACCGCAACATCGCCGAGAGGATCCTGGCCCAACAGGCCCAGGCACAGCTCGCGGCGATTGTCCAGTCATCGGACGACGCCATTTTTGGAAATTCTACCGAGGGCTTGATCACGAGCTGGAATAAAGCCGCCGAGCGCATGTATGGGTACAGCGAAGCGGAAATTCTGGGCCTGAGGTCCCATGTCCTGGCCCCACCCGACCGGCAGGAGGAAGTCGACCGGACCCTGGAGAAAGTCAACCGGGGGGAGAGCATCGAGCATTTTGAAACGGTCCGCGAGCGAAAGGATGGCCGCAAGATTAACGTCTCGCTGACAATTTCGCCCATTGTGGAAGAAGGCCGGGTGACCGGTTCGGCGGTGATCGCGCGTGATATCACCCTTCAAAAACTTGCCGAACAGAAATTGCTGAAGACCGCGGAAGACCTGGCGCGCTCGAATGCGGAGCTGGAACAGTTCGCCTACATCGCCTCGCACGATCTCCAGGAGCCTCTGCGGATGGTGACGAATTATCTCCAATTGATCGAGCGGCGCTATAAGAACCGCCTCGACGCTGACGCCGATGATTTTATCGCTTTTGCCGTCGATGGGGCAGCACGGATGCAGCATCTGATCAATGACCTGCTATCCTATTCTCGGGTTGGCCGGCGAGAAAGCCGCTTCAATCCGGTCGACCTGAATAGGGTTTATACGCAGGTGGTCTCCAACCTGTCGGTAGCTATTCAGGAAAAAAAGGGTGAAGTAACCTGCGATCCGCTCCCTACCATCCTGGGCGATGAACTGCAGTTGGCGCAGGTATTCCAAAACCTGATCGCGAATGGGCTCAAATTCCACGCGCAAGATGCGCCCCGAGTGCACGTCTCTGCCTTTCGCAAAGGGGATTACTGGACATTGGTAGTGAAAGATCATGGGATTGGAATTGACCCCGAGCACCACGAACGTATCTTTGGCATATTCCAGAGACTGCATGGGGTCAACGAGTACCCGGGGACAGGGATTGGCCTGGCGATCTGCAAAAAAATTATCGAGCGGCACCACGGCAAGATCTGGGTTGAATCCCAGCCAAACGATGGAGCTTCATTCCATTTCACCCTTCTGGCTTTATGATATGAACTCGTTCAGGGTATTGGTTAAGAAGGGTACTGCTTAAGAAAGGAATTTATGACGATACTTTCCGGAACCCCGGTTGATATCCTCCTGATTGAAGATAATCCAGGCGACGTTCGCCTGATGCGCGAGGCATTGAAGGACTACCGGGTTCAAAACAAACTCTGGGTGGTTTCTGACGGCCTGAAGGCCATGGCCTTCCTCCACAAAGAGGGGGAATTCTGCGAAGCGCCGCGCCCTGACCTGATCTTATTGGATTTAAACCTTCCGCGAAAAGATGGCCGTTGGGTGTTGCAAGAAATCAAAAACAATGAATCCCTGCGTAAAATTCCCGTGGTGATCCTGACTACCTCGTCGGCTGAGGCAGATATCCTCAAGGCGTATGAGCTCCATGCGAATTGTTACATTACCAAGCCCCTCGATCTGGAACAATTTATCAACGTAGTGATGTCTATCGAGGGATTTTGGCTGACCATTGTGAAATTACCGCCGAAAGAGGAAGCATGAACCCGGCCGATACCCAAATTCTGTTGATCGAAGATAACCCGGGGGATGCGCGGATCATCCGCGAATGGCTGAAGGACGATGTGGAAATCAATTTTCGCCTGGTCCACTGTGCCAGCCTTTGCGAAGGGCTCTCTGCACTGGCGGAAGACCATACTCCTGGTCGGTTGATTTTGCTGGATCTGAATCTTCCCGACAGCCATGGAATCAAGACCCTGTATCGGGTGCGCGACCAGGCTCCCGATTTGCCCATCGTCGTTTTGACCGGTTTTGACGATGAAGCGACTGCTATTCTGGCGGTCCAATCGGGCGCCCAGGATTACCTGGTTAAGGATCACCTCAACGGCGGATTCTTGATCCGCGCCATTCGGTATGCGTTGGAACGCCATTCGCTGCAGGTTCAATTGGCCCGCCTGAGCATGGTCGACGATTTGACTGAGCTGTATAACCGGCGCGGCTTCTTCAAGCTAGCCGAGCAGCAGATGGAATTAAGCCGCCGGCATCAAAAAAGGCTCCTGCTCGTCTACGCCGATGTCGATTATTTGAAAAAGGTCAATGATGAGCTGGGCCATGATGTCGGAGACCAGTTGTTGGTCGAAACTGCGGATATCCTGCGCAAGAGCTTTCGCTCGACGGATATCCTCGCCCGCATCGGTGGGGATGAATTTGCCGTTTTGGCGATTGAATTCTCAGATGGAAGTCCGGAAAATCTGTTATCCCGAATTGAAACCCAGCTTGCGATTGCCAATCTCAGGCCAGAGCGCCGCTATGCGGTATCCCTCAGCCTCGGAGCGGCCATCTGGGATCCTGAATCCGGAATAACGATCGATGCTTTGATGGCTGAGGCGGACAGGCAGATGTACTATCAAAAAAAAGAAAAACACCATTCGATGGAGTAAATTCGAAACAGAATTCACTGATTGTCGTTTAATTATGTGTATAGTTTTGCAGCCTCCGGACTGCCCCGGTTTGACATTTCTGGCCGATTTTGTATAATGACATTGATCTGCTGGAATGGGGTAAAAAGCGGTCCGGTTTTCAGTGTTATATCGGTGTTAATGGTTCACTGAACCGGTCTGAGCTGATCAATACAAATACTATGAATTTTCATCGCCACATAACAGAATTATCACGTTCCCGATTAAAGGCGGCTGGAATTGTAATACTCGTAATGAGTTTTGCGATCGCTGGAATCGCCTCCCTGGTCTATCATTCGGGCGAAAGTTCGGATTACGGCCGGTATCTGATCGACCTGGTCGGCTATCTGGTGGGGATATCTTTCATTGGTGTAATAGCCCTTCTGCTTCTGACCTGGCGCGAGCAGGGTGCGCTCTCTATAGAAATTTCCCTAGCTCGGTTGCTGGCTTCCTTAAACCTCCTGAATGAAAGCGACGATTGGGGAACCATAGCCCAGAAAGTGGTCGAATTTCCCCGTGCAATCCTGCCGCTTCAGGCTTCGCATCTATACATCTACAACCCGGGACCAGGCGCGTACGAACCGGCCGCCTATTGGGCGGCTAATCGATCCTGCGCTATTGGCCAGTCCCTGTTTGACCGGTTATCCACCTGTACAGCCTGCCCAATCGTTCCAAATCCGCGCATTCATCCGGTGCCCCAGCCCCCTGGATCAGGCCAAAGTCCCGGCGAATTTCCTTTCCAGCGGTATTGCTTGCCTCTGACGGTGGGCGGCAGGCCTGTTGGCCTTCTTCACCTGGACTTGCGATCGAACGCAGCACTATCTCAAGACCAGGCCGATATCTTGAACACTCTTGCTCCCCTGATTGGTTTGGTGATCGAAAGAGTCTGGCTGCTGGATCGTGTGAAATCCCATTCAGCGGTAGCCGAAGCCGAGCGCCGCCATATCGCTCAGGAGCTACATGATTCACTGGGTCAAAATATTGCTTATTTGAGGTTGAAATTGGATCAAATCTTGTACCAGCAAGATTCATTGGAACATATCGCCAGCATACAGGATGAGCTAGAAAGAATGCGCGAAACCGCAGACGAAGCTTACCACCAGGTCCGCGAGACCCTCGCCGACCTGCATCCCGATAATTCGAAGGAGTTCATCCGCGTCCTGTCGGACCATGCCCGCATGATTGCCAGCCGGGCTCCATTCCAGTTGGAGATGAGCCAGGAAGGCACACCTTTCGAGCTACGGCCCCATATCCAGCGGCAGGTGCTGTATATCTGTCGCGAAGCCCTGGGAAACATCGAAAAGCATGCCGGAGCAAGCCATGTGCACGTCGCCGTTAACTGGCGTCCCGATGCTCTGCTCATCGAAATGCAGGATGACGGCGTTGGCTTTGAGGTCGAGAGCGTGGACTCGCAAAGCCATTTTGGATTGGGGATCATGCGCGAGCGCGCCAGGAATATCCAGGCAGATTTTTCTGTAGAGTCTCAACCCGGCCGAGGAACGCTGGTGAGTTTATGCGTTCCAATTGGGGAAAGCTCGGACCTGCGTACAGCCTTTCGCCTGCGCCAGGATCTCACCATTCCAATTTTCCGTCCTTCCGCGAAGTGAGGCATCTCCTCAAAGCAACCCTATGAACATTCTCATCGTAGACGACCACATCTTATTTCGAGAAGGGCTAATTTCTCTGGTCAGCCGCCAGCCCGATTTCAATGTCGTTGGGGAAGCCGGCACGGTCGCAGAAGCGATCCTGATGGCCCGAACGAAGCACCCGGATATGATCCTGATGGATTTCACCCTCCCCGACGGAACCGGATTGGACGCCATGCATGCGATCCTGGCCGAAAACCCACTGGCGAAAATTGTCTTCCTCACCATCCACGAGGATGACGAGCGCCTTTTTGGCGCGATCCGGGCGGGGGCCAAGGGATACCTGCTCAAGAATATCCCGGTTGCCAAGCTCGTGGCGGCTATCCGTGGGATGGAGATGGGTGAAGCGCCGATCTCGCGCCAGATGACTATGCGTATCCTGGATGAATTTTCTCACGCCAGTCCAAATGCGTCGGAGCCCGATTCTCGCCTCACCCAGCTCACCGGGCGGGAAATCGAGATCTTACGTGAGCTGGCTACCAACGCCACCAACCAGGAAATTGCTAACCGCATGTATATCTCAGAAAGCACGGTCAAGAACCACGTCCACAATATCCTGGATAAGCTGGGGTTGAACAATCGCCGTGAGGCGGTTGATTATGCCCGGCGCAACGGGCTTCGTATGACGGGGGATTAAAAGCTTTCGAAATGACTGTTGCGTTTTAAATTCAACCAAATATAATCCTTCCTTGGTGTTCTTCTCGGTCTCCTATTTTGCCACCCAACTTGGATCCACGCTGGACCGGCACTTCACCCGGCTGGTTGCCCTGACTGTCATCATTCTGGGGCTGGTATCGATCAATTCGGGGTGAACCTGACCGGGTCGCCGCTCTCAGTCGATAACCTGGTCCGCCGTTTTCCCCGCCAGCCCGAGGCGTTTCAGACGCAGGTCCGTGCCACCTCTTCGGCCAGTTCGTATGCGAACTATGGATCTCTCCTCAAAAGAGGGGAACGGTCATTAACTATTCATGCTCGATGGGGATGTAAACTGGCCAGATGGTGTTTGACCAGTCAAGATCTTATATTCATATAATATTGGTCTGATATAATAAAATGACAATGAGAAAAATCGTTACCCAAAAATTCCGCGTTCCGGATATGGAATGCCCCAACTGCGCCGTGTACCTGGAGTATCTGGAGGATGAGCTTCCCGGGATCCAGTTCATTTCCGCGTCCTACCAGAAGCTGTTACTGGAAGTGGAATACGATGCAGATCATGTTTCCATGGAGGAGATCCTCGCGGCAGCCCATGAGATCGGCTATCACCCCGAACCGGTTGCCAATAGGTAAAGAATGGCTGAAGTCAAGAATGTTACCATGCCCGTGACGGGCATGACCTGCGCTAACTGCGCCGCTACGATCGAGCGCCAGGTGCGCAAGCTCCCTGGCGTGCAGACCGCCAACGTCAACCTGGCTACCGAAAAGCTGACGGTTTCCTTCAATTCCGACGAGCTAAACGAGCAGGGTATCATCGCTCGCGTGGAGCGCTCCGGGTACGGCGTGGCCCTGGGGAAAACCGAGCTGCCCATCGCCGGCCTGAAAGATAATTCCGATGCGGTCAGCCTGGAAAAAACGCTTGCCCGCCAGGCAGGTGTCCTCTCTGCGAGCGTCAGCTACGGCACCGAGCGCGCGCTGCTTGAATTCATCCCTGGAGTGACCAGTATTGCCGAGATCGCGGAGGTGATCCGCAAAACCGGCTTCAATCTGGTTCAGGTAGGTGAAAGCGAGAACATTGAGGACGTCGAGGCTCGGGTCCGCGCAGACGAAGTTTCGCGCCAGAAACGCCTCCTGATCCTGGGCCTGGCGCTGACCATCCCGCTGGTCGTGTACAGCATGCAGCGCGATTTTAGCCTGTTCACCTTTCCCAACGATCAGCTTGCCATGTTGATCCCGGCCACGATCGTCCAGTTCGTGGTTGGCTGGCAATATTACGTAGGAGCCTATAAGAGCCTGAGGGGCGGCGGCGCGAACATGGATGTGCTGATCGCTCTTGGGTCGTCGGTGGCTTATTTTTACTCGCTACTCGTAGCGGCCGGCCTGATTGCCAGCCCTAATGTCTACTTTGAGACCAGCGCGGCGATCATCACGCTGATCATGCTGGGCAAATTCCTCGAAGCTCGCGCCAAAGGCCGCACCTCGGAGGCGTTGAAAGCATTAATGGGGTTGCGTTCCAGGATCGCTCGCGTGATTCGCGATGGGGTCGAATCCGGGATCGATGTCGACCAGGTTGTTGTGGGTGATTTGCTGGTCGTCCGCCCGGGTGAAAAGGTCCCTGTGGATGGAATCATCAGCTCTGGCCGCTCGGCGTTTGATGAATCGATGATCACCGGCGAATCGATGCCGGTCAGCAAGGGACCTGGAGAGGAGGTTATCGGCGCCACGATCAATAAAGAGGGCCTGATCTGCTTCGAAGCCACCAAGGTCGGCAAAAACACCACCCTATCCCAGATCGTGCGCATGGTCCAGGAAGCCCAGGGGAGTAAGGCGCCCATCCAGAAGCTGGCCGATCAGATCAGCGCGTATTTTGTCCCGGTGGTGATTGGCATCGCCTTGATCACATTTGTTGCCTGGATCGGGATCGGCCACGCTAACTGGACTGGGGCGATGATTAACGCAGTCGCGGTGCTTGTCATCGCTTGCCCGTGTGCGTTGGGCCTGGCGACTCCCACCGCAATCATGGTCGGGACGGCTAAAGGCGCGGAGAGCGGGATCCTGTTTAAAAACAGCGAAGCGCTGGAGAGGGCAGGGGGGGTCAACGTCGTGGTCTTGGACAAGACCGGCACCATCACCAAGGGTGAGCCGGCAGTGATGGATATCCTCCCGGCGTCAGGTTTTCACAAGGACGGCGTGCTCTTCCTGGCAGCCAGCGCGGAAAAAGGTTCGGAACATCCCTTGGGCCGTGCGATCGTCGCTGCCGCGCAAGAGAAAGACCTGCATCTGGCGGACCCGCAGCAGTTCCGCGCCGTCAGCGGGTTTGGCATCCGTGCTATGGTCGAAGACCAGTTGGTCACGATCGGGAATCCTCGCATGATGCAAAATGAGGGCGTCGACTTCTCGCTCCTCGAGGGCGATATCACTCGCTTGCAGGCTGAAGGGAAGACTGCTATGATCGTCGCTCGCTGCCTGGAAGATGGCAAGTCTTCGCAGCCGGTAGGATTGATAGCTGTGGCCGACCCGGTCAAACCGGGTTCAGTCGACGCGATCGCCGATCTCCGCCGGCTGGGCCTGGAAGTGGTGATGATCACCGGCGATAATCAGCTCACCGCAGAAGCGATCGCCAGGCAGGTGGGCATCCAGCGTGTTCTCGCCGATGTTTTGCCAGGTGAAAAAGCCTCGGAAATCAAAAAACTCCAGGACCATAAGGTAGTGGCGATGGTTGGGGATGGCATCAATGACGCCCCTGCCTTAGCCCAGGCGAATGTGGGCATCGCGATTGGTACGGGGACAGACGTTGCGATGGCTGCCGCGGGTATTACCCTGCTCGGCGGCGACCTGCGCGGTGTGGCCCACGCGATTTCCCTCTCTCGCGGCACGCTCCAGACCATCGTTCAGAATCTGTTCTGGGCTTTCTTCTACAATGTGTTTCTCATCCCCATCGCTGCCCTGGGGTACCTGTACCCGATGATCGCCGCCGGGGCGATGGCTTTCAGCTCGATCTTTGTCGTCACCAACAGCCTGCGCCTGCGCAGTTACAAGGTCCAGGAGCTATCCCCCAGGAAGTCGCTCCCGCGACAGGTCGCTGAGCTGGCTCCGCGTCTGATCCTACCCGCGGGCACCCTGGCGCTTTTAATTGCTCTCTCGGTTGGCTGGCTGAAACCCGCCGGGATGGGCGGGATGACGGTCGGGAGCGATTCGGCTCGCGAGGCGAGCGCGTACCGGGCGGTGATCGACCCTAAAGTGATCCTGACTCCCGGCATACATGCGCCGGTCGAGATTACGATCATCGATCAGTCTGGCCAACCCATTCCTGAGCTGGGAAGGAGCGCCTCTGGCAATCCTGTCTTCGTGACCGTGGTGAGCCAGGATCAGACCTATCTGGCCGAGGCGGCGCTGGATCCGTTGTCCTCCAGCGAAGCCCAGACAAGGATGATGGGTGGCAGTTCTATGCCTGAGACCGGCCAATCAGCCGGAACCATTCGCCCTACGCTCTTTTTCCCGAGCGCAGGTAATTACGTTATCTTCGTGGAGTTCGACTCTGGCGCTGGCGGACGCCGGCTTGCTTCACTTCCGGTAACCGTGGGGAAGGGGCAAAGCACAGACGCCAGCCAGGTCCCTGATGGGGAGCTGGTGAAATCGGTCCAGGATCTGACCATCACTTTGAAACCGAGTGAGCTGTTGAAAGCGGGCCGCCCGGTTACGCTTAACTTCTCTGCCGTCGATCCCCACAGCCGATCGAAGGTGGCTGCTATCCAGGGCCAATCCGGGAGCGCAGCCCACGTTCTGATCACCGACGCTCGCCTGGCGACGTTGATCCGCCCCAATTTTCTCAATCAGCGCGACCTTCAGGTCTCGGTTACCTTCCCCAGGCCTGGAATATATAAAATCTGGTTCCTGTTCAACTATTCTGGCCTACAGCAAGTCTCTTTTACCATCGACGTTCGCTGAGAAATCAAAATAGCCAGGCTGGCTATGATAGAAGATCATATGCAGGGCTGCGGTGCAGGGAATGCACCGCAGCCCTTCTTTAATATTTGCCACAACGTTAATATCCGCCAAAAACGCTCTTCGAGCAGGTAGATCTTTTCTCGATCTTGATTGTGATTAAATCTGACCTATAATGGAGACATAAAAATCGCGTAAAAATTACCCTACGATGATGCTGCGCTTATTACTTTTTTCTATCCTGGTTCTTACTTTTTTTACATCCGCCGCCTTTGCCCCAGTCCAGGCCAGACCCGCAGAGCAGCGACCTGTTGAGCCCGCGGGTGGTCTGGATGTGGACCTTCGCCAGTTGCTCACCGTGTCCAAATCTGAACAAAAAATCCCTGTGATTGTCACCCTCAAAGATCAATCTGCCCTGAATCTTGCTCCCGGGCGTGCATTGAGCCTGGACCGGATAGAACGGGCTCGGGAAGTGGTTACTTCTCTGCGCGCCAGATACCAGATTTCGCAAGCCAGCCTCCGCCTGCGTCTTGATCAGGCTCAAAAAGAGGGCAAAGTGGAGAAGGTAGTATCTTTTTGGATATTCAATGGGGTCAGTCTGTCCGCCACCCCACAAATGATCCAGGAGCTGGCCTCGCGGCCTGACGTTCTTTCGATCCATGAGGATTCCCAGATCCATGCCCCTGTTCTCCAGAACAGTCCCGCAACGAGCCTCACCGTGAGCGGTCAATCTATCAACATGGTTCAGCCGAACCTGCTTTCGATCCGCATCCCAGATTTATGGGCCCGGGGCTATCGGGGAAAAGGGGTGGTGGTAGCAAACGTGGATACCGGGGTCGATGCGACCCACCCCGATCTCGCCAACCAGTACCGCGGTGGAACCAATTCCTGGTTTGATCCTTACCATCAGCATGCCACGCCTGTGGATGTCAATGGACACGGCACCTGGACTATGGGCGTGATGGTCGGCCGTAACGCCAGCGGTTCTTCTATTGGAGTGGCTCCTGAGGCCCAATGGATCGCTGCGCGGATCTTTGACGACAACAACATAGCGACGATCACTGCAATCCACCAGGCGTACCAGTGGCTTCTGGACCCGGATGGGAATCCTGCGACGAACGACGCCCCGGATGTGGTCAACAGCTCGTGGGGGCTCCGGGATCCGGGGTGTGATCTCAGTTTTGAACCGGATCTCCAGGCGCTGCGAGCGGTTGGAATTCTGCCCATTTTTTCGGCGGGGAATTCCGGCCCGGGGTACGGCACTGATACCAGCCCGGCGAACAATCCCGGCGCGTTTTCCGTTGGAGCCACGGATAGCAATGGAACTATCTATTATGGCAGCAGCCGTGGATCAACCGCCTGTGGTGGGGAGGAGAGAACTTATCCCGCAGTTACCGCGCCTGGGGTGAGCATATATTCCTCCAGCCCTGCCGATGGTTATGCATCCTCCACCGGGACCTCCCTGGCTGCGCCGCATGTCGCCGGGATGCTGGCCCTGCTCTTGAGCGCGAGGCCAGAGTTGTCCCCTGAAGAGCAGGAAACCATGCTCGAGCGGGGCACGGTTGACCTGGGGAATCCCGGCCCGGATAACGATTTCGGGTTTGGTCAGATCGATGGGCCAGATGCTTTTGCCCTTCTCGGGCCCATTGACAGCCTTTCCCCACAGATTTTTTTGCCCCTTGTCACTCGCTGAGATGAATAATTTACTTTAATGTGGCGTACCGAAAGCAGTCGACAAGGTGGTCGTTGACCATCCCCACCGCCTGCATGTGCGCATAGCAAATGGTTGGGCCAACAAACTTGAAACCCCGTTTGATCAGATCGCGGCTCATATCCTGCGATTCCG
The DNA here is from genome assembly GCA_035542155.1 of Anaerolineaceae bacterium. GTDB lineage: Bacteria > Chloroflexota > Anaerolineae > Anaerolineales > Anaerolineaceae > DATKLX01. The sequence continues at coordinate 18,863 of DATKLX010000007.1, forward strand.
GGGTGACTGCGGGGATCTCCGCCAGCGTGCGCCAGGAATTCAGGATCGTTTTCCCACCCGTAAACCGCCACATGTAGACGTCAAAGCTGCCAAACTCTTTCTGGACCTCCAGAAATGCACGGGCATTGAGGATGGCAGCCTCAATCTTTCTGCGGTTTCGAATAATCCCGGGGTCGTTGAGCAGGCTCTCGATCTTTTCCGGCCCATAACCCGCGACAATCTGCGGGTCGAACCCTTCGAATGCCAGCCGGTAGGCTTCGCGCTTGCGCAGGATCGTGTCCCAACTCAGCCCGGCTTGAGCCCCTTCCAGGATCAGGAACTCAAAGAGCATCCGGTCATCATGGACAGGCGCGCCCCATTCCCGGTCGTGATACAAAATCATCTGCGGGTTGCGCGCCCACGAGCAGCGTATCAGGTGGTCATTTTGGATGGGTTCCATTTTTCTCCTTGATCAGTCAGGCGAGCCCGAATCTGCTCGATCAACCCCGGGAGAACCTCAGCATAGGTGGGGTCATCCCTCGAGGCGTCGAACTGGATCACCCTGGAAGGGTCTTGTTGCTCCACGAACTCCCGCAGCAGCCCTTCCAGCTCTTCCAAATCGCTGCGGCGGGTTATCTCCAAAATTCTTCCGCGACGCGCGTAGCGCTCGGCAATCACCGGGATCGGGGCGTTCAGCGCCAGGATCAGGTCTGGCTCAGGCAGCAACTGGCGGAGATTGGTCACCAGTCGCTCGCACAAACTGTATTCCATTGGGGTCAGATAACCCTTGCGGTAAAAATGGCGTGTAAATATAAAGTAATCCTCTTCCAGGCCGCCATCCAGGATGCCATCCGCAGTTCCCCGGCGAATAGCGATCTCCTGTTCGGCGCGGAAGAGGAGGAAATCGACCTGGTTGGGCAGGGCGTAGCGGGTCAGGTCGGCAGCAAAAAGCTGCTGGTAGGGCCGTTCCCCGATCTGCTCCAGGCCGGCAGCAAACCCGCCCTGCTCGCATAGGAGGCGGGTGAGGGTGGTCTTTCCAACCCCACTGTTACCGACGACGATCACCACTCTCCCCATGCTTATACCAGAAAAAACTCAGCCTTTGACCGCGCCGCCCAACCCGCGGACAAAATACTTTTGCAGGAGGACAAAGAAGATCAGGATTGGGATCACGGTCATGACCACGCCCGCTGCGACCCCGCGCGTATCGGAGGCGAACATGCCCTGGATCGCCACCAGACCAGCCTGAAAGGTCATATGTGAGCGAGTATGTAACATCAACGAGGGCCAGTAGAAATCATTCCACTGGTTGACGAAGGTGATGATCGCTGCGGTGGCCAATGACGGCCGCACTACCGGTAACAGAATGTCCCACCAGATGCGCAGCTCGTTGGCGCCGTCGATCTTTCCCGCTTCGATCAAATCGTTGGGCACGCTGCGAAATGCCTGGCGTAGCAAGAAAATATTGAAGATCGTCGCCAGTAGTACGTAAAAAATCGCATCACGGCCTTTGAACTTCATCTTGGCCAGCGGATAGGCCGCCAGTGAAGTAATGAGCAGATTGAGAACCACGGTGCCGGCAGAAACGATGATGCTGTTCAGGATGCCGCCCTTTCTTACAGCCTGGCAATCTGGGCCGTATGTATGGCGTCGTGGGAGACAATGTGCAGCGTGTGGTGAAAGATGTCGATTTGGCCCAACTCTTCGTGCTGGCCTGTCCTTTGCCACATCTCCACCGGCAACGCGGAAAGGTCGGCTATATGTTGGGCGCGAAAATGCTGAAAAGCTTGTAAGGCTTCCTGGATGTCGGCGCTGGCGTAGTTGCGTTCCTCGCGCCAGGCTTCCTGGTCGTAAGCGGGTAAAAAAGCATCCTTCTGGTCGCGCATGGCTCGCATCCGTTCGAGCGCCCGCTCTTCGACGTCGCGCATATGGCAGACAATTTCCAGCGCGCTCCAGCCATCGGCGGGTTTGGCCTCGCGTTTTCCCGCCTGGTGAACGAGCACGGCAACGATGACTGGGGTGGCGTACAACCCGTCGATTAAATCTTGATAGCTGTCGTACATATTCTTTCTCCCAACCTGCTCACCTGCGGTCCAATTGATCCGCGAATCCTTCATCCCGGGCGCATGCCTCCATAGATGGCGTGGCCAGCGTTCATCCAGTACACATCAACCTGGTGAAAGCCGGCCTGTTGCAGCCAGGTGAGATGCTCGAAAATCGAGGAGGGGCGATCCATAGGGTTGGGATTGTGAAAGATATTCCAGCGGAATTTTTGGAATTGCTCGTATAAATCAGCGTTACCGCTCATCTGCAGGCTTCGCTGGCGGACGGCGGCATCCCATCCATTGGCCGCAAGACCGATCCCCGCCTGGCTGGCCGGTTGGACGAGGTCGGCGATGATCAGCGCCCCTCCCGGTACGATAATTTCGTACAGATCCCGGTAAAGAGCCTGCTTTTGGGCGCCATCCAGATGGTGAATGACCAGCGAAGAGACCACAGCGTGGAACTGCCCGGGGGTGCGCCAGCTCCGGCTGGATAGCTCGAAACCGCGGGTCTCAAAGCGGCCTTCATATATCTCCAAACGTCGGCGAGCGGCCTGGCGCATCTCTTGGGATCCATCCAAACCCAGTATCTGGCTGTCCGGATGACTGCGCAGGATCGCTTCCGCGAGACGCCCTTCACCGCTGCCCAGCTCGAGGATCGTCTGTGGCTGGGGGCTGGCTGGGATCAAATCGACGATGATCTCGATTTGGCGCTCGCGGTCGGGGACGCCGATGTCTCCTAGACGTAGAAACATCCGCGAATCTTCTTCGCTCCACTGTGGTTCTTCGGAAATATCTCGGTCCATCATTTTTCTTTCGTCAGGAACGGTTCAATTTAATGGGATCCGGCTTATTTTCGCCCATGGCCACCCCGGCGGCGTGAGCCGTGCCGCTTCCCCGATCGTGGTGTTTTTTGAACCAGTGCGGCTTCCTCCTCCGTGGGCCCGATTGGCGCAGCATGGAAGGTAGACTGGTAAAAATCATCCAGGAGCATCGTCAGCACATCCAGATCCTCTTCGCTTTGTGCCAGGCTTTGCGCCAGCCCGGAGAACCGGTGCATGCGTTCAATCTGCAGCCGGTCGCGCGAGCGTAAATTCGCCTCGAGCAGGGCTGTGGCCCGCTCCGAGACGATCTGTTGGACTTCCTCGTCCGTCGGCAGTGTGCGTTCCTCGAACTCGATCTTGAAGATGCGGCTGATTTTTTGCAGCTCAGGCCGTTCCAGTGTATTTACGAGGGAGATAGCCACCCCGCTGGCGCCCGCCCGTCCAGTCCGCCCTGCCCGGTGGATGTAATCTTCCGGGTCTTCGGGGGGCTCATAGAGGATAACGTGGGAAAGATCGGGGATGTCGATCCCCCGTGAGGCGACATCCGTCGCGACCAGGAAGCGTAGTTCATTATTGCGGATTCGTCTCATCACTCGTTCGCGATCCGCCTGGGAGAGGTCTGAGCTCAACTCGTCAGCGTCGTAGCCGTAGCGCTGCAAGATCGTGCAGGCATAATGGACCCGCTCCCGAGTATTGCAGAAAATGATCGTCGAGGATGGATTTTCCATCTCGATGATGCGGATCAGGCTGCGGTCCTTATCCATTCGCGGCACGTTGTAGAAGACGTGCTCCGTGTCGGTCACGTGAATGTGGTCGCTGCTCAGGTTGATAAATCCTGGATTTTTCAAGAATTGTTGGGCAAGGCGCAGCACCGGCGGTGGGAACGTGGCCGAAAACATGTAAGTGCTGATCCTGCGCTCCGGTAGGTAAGATTGGACGCGCTTCATATCCGGGTAAAAGCCCATCGAGAGCAGCCGGTCTGCCTCATCGAAAATGAGGAATTGGAGCTGGTCGAGGAGCAGGGAGCGGCGCAAGAGGTGGTCGAGGACCCGCCCTGGCGTCCCGACCACGATGTGGGCACCTTTCTTAAACGCCTCCAATTGAGCGCCATAGCCGGTACCGCCGTACACCGCGACACTGCGTACCCCGGTCGCGCCGCCCAACAGCTCAGCGTCCTTAAACACCTGCAGGGCCAACTCGCGGGTTGGGACTAGAATGAGCGCCTGGCAATTGGGCTGGTCGACGCGTATGCGCTGCAGGATGGGGAGAAGATAGGCTCCCGTCTTTCCGCTCCCCGTGCGAGATTGGATCATCATATCTCGCCGCGCCAGGATATACGGGATGGTTTTCGCCTGGACCGGCATAAGCTCGGTCCAACCAGCGCGGCTCAATCCCTCACGTAAGGGATCGGGGAGATCCTCTAATCGGGCATCGGGTAGATCCGATTGCGATGAGAATGGAGTGGCGATCGTTTGAGCGGATTGAGCAGGCTCGGATTTTTCAGGATTCTGGTTATCTGTCATACTACACAGTATAAGGTCGGTTCCGGTGAAGGTCAAATAAGATCATCCTGCCTGGGATTGGACCGGTTGCCTGGTACCCAGCAGGCGCAGCAGGAATCCGAGTGTGATCAAACCGATGACCAGGTCGGCCAGGATCATTCCCATCATCGTCCACGCGCCGACTGGTTCGATCATCTGGCCGATCAGCCAGGGCAGGGCCAGCCCTCCCAGGCTCGAGCCGACGAAAAACCAGCTCATCACTCGCGCAGATAAAGCCAGGCTATGTTCTGCCAGAGCCAGAAGGCTGGGGAATAGCGACGCAATTCCGAGGCCGACCAGCAGGGTGGCAGCCCAGGTCGCTGCCAGCGAATTGGGGTTGAGAACCGCGATCGTGCAGCCCGTCATGGCGACGAACAGATCGCCCAGGAGAATCCAGCGCGGGTGGATGCGGGCTGCGATGGGAATCCCGACGAAACGTCCGGCGGTAAGCGCTCCCCAGAAAGCGGAATTCAAAACAGCCGCCGTGGTTTCTCCGCCAAGATTCTGCTTGACGGCGTAGGTATGGATCCAGCCGCCGTAACCGACTTCAGCGCCGACGAAGAGGAAGAATAATACCGCGATTACGGCAATGATCATCGGTTGGATGTGCGCCGGTGTCTTGCTCTGTACTTCCTTTACAGCCTTTGGCCCGGGCTGGATCAATAATCCCGCCAGAGTCGGGACCATCAAAGCTGCCAGCGCCCAGTACGCTAAGGTAATGTCGCCGCTTACCAGGACAATTCGGGAGACAATGATCGGCGCAATGAACGAACCGATCCCGAAGAAGAGGTGAAGGCCGTTCATAAAGGGACCGACCCGGTCGCCGTGAACCCAGACCAGCAGTGTGTTGCCGCCCAGATCCAGTATCCCCGCCGCAATGCCCAGGAAGAAAATGGCGATCATCAATACCCAGAGGATGGGAATGATCGGGAGGAGAGCCATCATGACGACCATCCCCAGCAGACCGGCTGCCATCAGGAAATGGCTGGGGACGCGATCGTATAGTTTCCCGATTTGGGATGATCCGATCAAATATCCCAGGGACTGGACGGTAAACAGGATGCTGATTTCGGAAAGCTGTGAGTGGGTATGCCGCGCCAGCCCTTCGATGGTAGGTCCGATTGCCGCGGTTGCCATGCCCAGTGCGATGAACCCCAGGTAGTACAGGACGGTCTGCCGGGAAGTCGTCCGGCGGTCATGTGATTGGGTAGCCAGGTGGGTTTGAGTCTGGTTCATGTGATTGCATGATTAATGCGCTTGTTTCCGAGGGGCATAGGTATGATCCGCGAAACAGCCTGCTTCCACAAATCCAAAGTGCTGGTAAAGCTGGATGGCCTTCTCGTTTTCCAATGGGACGCGCAGTCTAACCTCTGGCATTCCTTTCTCTACAGTCAATCGGCGAATGCACCGGGCCAGGATGGCGCTGCCGTACCCCTGGTTCTGAAAACGGGGATGGACGGCCAGGTCGCTCAGATAAGGGCCGCTCGTTAAACAGACCCCCACCAGGATTTCATCTTTCCAGTATGAGCGCAGGCTGTCGTTCTTCTCATACGCGGATAGTTTTTCCTTCGTCGCAGTGATGTGACTCGTATGCCAATCGACTTTCCACCCCTTCGCCTGGTTCTGGTCCGCGTAAGACTGGTCCAGGAGTTCGCAGAATTCGTTAATTCGCTCCACGACCAGTCCAGTTTCCTCCAGGCCCGAGTCATGCATGTCCGGAGGCTCTATGCCGGAACGGTGCATCAATAAGCCATGCATGTCCAGGCGAAATCCCAGGCTTTGGACGTACTGCATCGCCCTGGGATTTCTTCCATAGAGGGTGAAACACAGCTCTGAAGAAGGTGGGTCGGGGAGATGGTTTTCCACCTGATTCTTCAGGATCTCCCGCCAATCTTCATCAGGCATATCTTTCGAAAACGCCAGAAAACCAACAATGAAATGTTCCTGCTCAATCAGGCAAAAGACCCCCTCGCATTCAGGGTGATTCTGGTACAGGCAGGTTTTCATCGTACCGGATTTGCAGGCCATTGCGATCAATTCGGCTGCCTGCGGATAGATCCATCTGGCCAGCTCGAGTATTCGCGGGCTGGGACGGGTGACGCTGGCAATGCCCCTGTTCATTTCTTCGTCGTCTGGCCGGGGCGCGAGTGCTGCCTCTGGGGCTCCTTCCCGTTCGATCGGAAAGCCGGCCCGCGCGCCAGTAAAATCCAGGTCAGTGGGATCAACGCGGCCACGTAGAAAAAACCTCCAACCAGCGAACCCTGGTTGAGACCGGTGAGGTTGAAGAGCAAACCAATCACTCCAAGGATGCAGGCGATCCCATTCGCAGCCAGGAGATAGCCGGCGATTTTCAGCCGGGGATTCGCTGCCCTCAGATGCAGACCGAAGATGATTGAGGGGATCCCCAGGATTGCGTAAGCCAGGTTATCCAGGAAGAACAGCGCCGATCCCGGCCATTGCTGGACTGTCTGCCGCAGGAAAAAGATTGCCTGAGCCTGGGTCTCGGGTGAACGGCTGAGCGCAACCAGATTGGGGACCAGGCTGATCTGGGATAGATACACAACCAGGCTCAGCGCCGCGTATATCGGGACGAAAACGACGCCGATAGCGGCCCACTCTGGGGCGGTAGGCTGCAGATAACGATACAGGCCTCCAAATAATGCTGTAGCGGCGATGACGGTCAACGCGGCGTTAGCGTATGTCAGTGTGTACAGGGGGGGCATCCTGGACACGTAGGAAAGGACCTGCTCAAATGATTGCTGGGGGCCGGCAGCGCTGATCCCGGCAATCAACAATACCAGCCAGACCACAGTTGTCACCAATGACGTCGCCGCGAGCCATCCCAATAACCTATGGTTCATCCAATAAGCTCCCATTAAACAGGTTTCTGGCCGGGAATAACATCCCAAACCTCCTGGTTACCGTGCCCCAGGCATCTTTGCCGTTTTCTTTACTCTCCGCTGGAAACGGTGGTTCCACCATTCTTCACCGTAATCCCCGTTTGGTTCCCAACCTGCTTTGACCATTCGGTTGATCAGGCCATCCAGTTTCGAGGCTTGATCGGAATTTTGATGGTCAGGTATTTTATCATATTGGAACCCGGAGGAAACGCCAAATACGTATACTCCAAAAACACCGATGGCTTTCGCGTAGAAAGAACCAATTCCATGCGAGGGATCGTCAGGTTGAAAGACGATCTCACAGGTCTCCAAAAACGTATCCTCGTAAAGTTTTATCCAGGGCTTCATTGGCTTGCCACACTTCCAGCAGTAATTGGCCCTTTCAGGTACCTGAATTCCGCAGCTTTGACAGAGCATGGTAGCTTCCTTGTCGGTGGAATGGATTGAGGTGATTAGGTGCAATCCCGAACGGAAAGCGCGTCCGTCTATTCAATGTAAAATTATAACCCTTCTGACCCAATAAGGTAGTTCAAAGCCTGCCTAGATGACCCGGATGTCCAGGTCGGCGATGAAGTAGATGAGCACCAGGCGGATTTTGCGCTCCGCAGTGGAATAATCGGGGCTGGTATATTCTACCGGGGCGAGGATGCTGTCCTGTTTGTTTCCCAGAATTTTTGTGGTGACGACAAATCCACCAGTGGAAACAGCCAATCCGACCTCGGGGGGGAAAACCAGGTCGACGTCCCCGATCAGGCCGTACATTCGCAGGGTTGTCTCTCCGGTTGGGATTTCAGCGCTGGAGAAATCCAGGTCGATATTGCCGATCCCGGTCCAGAACTCTGCGGGGATCACCTGCCAGAAGCCAGTACGGCGGATGTCGCCGATGATGCGCATCTCGACCCCTGTTCCTGAGGAGACCATCCGCGGGCGAAAGATCAACCATATGCCGACCAGGATGAACAACGTGGGCCAGCAGATCGCCCAAAAATTGATGTGGAACACGGTTTCCAGGAGAGCGAGAATACCCCAGATCACCAGTACTGCGCCAATAATGAGTTGTGGACGGTTGCGCATGATTGCCTCCTTGCTCAAGCAGGATTCATAAGAATTTTATCCTCAATCGGTTCTTCGGGAGGGCATTATCCGCTGATATTTTCCGTGGGCGCTGGTTTTTTCCTCAGCATGCCCGCCGAGCTGACCAGGACGCCGCCGAGAATGAACGCCAGCGCAACGGCGGATACCCCGGAAAGACTGCGCCCGCCCAGGACGACGAGAACGAAGGTCGAACTGAGAGGGGTCATGTAGGTCAGCGCGCCGATGATCCGTGGGTCGCCATGCTTGAGCGCCGCGTCCCAGGTGAAAAAGGCCAGCCCCATGGGTCCTAATCCAATCAGGATGAGATAAATCCAATCGGTGGTGGTCAGCACTGGGAGTGGAGACCGGGTTGCCCAGCTCTCCAGGCCGAACAGGCTCAGAGAGAGGAGACCCGAGAACAGGCAGAATGCTCCGACCGTTCCGGTTGGGAAATGCCGCAGGCGTCGGGTGAGCAGTGAATAACTGGCCCAGGTCACCGCTGCTCCGGCGGCAAGCAGGTAGCCCGGCAGGTTCTGCAGGTCCAGGGAGAAGGAGCCGCCGGTGATAATCAGCATCGAACCGGCCAGGCCCATCGCGGCTCCGATGAGATGCTGGGCGTGCAGCGAATTTCCGGGCAAATAGACCGGGGTGAGCAGCACGATCAACAGCGGCCAGAGGTAGTTAATCATGTTGGCCTCGACCGCGGGGGCATACCGGAAAGCAGAAAAGTAAAGAAAATGATAGCCGAAGATGCCTCCCACGCCCACCGCCAGCGTTTGCCAGGGAACGCGCCAATCCTTCATGCGTATCAGCCCGGCAAGCCCGCTGATGCACAGCGCAAGTCCGACTAGCAGGAATGGGGGCACGTGGCTGAGCCGCGAGCCGAAAAAAGCGAGAAAGCTCCACAAGAAAATGGTGAAAAGTGCGTACAGAAGCGCGGAAACCGGCATGGACTGATTCTAAGTCTCGCGGTTTTCTTCGATCTCTACTGGAACTGCTTGAGCGGGAGTGGGTTTTCTTAAAAAGTTTCGCGGCTTTATCCAGCTATCCACTGTCAGGTGCAGGATCGCCAGAATGGGGTGGCAGTAAAGCATGCGCGGGCCCGAGTAGCGCATAACTTCCACGATTCGATGGCGCATCTCGGGCTTATAGCAGTGCCTGGTGCAGTTGGTGCAGGTGGGTTTGCCCCCCTCAAATGGGCAGCGGGCTAACCGCCCGTTGGCGTATTCGACCAGTTCGCGGCACTCGGGGCAAAGCCCGCTCAAATGGTCGGGTGAATGTTTGCCGTGGTGGTGCTGGCAGTAAATGTGGATCATCGCCTCGATGGTTCGGGCTTCACGGTTCAAGCGTCGGTTGGAATGGTTCATGGAGGGTTCCGCTTAGCGATGGATCGCTTTCAGGCAGTGAGTGGCTGTGGAGCAGGATTATACCGGATTTTGCTGATCAGTGGGATATCTTTTTTCGGATACGCTGTTCCGGGGCGGGGTGATGGATATACGGCTCAGGCGACGGCCAGCCGTGGCGGCGCCAATCGATCCGTCCCTGGCTGTCAAACTCCAACCCCTCCTCCTCAAGCTTTTGGCGCTGGACGGCGCTGCCAAAGCCCGCCCCATGCGGACTGATTTTTCCCTGGGCGTTGATCACCCTCTGCCATGGGATATCCTCTCCCGCCGGCGTGGCGGCCATGGCATACCCGACCATGCGGGCGGTGCAGCCGCCGACGAGTTTGGCAATTTGGCCGTAGCTGGCAACCTTACCCGCGGGGATCTGGCGCACAACTGCGTAAATTCGCGCGTGGAGGGATTGTTTTTCAGGTTTGGCAGCGTCCATTGCCAGTCCTTTCCACTGGAACAGAACGAAACCTTCAGATCATTCTGATTACAGATCAGGCATCACCGTCGCTGTCGATGATGTAATCCTCGAGATCCTCCGGGTCGATGTCCCGTTCAGAGACAACCCGGTTGCGTACGGAAATACGCGCCTGATGAACCGTTTTTGGACTGCCCGAAACCAACGGGTGCCACCACTCCAGATCCTGGCCGTTGGCCAGGCGGCGGTAAGCGCAGGTTTCTGGCATCCAGTCGAGCTGTTTGGCCAGATCTTCATTCAAAACCAGGCAGGTCGGCACCCGTCGGGCGCGTTCCGGATAGCTGGTACAGCGGCAGTGATAGATATCCAATAGCTTGCAGGCCACGTTGGTCTGGTAGACCTTGCCGGTTTCTTCATCCTGGAACTTGATTAAGCAGCAGCGGGCGCAGCCGTCACACAGGCTTTCCCATTCCTCGGGCGTCATTTCTCCCAGGGTTTTGGTTTTCCAGAATGGTTTCTTCGCTATTTGATCCATCCTGATCTCTCCTACCGGTAATCAAAGTCTATCAAGAAAATTCTCAAAATCGCTTCTCCTCCGAATATTCGGATAGGTTCTAAGCTAGACTTTATCCATTCAGGAGGTGCAAAAACAGAGTAAACTGAGCTAAAAACTCCGCCAAGAGGTTCCAGCTTATGTTTACTCTGCCTCCCGACTATAGCACAATTTTTGATCTTTTCAAACCGCACTTTAGCAA
>DATKLX010000008.1:0-41028 GCA_035542155.1 Anaerolineaceae bacterium
CGAAGGCCACCCGGATCTTCGCCGCATATTAATGTGGGAGGGGTTCGCAGGCCATCCGCTGCGCAAGGATTGGAAAGAGCCATATTTTGAGGAGGAATTAAAACCGTTTAAAAGCCGCTGGCCAGACGGGCACGTCGTTCGCGCCGAGGAGAAGAACCCTTTCCAGGATAATCTGGAGTATCCGCCTGGCTTCGATCCTGATGAATGGACCCCTCAGGCTGAAGAAGCGTTGTACAAAGGTCTCAGCCAATCGCGAATCCCTCCCGATCCAGAATTGAAAACAGACACTCTGATTGTCAATCTCGGGCCGCAGCATCCATCCACTCATGGCGTTTTTCGCATGGCTGTTGCCCTGGATGGCGAGACTGTGGTCGGATTAAAACCCGTAATGGGGTATATGCACCGCAACCACGAAAAGATCGGCGAGCGCAACACGTTCCTGGGCAACATGCCCTTCACGGACCGGCTGGATTACATTACGTCGATGAGCAATAACTTTGCTTACGCGATCACCATCGAGAAATTGTTGAATGTAAAACCGCCGGAGCGAACTGAATATATTCGCGTGATCATGGCTGAGCTCACCCGGATCAACAGCCACCTGGTTGCGATCGGGTTCTTGTTGAACGACCTGGGCGCCTTTTTCACACCGGCCCTCTACGGCCTGGCTGAGCGAGAACTGATCCTGGACATTTTTGAGGCCACATCCGGCTCGCGAATGATGTGCAACTACTTCCGGTTTGGGGGACTTGCCCGGGACCTTCCCGATGGCGTATTACAGAAGATCAAGGATCTGGTCTACGAGCGCCTTCCACGGAAAGTCGAGGAATTCAACACCTACCTGGTCAACAACGAGATTGTCCGTACTCGCTGCCAGGGTGTCGGCGTCCTGACCAGGGAGCAGGCGATTGCTTATTCCACGGCCGGACCCATTCTGCGCGCTTCTGGAGTTGCCTATGATGTTCGCCGGGCGGAACCATACAGCATTTACGACCGCTTCGACTTCGATATCCCCGTCCGCCAAAATGGCGATATTTTCGATCGCTTCCTGGTGCGCATGGATGAGATCGTCCAGTCGATCCGGATCATACAGCAAGCCGTCCAGGATATCCCGGAAGGCCCGATTATGACCGGAAAGTCCCAGTATTCGGTCCGGGTTCCCGCGGGCGAATCGTATGGCCGGGTCGAGGGTCCAAAAGGCGAGCTGGGCTTTTATGTGATTTCGACCGGGAAAACCAACCCGTGGCGGTACCATGTGAGGGCCCCTTCCTTCATCAACTTGACTTCCCTGGCTCCAATGAGCCTTGGGAATAAGGTTGCTGATGTCGTCGTGATCCTGGGTTCAGTGGATATTGTTCTCGGTGAGGTAGACCGCTGAAGAGCCCGAGGAGAGGAATATGCTTGGTTTTGGCATCGTAAAAGGAATGTGGGTCACCTTCAAGCACTTCATCTGGACCTATTTGGATGATTTGCGTTGGATCGGTAGAAAGCGTTATAATGCCCCAGAAGGAATCGCGTACCGTTCGAGCAAAGATGCGCGTGGGATCTTCACCATACAATATCCTGAAGAGAAGCTTCCAACCCCGGAAGAGTTCCGCTTTATCCCCTTCTTGATCTATGATGAGACTGAGACCGGGGAGAAAGTGGATCGCTGTACTTCCTGCGGTATTTGCGCCAAAGTTTGCCCACCTCAGTGCATCTGGATCGTTCGCACCAACGATCCGGTCACCGGAAGGCCTGTGCCGGCTCCCGCGGAGTTTTATATCGATGTGGATATCTGTATGAATTGCGGGATGTGCGCGGAATACTGTCCCTTCGATGCGATTCAAATGGACCATGATTACGAGATCGCTTCTTACGACCGGTTCAGGACGAGCATTTATGACAAAGCCAGGCTGTCGAAGCCCGCGTCGTATTACAGGTCGATCCGGCCACTGACCTATGCGCGCGGTGAGGCTGCCCGCGCTGAAAAAGAGGCGGCGAAAGCGGCGAAAAAACCGGCCGCGGAAGTGCCTGGATCCTGATCTCGATTTTTTCTTCGCCGGGTGTCTGTCCTGGCGAGTTGTGAGCTGAACGAATGTATAATGCCGATACGGAATTGCTGTTTCCCTCGCGGGTGATTTCTTCTTTACGCAGCTTGCGCGGAGATACCTGGCGAGATCTGGTTGACCGGGTGGATGCGCTGCCGCAAGACAGCGTCGATCACCTCGCCTTTGTTTACATGATGGTTCGCCTGGGGGGATGTGTATCCTGCAACGCTGATTCGTTTCGGGCGATGCGCGGCTGCACCCAGTGCGCTCGCCAAACCATCCGCCGCTTCCGCGGCTCGGACCAGGAATTAATTGCACAATACCAGCAGGCCCGCCAGGAAGTAGAAACCCAGCTACAAAAACTTAATCAGGGATAAATTACCGAAAGGAAAGAATTTTTTCATGGAAAAATCCCAAGTAAACCGTGATGCGGTTCTCGCGGCTTTAAGTAAAGTACAGGAGCCAGAGCTGCACAAAGACCTGGTCACCTTAAACATGATCCGCGATCTCACGATCAGTGGCGGCACGGTTAATTTCACCATCATGTTGACCACCCCGGCCTGCCCATTGCGGACGAGAATCGAGACCGAATCCCGCCAGGCAGTGATGGCCATCCCCGGGGTAAAAACGGTCAATATCAAAATGGATTCAAACGTTCCCAACGACGGCCGCCCGCGAGGAATATTACAGCTTCCTGTAAAAAACGTTGTGGCGATCGCATCTGGCAAAGGTGGCGTGGGGAAGAGTACCGTCGCTGTGAATGTGGCCGTCGGCCTGGCTCAGAGTGGGGCAAAGGTCGGGCTGTTAGATGCCGATATTTACGGACCTAACATTCCAACCATGATGGGGGTCCAACGCCTGGCCCCCCCCGTCGATGGAAAGCTCGTCCCCGCCATTTCTTACGGCGTGAAAATGATGTCGATTGGTTTCCTGGTCAAACCAGGGCAGCCACTGATCTGGAGAGGCCCGATGCTTCATTCGGCCATCCGCCAGTTCCTGAGCGATGTATCCTGGGGTGAGCTGGATTATCTCGTCGTGGATCTGCCGCCAGGCACCGGAGACGCTTCTTTGAGCCTGGCTCAATCCGTTCCACTGAGCGGCGTGGTATTGGTGACCCTGCCCCAGGCAGTTTCGCTGGAAGATGCCAGCCGCAGCCTGGCGATGTTCCGTGAATTAAATGTGCCCGTGCTTGGGGTGGTAGAAAATATGAGCTACCTCGAGTTTCCGGACGGCACCCGGATGAATGTTTTTGGTGAAGGGGGCGGGATTCAACTGGCTGCGATGGGAAATGTTCCCTTTCTTGGGAAAATCCCAATGGACCCCTCGGTCCGAGAAGGTGGCGATAACGGCACCCCAATCATCGCTTCCAACCCTGATTCGGCATCGGCCCAGGCGCTTCGGTCGGTCGCTGAGGCTGTGGCAGCGCGGTTGAGCGTTGCTGCGCTTCAAGAGGGTGGCGGTGTGTCGATAAAAATGGTCGGTTGAGATTTGCCGAGCGGAGATCAGGTAAACATGTCTTTACCGATGATTGTTGGAGTACGTTTTTCAAAAGTTGGTAAGGTGTATCATTTCGACGCCAGCAACGTTCCGGATTTGCGCGCTGGCGATCATGTCGTCGTCGAAACCAGCCGGGGATGGCAGCTTGGGCAAATTGCCCAGGTGGTCGCCGACCCTGAGGCGCCTCCAGAAGGGAGCTGGAAACCGGTCGATCGTAAAGCAACTCCGCGCGACCTGCTCATGCGGCAGATGTGGCAGTCGAAAGAAACCGAGGTGGTGATCAATACCCGGGCGCGGGCCAATGAACTCCGCCTTTCTGGGATCAAGATCGTCGCCGCGGAATATTCGTTTGATGGAAACCGCCTGACGATTTTATTCAGCACTGAGAGCGAAGAAAAAGTCGATCTCAAATCTTTGCGCCAGGACATGCAGAAGTATTACACCCCGAGCCAGATCGAGCTGCGCCAGATCGGCCCTCGCGACGTGGCCAAGCTGCTGGGCGGAATGGGCGCCTGCGGAATGGAAACTCGCTGCTGCTCGAAGTTTCTGACCGAGTTCAGCTCGATCTCGATTCGCATGGCCAAAGAGCAGGGGATTTCTCTGACCCCCACCGAGATTACAGGGATGTGCGGCCGCCTGCGCTGCTGCTTGATTTACGAGTACGAACAATATGTTGCTGCCCGGGCTCAGCTTCCAAAGCGCAACAAGCGCGTTGGCACTCCCCAGGGAGAGGGGAAGGTCGTCGACGTGGTTCCCTTGCGTGACGCTGTCATCGTCGAAATCCCGGAAGTAGGCTTCCGCGAATTTAGCCGCAACGACCTGGTCCCTCTCGATGAGTTAGATGCGCTCCGCCAGAAAGCTCAGGGTGGCTGTGAGAAGAACGAGGAAGGCGGCTGTACCTGCGGCACCAATGGGAATCATCACTGATCATGGATACGATCTCTTACCTGGACGAGGCGCTGGAGCTGTTTGAGTTCACCCGCTCGGTCCGCCGCGATCTACACCGTCACCCTGAGCTGGCGTTTAACGAAATCCGTACGTCTGGGATCGTCGCCAGAGAGCTCAACGGTCTGGGGATGGAGGTCACCAGTGGAATAGGCAAAACCGGTGTGGTCGGCCTGCTGGAAGGGGGGAAACCGGGCCCGGTGGTCATGCTGCGTTTCGATATGGATGCCCTGCCGGTCACCGAACAGACCGGCGCAGAGTATGCCTCAGAAAATCCAGGGATCATGCATGCCTGCGGTCACGATGGACATGTCAGTATCGGCCTGACTGTGGCCAGGATTTTGACAAATCATAAGGATGACCTTCCTGGAATAGTGAAATTCGCCTTCCAACCGGCCGAAGAATGCGCGGGAGGAGCCGAAGCGATGATTAAGGATGGCGTGCTGCATCATCCACGTCCGGAGAGAATTCTGGGCCTTCACGTCTGGAACGAGAAGCCTCTGGGATGGATCGGTGTCGTCCCTGGTCCATTCATGGCGGGTTCGGAGATCTTCACCGTGCGCATTCTAGGTAAAGGCGGGCACGCCGCTCTTCCGGAAACTACGGTGGACCCGGTGCTTGCCGCTGCTCAAGTGGTCACGGCCCTGCAAAGCATCGTCTCCCGCAATATTTCCTCCCTTCAAACGGCGGTTGTTTCCGTGACGAGACTCAAAGCCGGGGACGCGTTTAATGTTATCCCTCCCTCTGCCGAGATCGAAGGAACGATCCGCTGTTTCGAGCCGGCTATCAGGCAAGCGGTGCTGCAGCGCTTTGGTGAGATCGTTTCCGGGGTCAGCAGTGCGATGGGCTGCCGGGCGGAAATCGATCTGCGCGAGATGACACCCGCGGTCATCAATGACGAGGATACAGCGCTTCGTCTTCAGGGTGTCGCTCGCCGGGTTCTCCCCGATCATCAGCTCGAAACGCAGTATCGCACCATGGGCTCTGAGGATTTTTCTTTTTTTATGCAAGATGTGCCTGGTTGTTTTTTCTTTCTCGGATCGGCTAACGCCGGACGTGGTTTGACTGCCTCCCACCATCATCCTCGATTTGATTTCGACGAGGCTGTCCTCCCCCAGGCTGCGGCGATGATGGCAGCTTCCGCAGTTCAGCTTCTAGAGGAAAAATGAACCCCATCGCCCAAGGCGGCAACGGCCATTACTGGCTGCCGGTGAGTACGAAACCACCCCGGCGGGTCGTTTCGTTGGTTCCTTCATTGACCGAGAGCCTGATCGATCTTGGCTTCGGTGACACCCTGGTAGGGATCACCGATTTTTGTTTACCAGACCAGAAATTTACCTTCTCCATCCCCAGGGTGGGTGGTCCTCAAAATGCTCGCATGAATGATATCCTCAGGCTCGATCCCGACCTGGTGATTGCGAACCGTGAAGAAAACCATAAAGACCTGATAGAAGACCTGGAACGAAACGGCGTTCCGGTCTGGGTGACCTTTCCGAAAACGGTTCTTCAATCATTGGATGTGCTCTGGAATATGATCCGTATTTTCCAGGACGACCGCGCGGCAGACCGGATCCGCACGATCGAAATCACTCTGGAATGGGAGCTTGCCTCTCTGGATGAAGTAGTGGAGAAACGCTATTTCTGTCCGATCTGGCAGGAGGAAACGGCAGAGGGGCGGCCCTGGTTCATGACCTTCAACCAGGATACCTATTCCGCGGATCTGCTTGCCTTGTTAGGGGGTAAGAACGTTTTTGCCGCACGCAGCCGCAGGTACCCATTGCGAGCGGATCTGGATATGGAAACCCCTGAGGATCCTGGACAGCGGGATACACGCTATCCGCGGGTCACGGTTGAGGAAGTGCTCACAGCCTGCCCGGAGATGATCCTTTTGCCAGATGAGCCATATCCGTATGGCCAGGGTCACCAGGAAGAGATTTCACGGATTTTTGCCGCCACCCCTGCCGCTCGGAACCATCATATTTTCACGATTGACGGCCGGTTGATCACCTGGTTCGGCACTTATCTGGCGCGTGCACTGATTGAATTGCCTCCCTTATTCGCCTGAAAAATCAGTTTAATCAGGGTGCATTTGTAATCATGCCAAGTTGACTCAGGTCAAAAGGCGTGCTATACTGAATCCATCTGAATAATCAGATGAATCATATCTTTCGTGAGCCCAACATGTTGCGTGACCGTGTGACAACTGACCAGATATCCGAGTTCCTGGATTATATCGCTCAGATGGATAAGAACGGATCAGACCGGCTTCCTTCTCTGACCGACCTCAGTAAGGAACTAGGCATCAGTGTGGCCACTTTGAGGGAGCAGCTTGAGGTTGCCCGCGCAATGGGTCTGGTTGAGGTGCGCCCGCGTACCGGGATTCGACGTTTGCCCTATTCATTTCTGCCTGCTATTCGCACAAGCCTGGCATATGCGCTGAGGGTCGATCCGCAGTGCTTTCAAGCTTATTCTGATTTGCGCAAACACATCGAATCCACTTTCTGGTTCCAGGCTGTCGCTTTACTGACGCAGGAAGATCACCAACGGTTGCGCGAATTGATCTCATCTGCTCAGAAAAAACTGAATGGCTCGCCTGCGCAGGTTCCGCATCAGGAGCATCGTGAGCTCCATCTGCTGATTTACAGCCACTTGGACAATCCCTTCGTGACCGGCATTCTCGAAGCTTATTGGGAAGCTTACGAAGCGATTGGGTTGAACGTGTTTACCGATTACAACTATTTGCAGCGCGTCTGGCAGTATCACCAGAAAATGGTCGAGGCGATTTGTGCGGGCAATTTTACTGCCGGGTATCAGGCGTTGGTCGAACATGTGGATCTGCTGGACCAGCGTTCTCCCATCTCCCCCCGGCAGATGTTTGAATAAACCCTGAATTTGATCGAAATTAACGAACGAAAAGGAGTTTTTATGACTGAAGGAACTACTGCCGTACAGATTGATTCATCGGAAACCGTCCATCGGATAGTCAATGATTTTTCAATTACCTTTGGTACGACGAATGGTTCTGGAAGCCAGACCGCGAATACGACCCTCCTGCGTGCAATCTGCCATATGGGTATTCCGGTCTCCGGGAAAAACATATTCCCCTCCAATATTCAAGGATTGCCTACCTGGTATACCATCCGGGTGAATAAACACGGCTATCTGGCCCGTAAAGAAATCAGCGAGATCGTTATCGCGATGAATCCGGCGTCTTTCTTGAAAGATGTCCAATCGCTCCCAGTGGGTGGGGTCCTGTTTTACGCCGATGACATCCGCCTGCCAATCGGCCGTGAAGACATCACCATTTATCCCATGCCGGTAAAAAAGTTGGCGAAAGAGGCGGACGCTCCCTCCAATTTGCGCGACTACATCGCGAATATGGTTTACGTCGGGGTGGTAGCCCAACTCCTTTTTATCGATCTGGAGCTCATCCGCAAAGCACTGGACTTTCATTTTAAAGGTAAGCAAAAAGCTGTCGATTCGAATTTTAACGTTGTTCTCGCTGGTGCTGCCTGGGCCGCTGCGAACCTGGTCAAAAAAGATCCCTACCGTATTGAGCCCATGCACGAGACCGAAGGATGTATTCTGGTCGATGGCAACACCGCAGGGGCGTTGGGCGCCATTTTTGGGGGCATCCAGTTTGCCGCCTGGTACCCGATCACGCCCGCTTCGACCATGCCTGAAGCGCTAAACGAGTACCTTCCACTGCTCCGTAAGGATTCTGAAACGGGTAGACACACCTATGCTGTGGTTCAGGCTGAAGATGAGCTGGCCGCAGCCGGGATGGCAGTTGGCGCGGGTTGGGCAGGGCTGCGCTCCATGACCGCGACCTCGGGGCCTGGATTGAGCTTAATGGCAGAGTATGCCGGTCTGGCGTATTTCAGCGAGGTTCCCATCGTAATCTGGGACATCCAGCGCGTGGGCCCCGCGACCGGGCTACCCACCCGCACCGCACAGGGCGACCTGACTGAGGCGGCCTTCTTCAGTCACGGTGATACCCAGCACGTCATTTTGCTTCCCGGCTCAGTGGGCGAGTGTTTTGAATTCGGCTGGAAGGCTTTTGATCTGGCTGAGCGCCTGCAAACCCCGGTATTCGTTCTCAGCGATCTCGATCTGGGTATGAATGTCTGGCTTTCAGACAGGTTTGTCTATCCAGACCGTCCCATGGACCGTGGGAAGGTCTTATGGGAGAAGGATCTTGAAACGCTGGGCGGCGAGTGGTCGCGTTACCTGGATGTCGATGGCGACGGGATCACCTACCGGACCATTCCGGGCAACCGCCATTCGCGAAGCGGGTATTTCACCCGCGGCACAGGTCACGATGAAAACGCTCGCTATAGTGAAGAGCCCGAAGTGTGGGAGCGTAATATCCTGCGCCTGGCCAGGAAATACGAAACCGCACGTGAGTACGTTCCTCGGCCTATATCCCAGATCCAACCCGGTGCGAAGTTCGGGATTTTGGCGTATGGATCGACTCAATCTGCGATTGATGAAGCCCGCGATACCTTGCGGGAAGAAGGCATTCCTACTGATTTCATGCGAATCAGGGCTTTACCATTTACGAATGATATTGGCCAGTTTATCGACTCGCACGAAAGGATAATTGTCATCGAGCTGAACCGCGATGGCCAGATGCACCAGCTCCTGAAGATCCAATTTTCTGATCAATGTGATAAGCTGATCTCAGCAGCACACGTAGATGGGCTTCCATTGACCGCCCGCTGGGTTGTCGATCAGGTGAAGGCCCAGGAGGTTAAATAAAATGACTGATCAGGCTACTCTGAATGCTCCCCGCTCAGCCGTCAATCTTGTTGGATTGGCTCGTGCGGATTACAAAGGCGCCGCTAGCACGCTATGCCAGGGCTGCGGCCACAACTCCATTGCCAACCAGATCATCACAGCATGTTATGAGCTTAATCTGGTTCCCGAGAACGTGATCAAGTTCAGTGGGATTGGCTGCTCCAGTAAGAGCCCAACTTATTTCCTGAGCCGGTCCTTTGCCTTCAACGGCCTCCACGGGAGAATGCCTTCGCTCGCACTGGGCGCAATGTTCGGCGACATTCACTTGAAGGGAATTGGGGTGAGCGGAGATGGCGATACCGCATCGATCGGAATGGGCCAGTTCAAACACCTCGTCCGCCGCAATCTCCCCATGGTCTATATCGTCGAAAACAACGGTGTATATGGCCTCACCAAGGGCCAGTTTGCTCCCACCGCCGAAAAAGGCCTCTCCTTGAAGAAACAGGGCACCAACCCTTACCTGCCGGTGGATATCGCCCTGGAAGCTTTGGTTGCCAATGCGACCTTCGTTGCGCGCTCATTTGCGGGGGACGCCAAGCAGGTCAAGGAGTTGATCAAAGCCGCGATCAGTCATAATGGCATCGCTGTGCTGGATATCATCAGCCCCTGCGTGACCTTTAATAATCAGGATGAAGCCGTCCATTCTTATACCTGGGGAAAGGATCACGAAGCCCCGCTCCATGATATCTCATTCATCCCCGCCGCCGACGAGATCACGGTGGAGGATTTTGAGGAGGGCACGACCAAAGAGGTCACTTTGCATGATGGCTCGATGGTCGTCCTGAAAAAGCTGGAAAAGGATTACGATCCCACCGATCGCTGGCAGGCTTTGCACATGCTAGACGAAGCCCAAAAGAATAACTGGCTAGTAACCGGATTGATCTACGTCAACCCCTTCGCGCCATCCCTCTTCGAATATTTCCATCTCCCCGATCAGCCGCTGAATCGTCTTACGGAGAGGCAGCTTCGCCCGGCGCCAGAGACTATGGACAAAGTCAACGCAATGTTCTATTAGAGATTACCCGAGGATGTTGAGAGCAGCAAAGTGCCCTGGGCAATCGTCCAGGGCACAATTTTTTCCAGATTAACTTTCCAATGTATACAGCATTGCCAGGTTTGGATGCCGAAATGCCCCAATTGGATACCCTGAGATCAGGACGAACTGCTGGCCAACCTGGACGATGGAATCGCGCCGTAAGGCGTCCTCAACCGTTTTGATCATCTCCTCAAAAGTCGAAGCAAACGGCACCATCCGAGGGATTAATCCCCAATAAATCCCCATTTTCTGGTAGACCTTGACTTCGGGTGTTAATCCCAGGATGGGAACTTGTGGGCGCGCTTTAGACATCAGTAACGCAGTTCGCCCGGTGATCGTGAACACCGCAATCGCCGCCACGTTACGGTCGTGCGCCAGTTCCTTCGCGGCCCGGGTGATGGCGACAGCGTCATCCTCCGAATTGTCCTCGATGAACCCCTCGGATTTTCCCCATTCTGAAAAATGGTCCTCTGCTTCGCGCACGATCGCGTCCATCATCGTAACGCTCTCGACCGGGTACTTTCCTGCCGCGGTTTCTCCAGACAACATGACCGCGTCCGTCCCGTCGAAAATTGCGTTTGCCACGTCGGATGCCTCCGCTCTTGTGGGTCGCGGGTTGTGGATCATCGAATCGAGCATCTGGGTCGCCGTGATCACAAACTTACCTGCCCGGTTAGCCGCATTGATGATGGTCTTCTGCGCGATGGGCACGGTAGCCGGCGGCATTTCTACGCCCAGGTCGCCCCGCGCGACCATGACCCCATTCGTGACTTTGAGGATTTCGTCCAGGTTCTTCAGCGCTTCCGGACGCTCCAGCTTGGCGACCAACGGTATGTCGATTTTTTCTGGGGCGTTTTCACGGATGAAATTTCTGACTGTCACCAGATCTTCTGCCGTGCGCACGAAGGAGATCGCCACCATATCGACACTTTGTTGGAGGCCAAAGGCCAGGTCTTCCCGGTCTTTCTCGGTAAACCCCGGGATCGGAATTTGCGCGCCGGGCAGGTTCACCCCCTTATGGGAGGTGAGCGGGCCGCCCAGGATGACGCGGGCTTTAACTCGCCCATCCTCGACGCTCAGAACCTCCATCTCAAGCTGCCCATCATCCAGCAATATGTGCATGCCCTGTTTTACACACTCTGGGAGCTCTTTGAAATCCGTCGGGATGATCACCGGCTCAATCGGGCTGGCCGGATGCGATCGTGCCTCCCCTGGCACGATCGATATGATGACCGTTTGCCCCGGGGTGAGCTGGATCGGTTCATCCGGGATTTGGCCAACCCGGATCTTGGGTCCCTGGAGATCCTGCATAATTGGGATGGGCTTTCGATATTTGTCCGAAAGTTTTCGCAAAGTTGCGATCCGTTCGGCGTGTTCGCTTTGCAGCCCATGAGAAAAGTTCAGTCGGGCAACGTCTAACCCGGCCTTGACCAGCTTTTCTAAGATGGTATTATCCTGACAGCTTGGACCGAGGGTAGCCACAATCTTCGCGTAGCGTCTCATATCAGCCTCCCAAATGTAGTTCCATTTCAGCCCCCATTGCGAAAATCAAGGCATAGTCAACACATCCCTGATTCGCGGGAGCGCCCAATCGATGGTCGCCTGGTCGATGATCAACGGTGGCGCGAAGCGGATGACGTTTTCGTGGGTTTCCTTGGCTAAGATTCCTTTCTGTTGAAGGGACTCACAGAATCGCCTGCCACCGCCTGCCTTTGGATACAGGTCCACGCCAATTAACAATCCTTTTCCGCGAACCTCCTTCACGTGCCGGCTGGGGATTTCCGCCAGTTGGTCGAGGAAATATTCCCCCATCGCCGCCGAGTTCTCGATCATCTTCTCCTCGACCAGCACTTTCAGCGCGGCTCGTCCGACGGCTGCCGCCAGCGGGTTGCCGCCGAAGGTGGAACCGTGTTCGCCGGGGGTTAGCAAACCCAGGACCGGCTCGTCTGCAAGCACGGCCGATATCGGATAGAAGCCGCCAGAAAGGGCTTTCCCGATGATCGTCACATCCGGGCGCACGTTTTCGTGCTGGCAGGCGAAAAGCTTCCCGGTTCGTCCCAGGCCGGTCTGAATCTCATCGGCCATCAGGAGGACCTGATTGGCTTTGCAGATCGCGCTGACTTCAGCCAGGTAACCGGGCGGCGGCACAATGACCCCGCCTTCACCTTGAATGGGCTCGATCAGAACAGCGGCTGTGTTGGCAGTGATTGCTTGCCGGACCGCCACAGCATCTCCATATGGGACGGTGACAAAACCGGGCGTGAAAGGGCCAAAGTCTTCCCGATACAGTGGCTCGGTGGACGCCGAAATGGTGGCGATCGTCCGCCCGTGGAAGTTGCCCGCCGCTGTGATGATTTCTGCCTGGTAGCGGGGAACTTTTTTGACAAAGTAAGCCCATTTGCGCGCCAGTTTCAGGGCCGTCTCGACCGCTTCCGCACCACTGTTCATGGGAAGTGAAAGCTCGTAACCTGTCAGATCAGAAAGCTCCTTATAAAACAAAGGTAATTGATCGTTGCGGAAAGCCCGTGAGGTCAGGGTGAGCTTTGCCGCCTGGGTTTGCAACGCATTGAGGATTTTTGGATGGACGTGGCCCTGGTTGACAGCGCTGTAAGCGCTCAGGCAGTCCAGATAGCGGTTTCCATCCACATCGTATACCCACACCCCTCTTCCTTCGGCCAGGACGACGTCCAGTGGGTGGTAGTTGTGCGCTCCGTATTGCTCTTCTATCTCGATATACTGCTGGGAAAGCATACTAATTCGCTCCTAGCTTCTTGACCAGAATCGCTTTTTGGGCGTGCAAGCGGTTGTGCGCCTGCGGGAAGATGACGGAATGCGGTCCGTCGGCTACTTCGTCGGTGATTTCTTGACCGCGATGTGCGGGCAGGCAGTGCATCACGATGACGTCCGAATCGGCTTCCTCAACAACCTTTTGGTTTACCTGGTAAGGTGGAAAGACCTGCTCACGCTTTTTAGCTTCCTCTTCCTGGCCCATACTGGTCCAGGTATCGGTGTAGATTACATGGGCGTGTTTCACTGCCTCGTGTACATCCCGGATCAGGCAGACCTGGGCGCCGGTCGCATAGGCAAACTTTTCCCCGATTGCCCAGGCTTTTGGGATCATGTCATATCCTTCGGGTGCGGAAAGGGTGAAATTAGCCCCCAACATGGTGGTCACATGCATCAAAGAGACCGCGACATTGTTCCCATCCCCGACATAAGTGACGTTCAGCCCCTTCATTGAGCCAAAATGTTCAAGGATGGTTAATGCGTCCGCCATTCCCTGGCAAGGGTGATTGTAGTCACTGAGCCCATTGATCACCGGCACTGCCGACCAACGGGCCAAGTCGAGGACGTGCTGATGGGCAAACACCCGGGCCATGATAGCATCTACGTATCCAGCCAGGACCCTGGCTATATCGGCGATCGATTCACGCTGGCCCAGCCCAATCTCGTTCGGGGATAGATACAATGCGTCTCCACCCAGATGGCGCATCGCCATGTCGAATGAAACCCGGGTGCGTAAGCTGGGCTTTTGAAAAACCATCGCCAGCACTTTTCCCTTTAATAAAGGCTGGTTTCCTCCCTTTTCGCGCTCCTTCTTGAGTTGGATCGCCAGATTCAACATATCCTGGATTTCCTGCGATGAATAATCTGAAATGGCAATAAAATCCTTCATTCTCCGGGGCTCCTCATCAGATCGAAATAGCAGAACAATCAAAGTTAGTATATCACAAGCTCCAGAGAGGATAGGAGCTGCGATCCTCGATAAAATTGTTATCAAATTAATATGATTCGGCTCAATACTGTTATACAAATCTTTGTATAATTACTCAGAATTCTGCTCAATCTGCACATCTGAGCGTTATATTGATATGGAAGGATCCATTCTGGCGGGCGCAGTTCTTAGGCGAGGGGACAATGCTTCATTCAGGCTCCTTCCGGAGAACTATGTTGAGCGCAAAAGTCCTTTTCATTGCTGACGAGCGATTTGTCCAAGACCTGATGCACGGGTCGGAAGATATCCAACCGGATGAATTAGAGGTAGCGAGCGAAGTCGAAACAGGAATCCAGAAGTTAAGCCAGGGCCAGTATGAGTATGTAATCGTTGACACGGGGCTGTTCGAATCAAGCGGCGCTGAATTATTCCGTATAGCCGAATATCTTCCAATAACCTGCAAAGTCATTTTGCTTACTCGGCCTGGAACCTTATTGTTCACATTCCATCATTTCCTACAACGCTTTCAACAAGTTGACATCCAAACTATAGAGCCTGGAAAAGAATTAGATCTATTTGGCGGTTCTATAACCACTATAATGGATGGCGAAAGTAAATATTTACATTCTATCAGGGAGAGTGCATCGGTATATTCTGGTGGAGAAGGCAAGCAAACCAAACCTCGCCATTCTGGCCTGATCCCGGTTGGGCCTGGGACTGTCCTGGATCCGAATAAGCGATTCATTCAATCCGGTGATTTGAGGGTTTTGATTACTCCCCTGGAAGTCCGCCTGCTGAGGGTGTTCCTGGAAAACCAGGGACGATTATTGACCCATCAAGAAATCGTTAGATACGTTCATGGATATGAAGTCAAGGAGTGGGAAGCACCCCGGTTAGTGCGCCCCATCATCAGCCGGCTGCGAGGAAAATTAAATCGCTTTCCAGACGGCGGGCAGTGGATCGTGAATATCCGCGGCAGCGGGTATACTTATGAAGGCATTCGGAAAAATGCGGGGACTTAGCTTACAAATCCGGAAGCAATCTACCAGGGGATGTCTGTAGGCTGTTCTGGAGGTCGCAGCCAGGCCAGCCATCTGGAGGTGAGGCGTTTTTCCGGGTGGAATTTTTCCAATCCCACCAGGAGCAGGCTGACTCCCAGGAAGCCCGCCCCGATCCACTGCTGGCTGCTGAGCCGTTCTCCAAGGAAAAGATGCGCCAGCAGGATAGTCACGAACAATTCGGCTAACCCCAGAAGAGCTGTTTGAAGCCCTCCCAGATGTTTAACGCCCATAAACAGGGTGATCCGGGAAAGGAAAGTCACCAGCGCCAGGGCCATGATCGGCCACCAGGTTGTACCCTGAGCCGGCAACTGGCGGTCAAAAACCAGGAAAGCGGTTAAGGTAACCCCACTCATTGACACCAGAGTGTACAGGGTGACCGTAGGGGGAGGAACGTCGTATAGAACTCTCTGATTGATCAACAGGTGCAGACCATACAAAGCCGCAGCTCCCAGCATCATCCCAAATCCAATCAGGTCTACTGATTTTTGGTCGGTATGGAGTAAAAAAAATACTGCCAGGATCGATAAAATCAAGCGGAAGACGGTGATCCGGCTCAGCGGTTGCCGATCGAGCATCAACCAGAAAGCCACGAAAATGGGGTAGAACGAATACAGGATCTGTCCCAGGCTGGCGTCGATCCTTCCCAGGGCGGAATAATATAATAAGGATCCCAATCCATTCACCAGACCCGCCAGGATACAGCCAACCAGGCCCACCGGATAAATATAAAAGTACTGGCGCTGAGAAAAAACCATCAGGAGGATGACCAGCAGGGCTGCCAGAACTGTGCGAAATGCCACAACAGCCAGCCAGGAAAAACCGACCAGGATCGCCTGTTTCCCGAAGATGGGGGCAAGGCCTAAAAAGACAGCCGAAATCAGCGCTGCCTGGATGCCGCGCGATCGCCCACTTTTGGCCAAACTCTCGAATGACATGCGCCTTCCTGCCAATAATTACCGGATTAATGCCCGAACCTCATCCAAAAACTCTTCACTCATGAAATCGCCTTTTTGCAAAAGACTCTGGATATGCCCTTTCAGGCGGTCTTTTTCCTGTGGGGTCAGCTCTTTGGCGGTAACCACAATCACCGGGATGTCCATGGTTTCTTCCTCCATCTGGAGGGCATCCATCACCGAAAAGCCGTCCATTTCTGGCATCATCAGGTCGAGGATGATCAAATCCGGATGCTCTTTTTTGGCGATTTCCACCGCTTCGATGCCGTTGCTGGCCTCAAACAAGGTATAGTTACCCTGGGATTGGAGGATACGGCGAATCAGGCGGCGCACGTCAGGATTGTCATCGGCGATGCAAATACATGGATACCGGTCGACGGCTACCCGGTTCAGTGCAGCCAGCAGCCCTTCTTCAGGAGATTCCTCCATGGTTTGAGTCGGCAGGATAACGTTTCGCGCCCATCCCTGGCCCAGCACGTTGCGTTCGATGGGCGTCGTGTGGCCGGTGCAGTTGATCACGACCGTATCCGTCGGTTTGATTACGTTGGCGCGCACCAGCTTAACCAATCCCGCGAATGCGACTGCAGCGGCTGGCTCGGCTGAGACGCCTTCCATTTTCGCCAGAAAATGCATTGCGCGGAAAGCATCTTCGTCCGAGACGCTCTCGAAAACGCCACCGGAATCCTGCTGCATTTTTTTCGTCAATAGTGTATAAGTTCTCCCAGGGTCACCGGTAGCCAGTGTGGCAATCAGAGTCCGTGGAGATTGCACCGGTTCTGCGACCTCATTTCCCTGTTTCCAGGCCTGAACCATGGGGGAACAGCCTTCTGCCTGGATGATCCCAAAATTAGGTGTTCGATCGGTCATGCCCATCAGGCGAAGCTCGGCGAAGCCTTTGATAGCTCCGAGGGGACCCAGGCCGCCGCTGACTGATTGCAGATACCAATCTGGAGTGCGCCAGCGGGTGGGAGAACGCTGTCCGGAGATGGTGGTGGAGGGTGGTCCCAGAAGGGCAGTGAGCTGCTCAGTCACCTCAAAAGCAATCGTTTTCATCGATTCCACGGAGGGGATTGTTCTCGAACCCTGATCGAGGAATATCCCTCGTTGGCGTGCATATTCAGCGGCAACCTGTTTGGCCTGGTCGTAGGAGCCGGTCACTTTAATAACCTGTGTGCCATACAAAGCGACTTCGCGCATTTTTGCCGCTGGAACGAGGCTGGTCAAAAACGCCCACAGTTTAATGCCTGCCCGGGCAGCGTAAGCGGAATAAGCGATCGCAACGTTCCCCGTTGAAGCCACCACCATTTCGGTGATGCCGGCCTCTTTCAAAGCCGAGATTGTCACCGCAGCCTGGCGGTCTTTGAATGAATTGGTCGGTCCCTGGCGCTCATCCTTGATATAGATGTTGGGACAGCCGAGCATCATGCCCAGGTTGGCAGCGCGGACCAATGGAGTTCCGCCTTCGCCCAATGAAAGATCCAGATTGGGTGAGCGAACGGGGAGGAGCTCGCGGTACCGCCAGATATCAAAAGGCCTGCCGGGAAGTTGAAGGGGCAGACTGCGGGCAATATTCGCGTAGTCATAACGTGCTTCCCGCCATGTGCTGTTGCACTGCGGGCATGCGACCGAGGTGGGGAAATAGGGAGTTTGATGACTACAATCGAGGCATTCGACGATGAAGTGAGAAGACATAGTTCCTTTACTGGGAAGCTTTTGGATACCTGGTTCGGCTGAGAACCTTTTCGAGGCTGTAGAGCAACTCGTTTTCCTTCAATAAACCTTTTGCGAGCAGGTCCTGTCCGAAGCTGGTCAATTGCTGGTGTTGTTCTGGGGTCAGGTCGGCTCCGGTCAGGACGATCACCGGTATATCTCGTAATGTGGGATTAGCGCGAAGCTTTTCCAGCAGCGCAAATCCGTTCAAATCCGGCATGAAAAGATCCATAATGATTGCCTGCGGCGGGTTTTGGGTGATTGTTGCCCACCCCTGGTTGCCGCCTTTTGCCAGACTCAGATGGTATTGCGGCTGGTTGTCCAGGATCTTCTGGATGAGGCGCAGATCGTCGGGGTCGTCATCCACAACCAGGATTTCCTGGACGGATCCATCGCGGTTAATCTGGTTGAGGGCGTGGAGTAAATCCTCCTGCAAAATTGGCTTGCACAGGTAATCCGCGGCCCCCAGGCTAAATCCTTTTTCTACCTGTTCCAGAATGGTGCAGAAAATCACCGGGATTTCCTTCGTTTCTTCGTCCGCCTTCAAATCTTTGATCACCTGCCATCCATCACGGTTCGGCATCATCACGTCCAGGGTGATGGCGACCGGTTTTAGCTGGCGCGCCTGGGTAACTGCCTGGGTGGGATCCGTCAGGGCAATCACTTTATATCCATGTGGCCTGAGATATCGTTCGTACAGGCTGATCACCTGCGCATCATCGTCAATCGCAAGGATTAACTGCCCATCGCCCAACTCTGATTCGGGTTCGAGAGTAGGGGGATGCAGGGGCAGGGCAAAGTAGAAGGTGCTCCCTGCGCCAATCGCACTCTTTTCCAAGCCAATCCGTCCGTTGTGCATTTCGATCAACGAGCGGCAAATCGAAAGTCCCAGGCCGGAACCGCCGGTCTTCCGGGTTGGCGAATCGTCCACCTGGGAGAATGGTTGGAAGAGCTTCTTCTGATCTTCCGCAGCGATCCCCGGACCGGTGTCGGTTACCCGGATGACCATCTCCTGAATTCCTTCGGAAGAGCTCTCGACGGCCGCCTCAACAATGATCGATCCCTCATCCGTAAACTTGGCTGCGTTCGACAACAGGTTGATCAAAACCTGGCGGATGCGCATTGGGTCGGCACGAACGGTGGGCAAGTCCGCCGGGATTTTACGAATCAGCTTGATTTGCTTGTCCTTGACGAGTCCGGCTGCCGTCGACATCACCGAGTTAACCAGGTCAGGGATATTCAGATCGTCAAACGACAGTTCCATCTTACCCGCTTCGATTTTGGACAGGTCGAGGATGTCGTTGATCAGCCGCAGGAGGTGCTGGCCCGAGTTATAAATCGCCGTCAGATCCTGTTGCTGGATATCGGTTATCGGGCCGTCGATTCCTTTCAGGATCACCCTGGAAAAGCCGATAATCGAGTTCAGCGGTGTGCGCAGCTCGTGGCTCATATTGGCCAGGAACTGGGATTTTACGCGGTCTACCTCGCGCATTTCTTCCACTGCTTTTTGCGAGAGCTCGTACGCCCGGGCATTATCAATCGCGACCGCGATCTGGTCCGCAAGAATTTGTAAGACGATCACGTCGTCGCTGTGGAATGAGTTCACCAGTGTGGACTGGACGTCGAGCGCGCCGATGACGCGTTCTCCCAGTTTTAAGGGGATACCCAGTTCCGCTCGAGTTTCCGGCAGCAATGGGTTGAAGCGGTGGACTTCGCTCTGTAATACGTCGTTGACTACAACCGGCTGGGCGGTGGCTGTCGTTGTCCCAATCACCGAGCGTGATCCAACCGCCAGACGGTGGCCGCGCTGTTTGAGCTCCACGCCGGCTTCACCCGTCGACTCCCGCACCACCGCGTAGCTTCCCGTCTCATCCAGCAGGAAGATCGCGGCATGATAGAAACCGAAGCGCTCGCAGAGCATGTTAACAATCCGTTTCAGCAGGATATCCAGTGCCAGGGTACCCGAGGTATCCCGGGCGATCTCCGCCGCAGTCTGGAGCTCCAGGGCCCGCCGCTGGGCTTCCAGGAGCAGGCGCTGTTTTTCAAGTGCCACCGAGATGCCATCTCCGGTGATCTGCAGCAGACGGATCTCACGCTTGCTGAACTCGGTATGCTGTTTGCTGGAAACCACCATCATTCCGGTCAGCCTGCCCGCAGTGCGGAAAGAGATCAAGCAGGCGGTTAAAGCGTTCATTTTGCCCATGATTTGCTGGCTGGATGGATCGATCTCCGATTTGAACAGATCGGTGATCATGAAGGGTTCGGTCCCAATCTGGTTGATCAATGGCATGGATTGGAATGGGAAACGCGTTCCATCCTCTTCATAGGATCCTCCGACCTGACGGTAACCCACTTTTTCAATTTCGGACGGGCGGCCGAACTGGTCTTCGTAAGATAGTAAAAACGTGATCTGGTCAGCGGTTTTCGGGAGCGCATTCTCAAAGACCAGGTCGAGCAACTCGCGGGGAGAGGTTGCCGTGGCGACCGAGCGGCTGATCCGGTATAGAAGCTCGGTTTCGGCCAGGGCGGTTTGCGTTTGGTCGAAAAGGCGAGCATTCTGGATCGCCGCCGCAGCCTGGAAAATAATCGTCTCGGCGAGGCGAAGCTCATCGTTGGTGAAGACCCGCTCCGGTTCGGAGATCTCTAAAGCGACCGTTCCGATGACTTCCTTCCCGGCAACAAGTGGAAGGATTACCAGGGTGTTGATTTCTCTCAAGACCAGCCGGTCATGAAAGGACTCAGTCAGTGGGTGGCGTTGGGCGTCGGTCAGGATGAGGGGCTGCCGGGTAGCGAGCACCTTTTGGGCTGAGGGATTCCCTTCCACCGGCAGGACCATTCCAGCCGCCGACCGTCCATCTTTAGCATAATCAGCCACCAGCGTCATGCTGGTACGGTCCTCATTCAACAGTGCGATTCCCCCTGAGGCCAGATCAAAGGCTCTACCCAGCTCGGAAATGACGGTTTGCAAACCAGCCCGCAGATCCAGCGAGCCGGCAACCGCGGAGACCACCCGGTTGATCAGAGTTAATTCCTCCGATCTTTCGTGGGCTTCCCTCGCGCTTTGCTGAGCCTCTTGTAGCAGGCGATAGTTATCCAGGGAGATGCTGAGCTGGGCGCAGACTGTCTCGATAAATGTGATCTCCGAGTCGTTAAAGGTTTCGAGATGCTGGCGCGTGCACAATACGACCCCAATATTCTGGCCGCGCACACGTAGCGGAACTGCCATAGCTGAGGCGACGTTCATATGCACCAGGAACCGTCTCGCGGCTTCGTTGACCCGGCTGTCCAATGTGACATTGTTGCTGACGATGGTTTCTCCTGCCATAAGCTGGTCAGTAAAGGGGAAAATCCTGGCTGGGAAGCGGTTTTTGTCGTCAAATGCCGTGACCCCTGAATCGGTCAGGTGAGCAGCCTGTTCAAGATACGCCTTTCCGGCTTCACTTCCAAACATGTGGATCGATACCGAACCCAGGGCAACTCCACGTTTGCAGGCCTGCACGGCTTGCTGTAACAATTCTTCTTCGCTGTGAGCGGCGGTCATCTGTTGAGAGGTTGTGAACAGCAGCGATGATTCATCAGCCCGTTTTTGCGTCGCGGCGATGTTCCTCAAGTTTTGCACCGCCACGGCCGCCTGGGCAGCCAGCCCCATTGCTTTACGGATTTCATTCTCTTCCAGATGAGTGACCACCGGGTACATGGCATTGAAGAACCCGATCCATTGGCCACCGACGACCAGCGGGATGAAAATTGTGCTTTTTGCCTGATAGGTCTTTTCGAATAACAGGCGCGTATTTTCATCCCAACTCGAGCGGTTACTCACATCTTCCACAAACCTTGCGCTATCGGGACGTAGTAATTTGAATGCAGGGAATGTGTCAATGGGATACCGGTTGACAAAATCTTCCACAGGCAGGGTGGTCCACCGGGCCTGGACCTCCAGCCACTGTGGGGGATTCTCCGCTTCCCATGGCACGTTGAAGAGGGTCAGATCGGTGACATGTGCGCCCTGCCCAATGACTGTAAATTTGCGCATTACCCCCAGGACGGCACCGTAATCCTGGGCAGTGTTCAATTCTGCGCTTGCCTGGTAAAGGTTTTCCGTTTCGGCAAGGCTTTCCTGTGTCTGCTCGAACAGGCGCAGGTTTTCTATGGCAATCGCCATCTGGTTTGCCAGCGGTGGATAGGACCGGATTTCCCGGTCAGTAAAGGAATGGAGCTTTTCGGCCAGGAGGACCAACGCCCCGATCTGCCGTTTCCCAGCCCACAGCGGTAGAACAGCGAGGGAGGCGATCCCACCTTCATGGGCGAATTCTGATAAAGCCGCTGCCTGATCGGTCTCGGGTAAAAGTTGATCGACGAAGAGGGGTTGAGAACGGGTGAAAAAGCTTTCGAACACGCCGACGTCATAACTGGCACCGACCAGCTTTGGCGGTTTGCCGCTGCTGTTGTACCAGTTTGCCGCAACTCTTAGATGGGTTGTAATTCCTGGGGATATCTCGAAAAGGACGAGTTCTGCCCGGTTCACTTCAGGGATGGGCAGGCTTTCTAATATGGCGGAGGCCATACTCTGCATATCCCCGGCGACAGCCAGCTTTCGGCTGGCATTATACAGACTTTCTGTTTCATCCAGGGATGATTCGAGCTGGCCAAGCAGGTCTTCGCGCACATAGGTGTTGGAAAGCGCTGCCGCTGCCAGTTGTAGAGCCTCGATTTCCTCCACGCCCCAGAAGCGTTCCGAGCCCATCTCCGCGAAAGCGATAAACCCGGGCACCGAATTTTTTCCCGGCACGCTGATTGCCAGGAAGGAAGTGACCCCAAGTGGCGCCAGCAGAGCCTGGATTGCAGCAGGCAGTTCCTGGGTTATTCCTGACACATAGCCATGATTAGCCAGTTCGTCCGCCAGCAGTTTATTGTCATGGATCGGGAGCTGACTCCAATACTCGCGGCGCTCGATGCCCTCTTTGTACCACTCGTTGATGTTTTCCCAGTATGGGCTGTCTTCATCCGGATGGACCACAAAACAGGTGATCCCGTCAGTACCCGAAGCCTCTCCAAGATGTTGTAATACTTCTGGGAGGGCCATGGTTCCCAGTTCGCTTAATGTGGCGACTGCCTGGGCGATACTCTTTTGATAGCGCTCACGCCGTGAGACTTCTCGTTCTGCCTTCGTGCGCACCGCCAGCTCTTGTTGAACGGCCGCATACAACTGCGCATTTTCCAGTGCCAGGTTCAACTGCTGCGAGACTTCCTGGATGAGAGATCGCTCTTCCTGAGTCCAGTGCCGGTCGGCGTCCTCATCGACAAGTTTGATCACTCCCTGAGCGTCTTCCGAGATTTTAAATGGGATGACGACCTCGGCGGGATTCGTTTTGCTGGCGGGCTGGTGCACGATCTGGTCGATCTCTGCAAGAAGGCTGCTATCGGAGACCTCTTCCCCGGAAGGGATCGTCATAGCCGGTGGAATTTTCTCCCGAACGGTTTCTGGCTCCGGTTCGGGGGGAACGTCTTCAATCGAAAAGTCGATGAACGGCCTGAATAGCTTGAAAGGTTTCTCCGGTATCGACTGGACAAAACCGTGGTACCCCCCCAGTTCTCCGTTTTCCTCGCTGTATGTGAAAATACTCATTCGCACCGGGATGCAGCGCCCATCCCCCCCCAGGTATTTGATTTCGATCTCGGTTGGGAACTGGCCTTTTTGGATTGCTCGCTGGATCGCTGGTTTGGATTCTTCTGCAAGGCCGAAAGAAAGCAGAGATTGGCCCGCAATCTCAGCAGGAGAATAGCCAATGACCTGGCTGACTTCGGGGCTGCAAACCAGGAAATTACCATCAGCGTCGCATTCCCAGGTCCATCCAGGGCCGGCCTCCGCCGCCGGATCGATAGGGGTCTCGAAAACCTCTTCTGGCTCTAACGTCGCGAACAGGTTATCAAGCCGGCTGCGCAACTGTTTCTTGGACATACTGGATAATCTCCTGGGCTAAGGCGCGATATTGAAGGGCAGACCGGGACCGGGATGCATAGTGGATGATCGGCGTTCCGGCAATAGGAGCTTCGCGCAGTTTTGTATCTGTGTCGATTGTCGTTTGAAAAAGTCCAGTGTTAAAGGTGGTCCGAAGCTGCTCGCTCAACGTCCGATGGGTACGATTGCGGCGGTCCAGCATGGTAATCAGCAACCGGTAGGTGAGTTTGGGATTTGTCTGGCCGCGGATGCGTTTAATCTGCGCCATCATATTTTTCAGCGCGTGTACGGAAAAATACTCCGCTTGTGTTGGGATGAGGAGCATGTCTGCAGCGGTCAGGGCATTCACTGTAACCGCCCCCAGGTAGGGTGGGCAGTCCAGGATGATGCTGTCGTAGTGGAGCGGTTCCATCTCTCTCAGCGCTTTGCGTAAGATGTACTCGTAGTTTTGGCGGATCGGTAAAAATCTTTCCGCGAGGCCCATCTCTGAGTTAGAAGGGATCAGGTCGAGACCGGCAACACTTGTTTCCCGGCTGATCCCAACTGGTGAAGCGGATTCGAGCAGGATGTTAGCAATTGAGCGGCGAATTTTGACCGAGTCGATCCCGAGAGCCAGGGTCAGGTTGGCTTGTGCATCAAGATCCACCAACAGAACCTCCTGTCCGGTCTCGACCAGTGCAGCGCCTAGGGAGAGGGTCGTTGTGGTTTTCGCAACCCCGCCTTTTTCATTGGCTACAGTGATAATGATGGACATATCCGCACCTGCTTCTACACCTTATTCCGGGCGAGTCTCAGTTCTCGCCCGGGTGATCACCATTGGATCCCCGGTCCATAGCCGCCCGGGATTCTTCGACGACCCCAGCGGGTTGCTTCATAATGACCTGAGCCCGGCTGGCGTTCAACGCTTTTTGCAGTTCCTGGACTGCGGTTTGCAGCATGACCTGGGGATCATTTGTTGCCCGGATCTTCCCCGTGATCTCGAGAACTTTGCGCTCCCGTTCCGCCCGGCGGACAGTCTGCTCGAACAGGCGGACGTTTTCAAGAGCGACTCCAATTTGATCGGCGACTTTTTTCACCAGGGTTATTTCTTCTTCCGACCAGTTCCGGTTTTGATTGGCGTCCTGGAAATCGATGACTCCAATCACTTCATCGCGGAGCTTGATTGGCACAGCCAGGGCCGATTTGCTCTCCGTGGTTTGGGAGGGATCTACTCCGTGAGCGATGACCTGCCCCGAATGAAATACCTGCTGAACTTCTGGGATTTCAATGGGTTTTTGGATGAAAACGCCGCCTCGTGCGTAGCGGACTGCCTTTACTTTGCGCTCCGCGGTTTCGCGGCTCCATTCTTGTTGCAAATATTGGCGGTGCAGTTTTTGCATTTCGAGCAGCGCTTCGCGGGTTTCGGCGAACAGGCGGTTGTTTTCAATCGCGATGGCAACCTGATCCGCCAGCGTCTTGAACAGCTCCACATCCTCGGCTGAAAATGCATTCGATTCAGTGCTTTGCACATCCAGCGCGCCGATGATCTGTCCGCTCGTCTGAAGTGGAAGAGCCATTTCAGAACGAGTTTCGGGAAGGTCGGGGTTATTGAAAAAGACAGCGTCCACGCCGACATCCGTAGCGATGCGCGGCTCACCCTTGCCGGTCACGTAACCGACGATGCCCACCTGCCCAACTTTCAAGCGGTGCGCCCGGGCGAGCATACGCTGTCCACCATCGCTGTTTGAAGCTTGCAAAACGGCATACTCCTTTTTCTCATCCAAAAGGAAGATACCCACGTGATAGAACCCAAAACGTTCGTTGATCAGCCGGGTAACCGAGGTGAGCAGGGCTTCCAGGTCTTGCACGGTTGTGATTGCCCGGGCCACATCCGCTACAGTTAGTAACTGGGTGGCGCGGTAGCGGTTTCGCTCTGATTCCACCGCCAGGTCGTGGGTCCGTTCATCGACTCGTTTTTCCAGGTTTCCAATGAGCGATTGGAGTTGGCCGGTCATGTTATTGAACGCCTGACCCAGAACGCCAATCTCATCGGAGCTGCGCACAACCGCTCTGGAGCGAAGGTCCCCAGAGGATACTCGAATGGAGACTGCTGTAAGATCTTGAATAGGCCGAGATAGGAAATTTGCCAATCCAAGGGCAATCACGGTGACTATCCCGGCTACAATGGCAGCCAGTAAAACCAGGAGCCGGGTTTGTGCATTGATAGGCGCCAGGTAAATGGACTGGTCCTGCATATAGACGACCATCCACGAACGCGATTGGAGTGGGACGATCACGCCAGATTCAACCCGGTCCTGGCCGGGTAGAATGCGTGTCGAAAAGAACGGCTGCTCGAAACGCCGATCGATTGCCGCTGAAAAATCCGGGATGTTCGTGGACAATTGATTGCCAGGTTTTATTGGCAATCGTTTGGATGCCTGGAGTTGCTGGATTAAGGAGGGCTCCAGTGGTGCAATGGATTTATAGATGTTATCAGGGGTCAGACTGTCTGCCAGGCGGATCTTATTTTCGTCCAGCAGGACTGGATAAGAGTGAGGACCCAGGAAACCGAAATATCGATTGAGTATTTGCTGCAGGATGGCGGCGTCAAAACGGACGCGTAAGACTCCGATGCGGGTTCCGAATTGCGATTCGATAGAAGCGCTGAAGTAAATAAATGGCTGTTTTGTTTTTGGAGAAAACCACACGGAAGACATATAAGGTCTTCCGTTGCTCATTGGGTTGCGGAAATATTCTTCTTTACTCTCATCCGCGTTGATCGAGTCTGGATTGGTATCCGTCTGGTTGATTCCGTGGATATTGAGAATAGCATAAGAATTAATATTGAAAGGCGCCTTCTCGCGGAGCCGATTGAGATTGAGCGATACCTGGTTTTGAAAATAGGGGTCGGCGTTTTGCCTTCCACCCAATCCCAGGTAATTGACATAAGTGGTATCCTTTGCCTGGACGACAATGTCATTGAGGTTCGAGCTGATGAAATCGTCCACGTCGCTTGCGGTCTTAGTCCCGGCGATTCGTAGATCGTTGGAGACTTTCTGGGTGATGAAATCTGTCAGGAAATTATTGTAGAGTATGGCGACAATTCCCAAAGGGATCAAGGCGATGGCAAAAAACACGGTGATGAGTTTAATCTGAAGTGAGTAGATGCGGAATCGCAATATCATCATCACGGCATACAAAATGATCATGATCACCATGATGACTGGGAAGAGAACCTGGGAAAATTGCGGGTTTACTTTGGGGACGTCAAGGAAATAATTCGCCACCAGGGCAAGTATGCCTGTCAGGAGGCCAACCAGTATGGCGACGCTCGTTTGGCGGCTATCCAACGTCTCCGCAGCTAATAATATGCAGATGATAATGTTGATTCCCGCAACGATTGGCCCCACTCCGGCTGTCAATGCGCCAATAACAATCCAAAAAACTGACCAGGTGGCGATGTTGACCAGCATCGCGGCAAAAGTTCTTTGTTTGCGTGCTAAAGCCGCGCTCACGGAAAAGAACCCAATGCACAAAACCGATAAACCGGCGAAAATATAATATTGCCAGGCCCCACGGTTTAATCCAAAACCTAGAAAGATCAGGCTGAGTATGGATGTACCTAAAATTTCCCCCAATGTAATTTGCTGCGCAGTCTGATTTTTTTGAATAGCGTTTCCCAGAAGGGCGGGTGGTAGCTTTGAATTCGGTGTGGTAGGGTCTGAGGTCGGTATCGTCATACTTCGGCTCCCCTTTACTCCTGGTTGCGCAGTTGGATCAGGACTTCAGAAACGCCCAGCGCTTTTCCGAGCTCTGCGACCGCCGTTTTTAAGATTCCATCGATATTTGTGGAAGCCCGTACCTTGGTGCTGATATTGCTCACCATTTGGTCGCGTTGGGCGCTGATCTGAATTTCCTCCAGCAGGCGGGCATTCTCCAGGGCTAATGCCAGACGGTTGGAGACGTTATCGACCCAGATCTGTAGATCCTGGGTCATGCTCCCTTCGGGTACTTTTACATTGATGACGCCCAGGATCTGATTACGCAACCGGATCGGAACCGCCAGGTTTTCATAAGTCTTTGAACCATCACCGGATTCCATAGAAACGATACGGTTAAGAACGGTCTTTCCTTCATGAAGAGCCTGGCCAGTTTCTGGAGACAGTTCATTGAGGGGTTCGATCTTCGCGTTGCGATAGCGGTATCCCTGGGATGACCGGGTAGCCTGCAAAAAGTCCTCCCAGGATTCTCGCGTGTATCGCTGGTAGGTTGCTTCCATCTCCTGAACATTCGCCTGGAGCTTCTCCAGGATACGTGCTTTTTCGATCGCCACGGCCAGTTGGTCCGCCATGGTTTGCAGAACGCGGACATCGTCATCGGCAAAGGCGGCAGGTTCCATGCTTTGAACGTCTAACGCGCCAATGATCTCATTTCCCACCTTAAGGGGCAGCGCCAGTTCAGACCGTGTCCGCGGCAGGAGCGGGTTTCGAAAATGTACTGCATCTTCACCAACATCCAGGGCAATCCGCGGCTCGCCGGTGCCAACCACGTACCCCACAATACCCATCTTCCCAATCTGCAACTGGTGATGCCGTTTGAGCATTTCCTGGCCCGCCTCTCCGGTGGCTGCTTTCAGGACAGCAAATTCTTTCCGATCGTCTGCCAGGAAAATTCCTGCGTGATAAAAACCAAACCGGTCTCGGATCAGATCGACCGCGCGGTTGAGGAGCACATCCTGGCTCTCAGCCATGGCGATATCGCGGGCGACCTGCCCAGCCGCTTGTAGCTGGACTGCCCGTCTTTCCACCTGGGCCGTGCGGTCGGCGACCCTTTGCTCCAGGTTGTTGATCAGGTTTTTCAACTGGTCAGTCATGCTGTTGAAAGCCCTGGCCAAAGCTCCAACCTCATCTGCCCGGACGACCTTTGCCTGGATTTCCAGCTCTCCCGCGGCGATTCGTGCGGCGGTCCGCGACAGATCGTCAATCGGGTTGGCA
Source organism: Anaerolineaceae bacterium (assembly GCA_035542155.1). Lineage (GTDB taxonomy): Bacteria > Chloroflexota > Anaerolineae > Anaerolineales > Anaerolineaceae > DATKLX01. Next base: position 28,680 of record DATKLX010000008.1, read on the forward strand.
ATGCTTCTCGATATGAAGAGAGAAGCGAGGATTGCGATGATCAGAACAATGATTGATACACCCAGGCTCACCACGAGGTTCTGATAAACCGCCTGGAACGCTTCGGTTTGCTGGATTTCCGTCATTAATTCCAGGTTTAAGGAGGATAGATAACGGTAATAACCAACAACAAGCTGATTGTGATAGGAAGTGTAATTTCCGTTGCCTGTTTTTAGCAGGTAAGCTGTTTTGGCCCCTTCCGACCGAATCACGCTGCCCTGGAAATTCTTCCAGGCTGTGAACCGCGAAGGGGTCAACATAACGTTATCCGGCGAAAGCAGGTAGGCTTCCCCGGTGGTATCCAGGCCGTTGGGATCAAAGAGGATTTCGTAGAGTTTCTCGATGTTGATCCGCCCGGCCAGAACGCCGATTGTTTTTTGGTCATTGCTTTTGATGGGGATACCGACCACGATCGAATATTTCTTTTGGTTTGGCGCCGGCTCGATTACAAAAACGGTTGAGATGTATTGGCTGGTGAGCGCTGGGCGGTAGTAAGGCCATTCAAGTCTGGCAAACGTCTGGTCCTCCAGCGTTGAATTCGAGGAAATTATATGATCTCCGTTGGTGTTTACCAGGAAAATATCCTCAAATAAGCCACTCTGCTTCACTGCATTATCGATCACCGGGTACACGGAGGCTACATTGACTTGATAGCGACCGCTCGTCCTCTTTTCAGGCGTGGCCTGCAAGATTTCTATGAACGGGGTTTCAAGATACGGATTGGACTTGAGCGCCTCTAAATCCGTTACCATCCGGCCCAGCAAGGTGTCAATCTGCGTCTCCTTCAGGCTGCTGACAATCTCAAGTTGTTTTATCGCGGTGACCTGGCCGCGTTGGATGCTTAAAAGAACTGTGATGGTGGTGATCACGACTAGAGACAGCAGTACGACCGCCACGTACGAGAACAGCAAGCGGTTCCGAATTGTGTCACCAATCCGGAGATAGATGATCCCAAGCAAACTTGAGAACAGTCCGATCGCCGTCAGGGCTGGCATGAAATAATTGAGCGCGTAACTCTTGCTGATGTCCAACCGGTTTACCTGAACGGGGAAGACATCGGGTCGCAGATGAGCCAGAGGCTCGTATCGGTTGATAGCCCAGATGGATAGAACGAATACGCCGGCAAAGAGCAGTCCCAGCCACCATTTTTTCGGTTGGCCGTAAATTGTCAGGAGTAAGATCAGCGCCAAACCACCGCCAAGGTTCCAAAACGACCCATGCGAAAAAACGATTTCTGATCCTGTAAAAAACAGCGCAGCCGCCAAAAGACCAATGACCAGGGATCCATTCGGGTGGTTCCATCGGGCGAAGAGGTAACTGGTGATCCAGAGGAGAAGACAATAAACTGCAATCCCTCCCATGATCAACAACGGTTTATTCGCGCCTTGCAGGTACACTGTCCCGATTAGAATGAGGATCGCCAGGGAGAACACGATCCCCATCGCCGCGATCCACCTCAGGGTCTCTACGTGGAGGGTCTTTACTTCCTCGCTGGTGAGTCTTTTCTTCTCAACTTTGGGTGTTGTTCTTTTTTCCATGTTAGAGCGTCCCTGATAACTCGATGAGGGGCCTTACTCGACTCAGTTATTCGATGGACTGCCTGAGCTGACGCTGGAAACTGCCGCCTGGTTATCCGCGGGTTCCAGGAAAACCGAAACTTCAGCGATGCTGGGAAGCTGGCCCAATTCTTGAACGGCGATCTTCAGAATGTCCTCGACTCGGAAAGCTTTTGAGAAGCTCATCGACATTTCGTTCAAGGTCTGTTCCTGCCGTGCCCGGCGTTGTGTCTCTTCCAGCAGGCGGGCGTTTTCCAGAGCCAGCGCGGTTTGCGTGGTGATTGAATCGATAAACGCCATATCCTCCGCTGAAAGGCTTCCTGCATTGGTTTCCAAAGTCACCTGGCCAATCACCTGGTCGCGGAGCAGCAGCGGGATCTGGATGCTCTCTACAGACGCATCGACCGGCCTGGTTTCACTGCTTTCATAGCTGACATGCAGCCCGCCCATCACACTTTCGGCCTCCGACCAGGCTTCGGAAAGGTACTGGCGGTGAAGCGCTTCGATCTCATCCAGGTTCTTCTGGGTTTCCTGGAAAAGCCGCCCATTTTCCAGCGCTGTGGCTAAAATGTCGGCGATACCCTGCATCACCAAAATGTCATCTTCGTCAAACGCTCGCGGTGAAGATGATTGGACGGTGAGGGATCCCAGGACTTTGTCATGAGCGATCAGCGGAAGCGCCATCTCTGAACGGGTCAGGGGAAGATTAGGATTATTGAACCGTGTGGCGTCCAAACCGACATCCAGAGCAATCCTGGCTTTCCGGTTGAGGATTGACCATCCGATCATAGAAGTGGCACCAACCTCAAGCCTGTGGCGCGCTGCGAGCATTTTAGCGCCCGCCTCACCGGTTCCAGCCTTTAAAACTGCGAATTTGCCGTCTTCGTCCACCAGGAAAGCCCCGACGTAATACAATCCAAACCGATCCTGGATCAGATGGATGATCTTCTCCAACAGGGCCTGGGGGTTCAGCTCTCCGCCGATGCTCTGTGAAATTTCCGCGGCAGTTCTCAATTGGACCAGGCGGTGTTGCAGGTCTTCTGTTCTCTGGTTCACCGCGAGTTCCAACCCGGCTTGCTGCCCTTCCATTTTTGTGATCAATTCATGGCTTTTATCCAGGCTCTGGGTGAGGCCGAGCATGATGGTGGCCATCGAAACGATGATGATCATCCCGACCGTGAGAATAATCGCAATGGATGCACCCCATTCTGTTGGGGTTCCGGAGTTGGCCATCGCAGCTACGGGGGGAAGGGGAAAGGCTCCGGTGCTCATTCCCCAGCCCACGACCGCCATAGTCACCACGCTGAACCCCAGGGCGATCATCCCTGCCCGCAGCCCGAGCAACAGGCAGGCCATGGCTGAAAAAACCAGCAAGAAGGCTTTTCCGTCCCCACTGAGACCTGAATCGAACAGCCCGCCCAGGCCAATCACGTACAGAATCACCAAAAAACTGTAAACGCGGAATGTGTAAGGAATCTTCCGGAGGAGCGTGATGGTGACCAGCCAAACATACCCAATCGTATAGGCTGTCAGGATTCCCCATAGGTGGCGTGGATACAGGTTGGTAAGAACCAGACCATAAACCACCAATCCCAGAATACTGCACCCGCGTAGTAAAGTGTTGAGGATACGCTCCTTGAGGACGAGCGCCTCACCGACCGCGCTGGCCGGCCCGGATTGCCCTGGCTGTGGAGAAGATGTGCCGCTCATGATTTTTTCTCCTTACCATTCGGGTTCGAGCTGGCTGCGGATGAGGAAGCAGCTTCGTCACTCTCAACGGTCGGGTGGATTTCAATTTTTGCTCTGCGCACGCCGATCGCCTTGCCAATTTCGGTTACAGATGTTTCGAGAATATTCTGAATGTTCACGGACCGGCGGATTTTACTGGTCGCTTCGAACAACTGGCGCTGGCGGTCCATCTGCCGCCGGATTTGTTCGATCAACTGCGAGTTCGCGATGATCGCTGCCAGGCTGCCGCCCAGGGTGCCCAGAATTTCCTGGTCGCTTTCGTTGTAAGCATTGGCTTTTTCGTTTTCCAGGTTCAATACGCCCAGAAGCTCATCACGATAAATTAAAGGCACCGCCAGTTCGGATTGAATTCCGGGTGTCGCCGCGATGTAGCGCTGGTCGTGGCGGGTGTCGTCGATCCGAACTGGTTGGCGGTTAGCAGCGACCCATCCGATGATCCCCTGGCCGTATGGGACGCTAAAGGTTCTAAAGCTCTGTTCCTCATACCCGGCGTAGGATTTCACCTGCAGCAGGTTCTGTTCCCGGTTCAGCAAGAAGATGGTAACTTTATCGCCTCCCAATGCAACCCGTAAACCCTGAACCGCGCTCGCGAGCGCTTCATCGACGCCATTTGACGATGCGGCTGCCGTGGTGATCTGGTGCAGCAGGCGATGCTGGGCCAGGTTTTCCTGGGTCTCAGCGAACAGGTTAGCATTGACCACGGCGATTGCAAGCTGGTCCGCGAGCACCTGGAGGATGCTGACTTCCTCCACCGAAAATGCCTGTTTCTGCATGCTTTGTACGTCCAGAGCGCCGATGACCCGGTCTGCGACCTTCAAAGGGATTGCCAGCTCAGCCCGGGTATCGGGGAGCAAGGGATTGGGAAGATGGGTCGGATCTTTGGCGACATCGTTGACCACTAGCGGCTCGCCGCGGATGGCCGCCTGGCCCACCACCGATTGCGACCCAATGCCTAACCGGTGACCCTTTTCTTTCATTTTCCGCCCGGCCTCCCCCGTCGACTCGCGCAGCTCAACGTATTCTCCCGACGAATCCCCCAGGAAAACCGAGGCATGATAGAAATTAAACCGCTCGCGGACCAGGTTGACCACTTTCCGCAGCAGCTCATCCAGCTCCAGCGTTCCGCTGGTGTCTCTTGCGATTTCAGCCGCCGTGCGCAATTGTTGGGCGCGCCTTTGAGCCACGTCCTGAGCCGCTTTAAGCTCAGTGATGTCTCGCGAGCTGCCAAAGAGGCCCACGGTTTGTTGGTCAGCATCCACCAGAGGCAGGCGCGTCGATAATACCCAGCGTTCGACTCCACTCGGGGAGGTCTCCTTCTCAATCAGGCCAATCTGTGCTTCGCCCCCGTGGATCAAATCCTGTTCTTCGAGGTAGCGTAGCCTGGCTTCCTCTTCGGGCAAAATGTCAAAATCAGATTTACCCACCATCGCAGCCGGATCATCCAACCCAAAATGCACCGCGGTGGATTGGCTTGCGCGCAGGTAGCGGCTCTCGCGGTCCTTGAAGTAGATCCGGTCCGGAATATTTTTCAGCAGAGTGTTCAGGAGGAACCGCTCCTGTTCGAAGGCCTGTAAAGCGTTCCGGGTGTCTTTGAGAAGCTGAGCGTTCCGGATCGCCGCCGAAATCTGTGGAGCCAATGTGGTGATGAAATTGAGATCATCTTCGCTGAACCGTTCCTCTTGCTCCACGTCCTGTAAAATCATGGCTCCAATCGGTTGTCCGCCGACCAGCAGGGGCACACCCAGCCAGGATTTGGCCGGTTTCCCCTGGATCTTTGCCCCCAGGGACCTGGCCTTTTCTTCGGTATCCTTGACCAGCATCAATGGCTTGCCGCTGCGGATGAGGATGGAAGTCAACCCCTCGCCTAACGGATAAGGCTCGACCGAAACGGTGTCCCCTCCCTCGAAAATATATGGGAACTCGATCAGGTTCGTCTTCGCATCATATTGGGCGACCATGAAGTAAACATCGCCCATCTGCTCCTGGATCTGGTAGTGCAGCGTCCGGTACAGGTTGGAAAGATCCGTTTCCGCGCCGACCGCCTGGCTGATCTGGTTAAGTCGCTGCAACTGGTTGACCCGCAGACCGGTCGTTATCAATGCCTGGATTTTTTCCAGGGCCGAACCCAGCATCTCGCCCAGGTTTTGATATGGCTGGATGGTTGTTTCCGTTAAAACCCCCGTTTCCGGGCTGCTGAAGAGCAGGAATGCCCGCAGATCCGCCCCGCTGCGGACGGGGATAAAAGCCGCGGTAGAATGGTTCAGTTTCCTCGGGATGGAGAGCATCGCGAACAACCCGCTGGGTGCCTGGTAAACGTCCCGGATCAGGGTCGGATTGTTTTTCGAAAGATAATCGTCCAATCCAAGGGAAGGGACAGGGATCATCTCCGGAAAGGAGATCGGGCTCTGATCCGGGGTGTGGACCGTTGGAAAAACCCGAAAGACGTCGTTTTCCAGGATCAACACGGCTGAGCCATATGGAGTTTGTTCCAGCGAGCGGACGGCGATCTTATAGGCTTCCTCTACTTCTGTTGCCTGGGCAATCTGGCGGCTTGCCTGGTACAACAGGCTCGTCTCCTGCAGGTTGATCTCGGTCGATTCCAGAAGGCGGATGTTCTGGATCGCAGAGGCAATCTGGTTGGCAAGCGTATTGAGAATTGAAACCGTATCACTGTCGAAAGCCGTGAGCTCCTGGCTTTGGATATCGAGCACTCCCAGAATCTGGCTGCCAATGGAAATTGGCACCGCGACCTCGGAACGAGTCCCTTCCAACAAAGCATCCTGGAGGTAGAGTGGATCCTCCCTCACGTTCGTCGTCAGGCGTGGCTGGTTATGAGATGCCACCCATCCAATAATGGATTGCGACCCCACTGCCAGGCGGTAGCCTTTCTGCTTCAGTTGTTCGCCAGCTACTCCCGTCGCTTCTTTCAGCACTACGTATTCCCCCGCGCTGTCGATCAGAAAGATCGAGGCGTGGTAATATCCAAACCTCTCCACCATTAGATTTACGGTAGTGCTCAGGATTTCTTCCAGATTCCTGGCGGACGTTGCGACCTGGGCCACCTCGGACGCAATCCGGACCTGATGGGTTCGCTCGTTGACCTCGGTTTCCAGATCGCGGTACATGTGGGTGATATCGTCGGCCATATTGTTAAATGAAATGGCTAGCTCACCGATCTCGTCAGAGCGGTTGATCGGGCTCCGCTCGGTCCAGTCTCCTTCGGCGAAGGCTCGTGTGGATTGGGCCAACTGGTTCAGCGGCTCAACCAGTTGCCGTGAGCTGATCGAGGAGACGATACTGATCGTGATCACCAGGATTGCCAGAATTACGATTGTAAACGGAACCAGAGAGCCGGCCTGTGAGTACACCACCTCGCTGGGGATTTCCAGTACCAGATTGGCATCAACTACCGAAAGGCGCTCGCCGTAGGCGAGATAGTTCACCTGGCTGCTGCCCAGATATTCACCAGAGGCAGTTGGGTAAGTCCGGGTTTTCAGAACGTTGAGGATGGTTTCCTGTTCAGGGGAGATCGGGAGTTCGGTCAGTCCGGTTCGGTTTGGATGATAACCAATCGCCTGACCATCGGATAAATAGAAAAACGCTCGAGCGGAGGGATTGAATGCATCCGCCGCCGCCAGACTGTTGTGGAAGAAATTACCTGCGCTAAAACCAACCAGGGTGGCTGTTTTCGAAGAGGATCCAACAGGGATGGTTTTTAGAGTAATGACGACGAGTTGGTTGGCATAGACAGGAGTCGGGGCAAAGATCACGGCCGAATGATCCCGGCCAAGGTGGTCTTTCAGCCAGGCTGCTTTGCCATAATTCTGCCCTTCCCACTTGGTTTCAGTCGACAGGATGACGCTTCCGTTCGGGTCGAGCAGGACGATCTGGTTGAAAAATGGCTGCGTACGGTTCAGCAGCAGTCCGTCCATCGCCAGGGACAGGTTGCCGCGGTCGGTTTGATATTCAGCGGTGCCCGGTTTTTGGGTTAAAACTGTCTGGATCGCCTTTTTCGTCCCACCTGTGCTGGCAAGGTCGTTCAGGGCATCCTGGCGGGCGGTGATCCCATCTTCGACCTGTTTTCCCTGCAGGCTGACGATCGACTGAAGCTGGCTCACGACCTGATCGCGCATCAATACCCGCGCGCGATAGTAGGTGACCCCACTCATGAAGAGGACCGGAAGAATGGATACGCTCAGAAGAATGATCAGAATTGTCCTGGACAATCCCCCACGAACTGACCGGCGAGAGGGGATAGGTTGGGCTGGCGACACCGGTACAGGCATTGGCGTACTCCCTTAGTTCAGTTCCCAGACTGGGTCCCCCGTCAGTATTCTATTAATTTGGTCCGGGAAACGATCTGGATCGAGAGGTTTTCCCAGGAAACCATCAAATCCTGATTGACGGGCTTTATTGATCTGTTCGAGGCTGGCTTCGGCAGTTACGGCGACCACGGGGATCGATCTCAGCCGTTGAGAAGAGCGGATCTTTTTTAAAGCGCCATACCCGTCTTCGTAGGGAAGGCGAATGTCCATCAAAATCAAATCTACCCGCGGGAGTGTGTCGGCGTATTCAACCACTTCATAGCCGGAGGTTTTCCATTCGCAGTGGATTCCTAAAAAGCCCAACATGCGCGCGATCAGGACAAAGTTCGATACGTTGTCTTCGACGACCAGCACGGTGGCGTCTCTGGGGAGGGTCATTTTGGAGGAAGACTGCGAACCGGTGTCATCCGCCGGGGATGAGCTCGTTGAGGAGGTGATCGATGAGTGGCGGAGTGGCTCGGGGAGCATCTTTACCTCTTCACATAGCGGGAGATCACATCGAGGAAATTATCGACATCGATCGGCTTTTCGATGTAGCCATCGCAGCCGGCCTGCAGAGTTCGCTCGCGGTCGCCCTTCATCACGTTGGCTGTCAGGGCAATGATTGGGATCCGGCTGGTTTCGGGGAGGCCTTTCAACCGGGTAGTCAGGGTATACCCATCGATATCGGGCATGTTGATGTCCATGAGGATCAAATCCGGGCTGTGCACCTGGATCATGTCCATGGCCTGGGTGGCGCTATCGGCTTCGAGAACCTCGTATCCATCGGATTGGAGCAGGCGGCGGATGAGAATACGATTATCCTGGTTATCTTCGACGTGCAGGATGGCAAGTTGAGTGGACATAGCTGGACCTCCTACCTTGAGATTTTAACACGAAAGGGAAGGGTTTGTACCATGGTGGAGGCCTTTGTTAGTTAGTTGCAAGTTATAGACCCGACTCAATAATGAAGAATGCCCGCATGAGGACCTCGAAACGCTTGAAAAATGATCCAGAACTTGCTATAATTAGAACATATATTCTATTAACGGCGTCGTTTCTTGAGGAAATCCGAGTCCAGAAATGGCTGCGGCGCCGAATCAGACTTTTGTTGTTGGAGTGTCCTATGAAACGCTTTGATGAGCTTTGGCCGTTGCCCTGGCCAGAAATTGTCGTCGTCACCGGTCCCTATGGATCGGGGAAGTCCACCTTCACCCTCGGCACCGGCGCCTTGCCGGAGCGGACCCTGGTGATCGATTTTGAGAAGTCCCAGAAAAGTTTTGCCCTCCAGCTTCCACTGACCTACATCGACATGCAGTCGGTCCTGGCCAACAAGTATCCGAATGGGTACAAGGCCCTCAACCTTTTCGACGAGACCGTCCAGATCCTGGACGACATCGAACCGGGCCGCTACGACGTGATCGTCCTGGATAATGCCTCGATGCTCGAAGATGGGATCCTGGCCTACGTGGAAAGCCATCCCCAGGAGTTCGGTCACAGCTCCGGCCAGTACAGCTCGATGAACGGGCTCAAATGGGGCGACGTGAAAAATAAATACTCGCAGATTCTCACCCGCTGGGCCAGCAAGACCAGGATGATCTTTATCGTCGTCCACCTGCGCGATAAGTGGGCGGGCAACTCGATCGTCAAAGACGCCTTTGGCAGGCCTGTCCAGGAGCCAAAAGGGAAGGAGACCCTCGATATGCTGTCCAGCCTGTTTGTCTGGCTCGAGATGGGGCCCGGCGGCGTGCCGGCAGCGAAAGTGCTCAAATGCCGCACCGACCGCAAGGTCTATGTCCTCGACCCGCTCAATCCGCCCGCTGACGTCCCCCGGCGCTACCTCAAGGAGTTGAACGGTGAGCCCGGCCTGGTCTCGATCCCCATCCTGCCCCTGCGCCTGCCCAAGTGCACCTGGGCTGCCATCCGCGAGTACATGCGCAACCCGGCCGACCTGGCCCACCCCAAAGATGGGGAGATGCCCTCGGACGCCCAGCTCTCCGAGGATGATCGCCTGCGCCTGCGCGCGATCATCTCGCAGAGCGAGGCCGAAAAGGCCGCCGTCGAGAAGATGAAGATCGAGCAGAACGAGCCGCGCACGAAGAGCGCCCTGATCCAGTTCGGCCGCAGCCTCAACCTGGATGCCAACGAAGTGGGCGACGCGCTCAAGGCTAAAAACCTGGTTCCCTTCAACCCTGAAAACTGGGACCGGATGAAGGACGCCGTCCGCGAGTTCGCCGAAAATAAACCGGTCGCCGTTTAACCCAGGCGCGCTGGATAATGACCATCCCTCGTGTCAAATAACGGGGGATGGTTTTTGTCAGGATAGGAATCGAACACACGATATTTTCAGGGAGCAAACGGTCAGCGGCGTATTACTTGCTCATTGTTGTGCACCAGGTGGAAGTTACTGCCGTGGGATTAATTGCGTCCACAAGAGCATATACACAGAAAAAAGATGTAGTAGCCCAACGTCAGGTCAAAGAACAGCGGCCGTTTTTTATTGCCGTACTTCGCATATAAGCCCATCACCAGCAAAAAGCCACCCCGCAGAGCAGTGCCAGGTAATCCTGGCCGTAGAGCATCTTGATGAATAAGAAACAGATCCCCAAATCTGCCAGCAAGACCGGGATTTTCCACAACGCCTGAATCGGGATGTCCTTCAGGCCGGTGGTAATTCAACGCGTCTGTAAGGGCATCTGGAGAGCTATATTTCCCCCGTATTGATCTGAATTTCCTTGCTTGAGCGGGCGATGGGAATCGAACCCACGACATTTTGCTTGGGAAGCAAACGGTCTACCGCTGACCTACGCCCGCAGATCAATGCGATTATAGTCACACCCAAAGGAGATGTCAAGCCCGGTTCGATTTCAAGACTTCCGTTCCCCAAGCTTCCTCGCCAGCTCCAGCAGCGCCGCCCCTGCCTCCGACCTCACCGGGCTGGCCTTCCCCAGCGCTTCAATCGCCTGCCTCGTCAGCCGGTCCGCGCAGGTCTGAGTGTATTCCTGCGCCCCCTCCCGCGCCAGCAGCAGGGCCATCTCCTCGACCTCCTCCGCCCGCAACGGTCCCTTGTGCCAGCGCGCCGCGAACTCGCCCCGCTGCTCCAGCCCATAGAGCACCGGCAGCGTCTTCTTCCCGGTCACCAGGTCAGAGGCTGTCGACTTCCCCGTGATCGACGCGTCGCCCCAGATCCCCAGCCAGTCGTCCTGGACCTGGAACGCCAGCCCCAGCGCTTCGCCGAACTGGCAGAACGCGTCCACCGTCTCGCGTTCCGCCCCGCCGACCAGCGCTCCCAGTTCGGCGCAGGCCGAGAGCAGCGCCGCGGTCTTCCCGGCGATCATCGCGAAATAATCCTCGCGGGTCAGATCGGAGCGGGCTTCATAGCTCATGTCCAGGTACTGGCCCTCGGTCAGCTTCAGGCATGTGTCCTGGAAGACCCTGCCCGCCTCGACCGCGATCTGTGGAGAAGCCGTCTCGCTCAACTTGAGTAGCGTGGATTGGGCCAGGGTGAACATCAAATCGCCGGCGTTGATTGCCTGCGCAGCGCCCCACTTCACCCAGACGGTCTCCCGCCCGCGCCGCAGGGTGCTCTGGTCTTGAATGTCGTCGTGTATCAGCGAGAAATTGTGCAGCAGCTCGACCGCCGCTGCGGCCGGGAGCGCCTTTTCCCATTCGCCGCCGGACGCGGCGCAGCTCAACAGGACCAGGAGCGGCCGGATCCGCTTCCCCTGTGCCTCTTTTCCCGCGCCTGGACCTTCCCAGCCCAGATGGTAGGCCAGCATGTGGCGGAGAGTGCGGTAGCGCCCGGCATCCGGGTCGTCTTTCCCAATTTCCACGACGGCGGCCTTCAGCTCGGTCTCCACCGCCGGTTGCATGATTCTGGCGAATTCATCGAAGGACATGACTCCCCACCCGATCGTTCTGGCTTACTGGCTCAAAGGGACTTTTTGAAGCGCCGGGATACTGGCGGCTCCTACTGCGAACATGCAGATCTGGATTTCGCGCTGAATTTCCCGCGCCAGGTCGCGAATCGGGTCGATCCCCTGCGCGGCGGCGCGGAGAAACACCCCTGCCATTCCTCCCAATTGCGCGCCCAGGGCAATGCATTTGGCGATGTCGATCCCATCTTTCAGCCCGCCGGAAGCAAAAACGAGCGCCTGCGGCGCAGCCTGGCGCACCTGCTGGATGGAATCGGCGGTCGGGATGCCCCAATTACGGAACGCCGCGGCGACTCGCGCCTGGCCAGGGTCGCTCATACGGTGCATCTCGACCTGCGACCAGGAAGTGCCCCCGGCGCCGGCCACGTCGATCGCCGCGACCCCGGCGGAGACCAGCTTCTGGGCCACCTCCGCGGAAATCCCCCAGCCCACCTCTTTGGCGATCACCGGTACTGGCAGGCTGCGGCAAACCTCTTCGATCCTGGCCAGTAGCCCGCTGAAGCGGGTATCCCCTTCCGGTTGGAGTGCTTCCTGGAGCGCGTTCAGGTGCAGGATCAATGCGTCGGCCGCGATCATTTCGACCGCCCGCCGGCAGTCGTCGACCGTGTACCCGTAATTTAACTGCACCGCGCCTAGGTTTCCAAACAGCAAGATATCCGGAGCCGCCTGGCGGACCTGAAAGCTGGCTGCCAGTCCCGGGTCTTCCAGCGCCGCGCGTTGCGAGCCCACCCCCATCGCCAGCCCCATCTCCTGCGCCACCTCTGCC
>DATKLX010000009.1:0-12847 GCA_035542155.1 Anaerolineaceae bacterium
TTCCGATTGGCAGTACTTGACTTCAGGCAGTTGCAGGAGGACAATGGACATGGCAAGCTCGCTTGAAAGAATGATTTTGGCGAATCTATCTTACTGCGAGCTTGTTCTTTTTTCAAAACCTACCAGACTTGGGACAGATACAAAAAGCGTTCACCACAGAGCCCCAGAGAGGACACGGAGAAAAAGAGAACAAAAGAGAGAGTAGAGAACGGAGAACAGTCATTCAGGCACTGTTCTCCGTTCTCTACCTTACAATAAATTTCAATAACAAATCGATAAATTTCCACAAATATTGACAATGAACCGAGGAGGAAGTATAAATAAAGCATCATTCGACGTGCAGTGAGGGAGCCTATGATCGAAGAACCTTATCCGGAATTAGACGAAATTTTGGTCGCAATCGGTGAGGCGGGGCGCCGCCTGTCCGAGATCGAGGCGAGCGAGGGCGCGGCGGGGAACATCTCCGTCCTGGTTGGCTGGCCGATCGAGGTCCGCCGCCGATTCCCGCTCGTGACCAGGATCCGTTTGCCTCTCGAGGTTCCTGAGCTGGAGGGGACCACGCTGGTGGTCAGCGGGTCGGGCCGCCGCCTGCGGGAGATCATCAACGACCCATACGGCAACCTGGGCTGCCTGACCATCTGCGCCGGGGGGCGCGAGGCGGACCTGCACACCTCTCCGCGCCACCTGTTCACTCACCTGACCAGCGAGCTCAACTCGCACCTGGCCGTTCACCAGGACCAGGTCCGGCGCGGCCCGCTCAATTTCCACGCGGTCATCCACGCCCAACCCCCGCACCTGGTCTACCTTAGCCACATCCCCCGCTACCAGGACCCGCGCTACCTGAACACCCACATCCTGCGCTGGCAGCCCGAGACCATCGTCAACCTGCCCGAAGGGGTGGGATTCATCCCCTTCCAGGTGCCCAGCTCGCCGGCGCTGATGAACGCGACGATCGAGTCGCTGCGCCAGCACCGCATTGCGATCTGGGCCAAGCACGGGGTGATTGCCCGCTCGGACACCTCGGTCAAGCGCGCCGCCGATCGCATCGAGTACGCCGAGACCGGGGCGCGCTACGAATATATGAACCTGCGCAACAACGAAATGGGCGAGGGCCTGACCGCCGAGGAAATCCGCGCCATCTGCGCCACCTTCAGCGTGCAGCAGGAATGGTTCTAACGAGGACAAAATACCATGGACGATTCCCCTTTATCGAACCTGGTCGAGTTATCGCACTCGCTGGCGCGCCCGGAGCTGGATTATGTGATCCTCGGCGAGGGCAACACCTCCGCCCGCGTGGACGACGGATCGTTCTGGGTTAAGGCCAGCGGCGCCAGGCTGGAAAACATCCAGCCCGACGGGTTCGTCCAGATGAGCTTTCCGGAGGTGCTGGAGCTGCTCCACGGGCCTGTGCTGGATGATCGGGGCGTCAAAGAGGCGCTGACCCGCGCCAAGGTCGATCCTTCGGCGCCCGGCCACCCTTCGGTGGAGACGCTTCTCCACGCCCAGCTCCTCTCGCTGGATAAGACCCACTTCGTCGGCCATACCCACCCCAGCGCGATCAACGCTGTCGCCTGCTCCAAAGCCTTCCCCGAGGCGTTCGGCGGCCGCCTCTTCCCGGATGAGATCGTGCTGTGCGGCGTCGCCCCGCTGCTGGTTCCCTATACCGACCCGGGCATCCCGCTGGCCCGGCTGGTGGGGAAGCTGCTGGTGGAATACGTCGACCGGTACGGCGAACCGCCGCGCACGGTAATTATGCAGAACCATGGCTTCATCGCCCTGGGGAAAACCGCCCAGGAGGTGTTGGACATCACCGCCATGGCGACCAAGACGGCGCGCATCCTGGCGGGGACGTACACCTTTGGCGGCCCCAATTTTCTCTCCCAGAAAGACGTGGAGCGCATCCACACCCGCCCGGACGAGCGCTACCGCCAGATGAAGCTGGGCCTGAAGCGGGATTGAGATGGCGACCGCCAGCCTGGAACGCAACCTCAACGATTTCGACCCGCGTGTCCGCCGCGCGGCGCTCGAAGCCCTGGCAGAGCGGCAAGGCGCGGGCCAGGCCGTCTCCCCTCCTGAAGGAGACGCCTTCAACCTGCACTGCCACACTTTTTTCTCGTTCAACGCCTACGGCTACTCGCCTTCGGGCCTGGCCTGGCTGGCCAAACAGAAAGGCTACCGCGCCCTGGGGATCGTCGATTTCGACACCCTGGATGGGGTCGAGGAGTTCCTCTCGGCCTGCGAGCTGCTCGGTGTGCGCGGCAGCGCGGGGATCGAGACGCGCGTCTATCTCCCCGAGTTCTCTACTCGCGAGATCAACTCGCCCGGCGAACCGGGGGTGTGCTACCACATGGGGATCGGGTTCACCGGCAGCGCCCCCCCCGGCCCCGCCGGCCAGATCCTGGCCGGCCTGCGCAGGCGTTCCGAGCAGCGCAACCGCGAGATGGCGGCGCGGATCAACCAGGCCCTCGGCCCGGTGAGCGTGGATTACGAGCGCGACGTGCTCCCGCTGACCCCGGCGGGTAACGCCACCGAGCGCCACATCCTGGCTGCCTATCTGCGCGCGGCGGAGACCGTTCCGGACCCGGTTGCCTTCTGGGCCGGGGCGTTGGGCCAGAGCGGCGAGCAAATCCGGGCGCTGCTCGCCGACCCGGTCAAATTCTCCAACTTCATCCGCTCCAAATTGATGAAAAAGGGCGGGGTGGGCTACATCCAGCCTGACCCAAACAGCTTCCCCACCCTCGGCGAGTTCCACACCCTGATCACCGCCTGCGGCGCGCTGCCCTGCCTTGCCTGGTTGGACGGCACCTCGCGCGGCGAGCAGGATATCCGCGAGCTGCTCGACCTGATGCTGAGCAAGGGCGTGGTCGCGGTCAACATCATCCCCGACCGCAACTGGAACGTCGCCGACCCCGAGCAGCGGCGCGTAAAAGCAGCCAACCTGTACGCGTTCGTGCAACTGGCCCAGGAGCTGGACCTGCCCATCAACGTGGGGACGGAGATGAACAGCCCGGGCAACCGGCTGGTCGACGACTTCGCCGCCCCGGAGATGGCCCCGCTCTACCCCGCCTTCTGGGAGGGGGCCTGCTTTATCTATGGACATACCCTGCTGCAGCGCGCCCGAGGGCTGGGCTATCTCTCGGATTGGGCGCAGGAGCGCTTCCCCACGCGCCGCGAACGCAACGCCTTTTACACTCGGGTCGGGGAGCTGGCCCCACGCGAAGAGCCGCTCGCTGCGGCCTTCCTGGATGGGGACCATCCGTCTCCCCAGGCAATTCTTAACGGTCTGGAAAAGAAAGTGTGAGGTATCATGCCGGATAAATTATCCACCTACCGCCAGGCGGCGACCCCTCTGCCCGACACCCAGCGCCTGTTTCCGCTCTACGGCGCCGGGCTGGAAAACCTGGGCGTGGATGGCAAACCGATCGAGGCGCCCGTCCTCGACTGCGGGCCGGATTCGCTGGTCATCCGCCACGACGCCTGCGGGCTGTGCTTCTCGGACATCAAGGTCATCTCCCAGGGCGAGCAGCACCCGCGCATCCAGCGCGACATGCGCAAAGAGCCGGTGGTCCTCGGCCACGAGGTGAGCATGACCATCATGGCGGTCGGCGAGAGCCTGTGCCATCAATACCACATCGGCCAGCGCATCACCCTGCAGACCGACATCGTCTTCAAGGGCAAGGCCATGGCCTATGGCTACCTGATCCAGGGCGGGCTGTCGCAGTACTCGGTGATTGACGAGCGGGTGCTGAACAGCGACCAGGGCAATTTCCTCATCCCGCTCGAGCCGACGGTGGGCTATGCCGAGGCCGCACTGGCCGAGCCGTGGGCCTGCGTGCTGGCCGCCTACCGCCTCAAATACCGCACCGGGATTAAGGCCGGCGGGACGACCTGGATCATCGGCGCGGGGGAGGATAAGCCCTACACAATCGGCGCCGGCTTCGACGCGGCCAGCCACCCCCATCGCCTGCTGCTGACGGACGCGCCGGCCGGTTTCGAGCGCTGGCTGCGCGGCTGCGCGGCAGAGTTGGGCGTCGAGGTGATCGATGTTCCCGACGTGACCGCCCTACCCCAGGAGTTCGTCGACGACATCATCCTGCTCGGCGCGGACGCCGATTTGATCGAGAAGGTCAGCCCTCGCCTGGCGATGTTTGGCGTCTTCTGCATCATGGCCGACCGGCCCCTGCCGCGCAAGGTCAGCATCGACGTGGGGCGGGTGCACTACCACCGCTGGGTCTACGTGGGCAGCACCGGGAATGACATCGCAGAGGCTTACAGCCGGGTGCCGGTGCGCTCGGCGCTCAAACCCAGCGGGCGGGCCTGGTTCGTCGGCGCGGGTGGCCCGATGGGGCGCATGCACGTCCAGCGCGCCATCCAGTTCACCGACGCGCCCTGCCTGATGCTGTGCACCGACGTGACCGCCGACCGGCTGGAAGACCTGTACCAGTCCTTCAAGGACGAGGCGATCTCTAAGGGCATCGAGTTCGTCTGCCTCAACCCGGCGGTGCCGGCCGACGCGGCCAGGATCGCCGAATACCAGAGAGAGGATTTCGACGACATCATCGTCACCGCCCCGGTTCCGGCGGTGATCTCCGAGGCGGCGACTCACCTGGGCAAGGAGGGGGTGATGAACGTCTTCGCCGGGCTGGCGCGCGGCTCGATGGTCTCGCTGGACATGAGCGACACCTACCTCAAGGACACGCGCATCATCGGCCACTCTGCCTCGGAGTACAGCGACATGCAGGAGACGGTCTACCGCGCCACTACCGGCGAGCTGGCCACCAACCGCTCGGTCGCCGCGGTCGGCTCGCTCAGCGCCGCGCGGGACGGCTACCAGGCGGTCAAGGACATGGAGTTCTCGGGGAAGGTGGTCATCTACCCGCAAATTAAGGAGTTCCCCCTCACCGCGCTCCCCGACCTCAAGGACAGACTACCCTCGGTCTACGCTCTGCTCAAGGATGGTAAGGAGTGGACCAACGCCGCTGAAGAAGAATTTTTGCGCCTGATGCTCCCCGATTAAGGATCTATGACCATGAAAGTGCTCCGCCTGCACCAGCCCCACGATCTGCGTTTCCATGACGAGCCTGCCCCTGTCCCTGAAGCGGGCGAAGAGCTGGTCAAAATGGCCGCGGTCAGCATCTGCGGGTCGGACCTGCATTGGTTTGCCGAGGGGGGTATCGGCACGGCGCGGCTCACCCGCCCGCTTGTCCTCGGGCACGAGATGGCGGGGATGATCGTCAGCGGGTCGCGCGAGGGGGAGCGGGTGGCGATCGACCCGGCCATCCCCTGCGGGAAGTGCGAGTTCTGCCGCGAAGGCAACCCCAACTTCTGCACGGCGCTGCGTTTCGCCGGGGATGGTTTGACCGTCGACGGGGGCTTGCAGGAGTACATTCGCTGGCCGTCCAAAAGCATCTGGCCGCTGCCGGAGAGCATCTCCTTTGGCGAAGCGGCCGTCCTGGAGGCGCTGGGGGTGGGCATCCACTCCATCGACCTGGGCCACCTGCGGGTGGGGATGTCGGTGGGTATTTTCGGCTGCGGGCCGATCGGGCTGATGATGGTCCAGCTCGCGCGCCTGGCCGGAGCGGCGTTCATCGTCGCCACGGACCGGCTGCCCCAGCGGGTGGAGGCGGCCCGGCGCTTCGGCGCGCACCTGGCGCTCCAGGCGGACGACGGGCGCGAGGCCGGCGAGATCCTGGCCGCCACCCACCACCGCGGCCTGGATGTGACCTTCGAGGTGGCTGGCGACAACGCCGCGGTCGAGACGGCGGCAGCCACTGCCAAACCGGGGGCGAAGGTGGTCCTGGTGGGCATCCCCCCCGAAGACCGCACCAGTTTCCAGGCTTCGACCGTGCGGCGCAAGGGCCTGACGGTCAAGTGGGTACGGCGAATGAAGCACGTCTACCCACGGGCGATCCGCCTGGTCGAGGAGGGGTTGGTGGACGTTCATGCGATCATCACCCACCGCTTCCCATTCTCTCAGGCTCAGCAGGCGTTCGAGGAAGCGGCAAATCGGAACGGGCTGAAAGTCATTCTGGAATTTGAGGAATAAGGTTGTACAGAACGATGGCGAACTCTCTACCTAATCGAATTGCGATCGTGACCGGTGGCGCGCAGGGCCTTGGGCAGGCGATCTGCCTGCGTCTGGCCGCCGAAGGCTGCCACATGGTGGTGGCGGATATCAACCTGGAAAAAGCGCGGGAGACCGCGCAGATGGTGATGGACCGCTGCCCGGGCCAGAAGGCTCTGGCCGCGGCGGTGGACGTGACTAACGAGGATCAGGTAGCAGCGATGGTCCAGGCCGCCGTGGAGGCTTTTGGGCGGGTGGACATTCTCATCGCCAACGCGGGAATCCTGATCGCGGAGGAGATTTCCGATTTTCCGGCGGAGAAGTGGAAGGCCGTGCTGATGGTGAACCTGTTCGGCTATTTCCTGTGCGCCAGGCACGCCGCGAAGGTGATGAAGGAGCAGCGCAGCGGTGTGATCATCGAGATCAACTCCAAGTCGGGGAAGAAGGGCAGCTATAAGAATTCGGCCTACGCTGCCTCCAAGTTCGGCGGGATCGGCCTGACCCAGAGCATCGCCCTCGACCTGGCGGATTACGGCGTACGGGTCAACGCGGTCTGCCCGGGTAACCTGCTCGATTCGCCGCTGTGGACCGAAGGGCCGAACTCGCTCTTCAGGCAGTACGCGCGCAAGTGGAATATCACCGAGGAGGAAGTGCGCCAGAAATACATCGACCAGGTGCCGATGAAGCGCGGCTGCACCTACGAGGATGTCTGCAACGTGGTGGTCTTCCTCGCCTCCGACCAGTCCAGCTACATGACTGGCCAGGCGATCAACGTCACCGGCGGGCAGGAGATGCGGTAAAAAATTATTCTTCCCCGCATAGTGTGAACTTCGTCCCGGCCTCGTTCAGGCGCCGGACCCACTCTTCCCCCAGGCCCTGATCCGTGTATAAATGCGAGATCTGGTTGACCCGCAGCGAGGTGGACAGGTCCACCTCGCCGAACTTGCTCGAATCGATCAGGGCGATCACCCGGGTAGTTGCGCCGATGGTCTGGATGCGGAATTGGGCCTCGAAGACGTCTACCTCGGTCATGCCGCCTTCGGGGGTGAAGCCGCTGCAGGAGACGAAGGCGAGACGGGTGCACAGGTCTTTGAGGAAATGCTCGCTCCACGGGCCGAGGACCGACTGCGAGCCGGCCTTGAGTATGCCGCCGACCAGCATCACCGTGTTGGTCGGGTTTTTGGCCAGGAAACGCGCCACCTCGATGCCGTTGGTCACCACGCGCAGGTGGTTGTGATTGGCGAGGAACTGGGCCATGGCGTAGACCGTGGTGCTGGCGTCGAGCAGGATCGCGTCCCCCGGCGCGACTAGCTTCGCGGCCTCGCGCCCGATGGCCTGCTTGGCGGCTTCGTTGACCAAGCGGCGCGCGGAAAAACCGGCGCCGGTCGCGACGACCGGGTCGGCGGGGACCGTCCCCCCGCCGCGCACCCGCGCGATCAATTTCTGGTCTGCCAGCGCGTTGAGATCGTTCCTCACCGTCCCTTGAGAGACGTGGAAGATTTCGGCGAACTCCGGTACGGACAGGCCGGGCTGTTTGCGCATCAGTTCGAGCAGTTTTTGACGCCGTTCAAATGTGGTCACGATTCCTCACAGGGATTAGCCGGCCCAGATCAGGTAAGGCTCCTCGAGCAGTTGCTTGATGTACTGCAGAAAACGGGCGGCGGGAGCGCCGTCGACCAGGCGGTGGTCGAAGACCAGGCTGAGCGTCCACATGTCGCGGACGACCACCTCGCGGCCGCGAGCGACCGGCTTGGGGGCGATTCGCCCCACCCCGAGGATGGCGCACTCGGGCAGGTTGATCACCGGGGTGAACCCTTCGATGTCGTACATGCCCAGGTTGGTGATGGTGAAGGTCCCGCCGGCCAGGTCGTCCGGCAGGAAGCGCCCGGCGCGGGCTCGATCGACCATCTGGCGAAAGATCTCGCCGAACTCGCGGATGTTTTTGCGGTCGGCGTCGGGGATGACCGGCACGACCAGCCCGCGCTCGCTGTCGACGGCCATACCCAGGTTGACGCGGCCCATGATCTCGATCGCATCCGCGGCGAGGCGGGCGTTCATATAAGGAAATTTGCGCAGCGCCCTGGAGACCACCACGGCGAGGATGTCGTTATAGCCGGGGGTAAAGCCCCATTCCTGGCTGACCTTTTCCTTGAGCCGTTCGCGCATGACCACCACCTCGGTCGCGTCGACCTCGGTCATCAGGGTCACCCGCGCGGTGGTGCGCACGCTGGCCGCCATGCGCTCGGCGATGATCGCGCGCACGCCTTTGAGGGGAATACGCTCGATCACTTCAGCGGGCGGCAGCGGCGCGGCGGCAGGGGCGGCCTGGACAGCAGGAGCCGGAGCCGCGCTCTGCAGGCTGCGGGTCACGTCTTCCCTGGTGATCTTCCCGCTCGGTCCGGTGCCGCTGACCGCGTGGAGGTCTACCCCTTCCGCGGCAGCCACGCGCTGCGCCAGCGGGGTCGCCCTGGGCAGCCGGGCCAGGTAATCGATCACATCGCGCTCGACCACGCGGATGCCTTCGCCGCCGGTGGGCGAAACGCGGGTCACGTCGACGTTCTTTTCGCGGGCCAGCTTGCGCGCTCGCGGCGAGACGAAGACCTCCCGCGGCTGGTCGACTTCGCCGTTGCGCGGCCGAAGGGGTAGCCCGGTCGTCTCGACCGGAGTCTCCTCGACAGCCTGTGCAGGAGCGGGGGCCGGGCCGGCGCCAGGGTCGATGAACTGCTCGTCCTCGGCGCCGATGATGGCCACGACGGTCAGCACCGGCACCTCGTCGCCCTGTTGGTAGGGGCCGATGTGCAAAAAGCCCTTTTTCTCAGCCTCGACCGGGAAGACGGCTTTATCCGTCTCCACCTCGAGGATTTCCTGGCCCTGGGCCACCTTCGTACCGTCCGGGACCAGCCAGTTGACCAGGGTCACCTGCTCGACGGTCTGGCCGAGCTTGGGGATAAAAACCTCGGTGGCCATCAGCGCACGACCTTTCTGCAGGCTTCCGCGATCCGGCTGGTGTTGGGGATGGCCTGATCCTCGAGGATCTCTGCCCGGGGAACCGGCACGTTCCTGGCGGCGACGCGGACCATGGGGGCGTCCAGGTAATCGAAGGCCAGCTCATTGACCTGCATCATCACTTCGTTGATAAAGCCGGTATTCTCGTAGGCTTCGCTGACGCACACCAGCCGCCCGGTTTTCTTGACCGAGGCGACGATGGCGTCGATATCCAGCGGTTTGAGGGTGCGCAGGTCGATCACCTCCACGTCGACGCCCTCTTTGGCGAGGATCTCAGCGGCCTCCAGCGAGCGGAGGACCATGCGCGAGTAGGTCACCAGGGTGACGTCCTTGCCCGGGCGCTTGATATCCGCCACGCCGAAGGGGATGATGTAATCTTCCTCGGGGACGGGTCCCTTTTCCTTATAAAGCATCTTGTGCTCGATAAACATCACCGGGTTGTCGTCGCGGATGGCGGCTTTGAGCAGGCCCTTGGCGTCGTAGGGGGTGGAGGGCATGACCACGTAAATCCCAGGGAAATGGGTCCACAGCGATTCGAGGCTCTGCGAGTGGTGCGCGGCGATAGCGCGTCCCGCGCCGCCTTCGGTGCGGATGACCATGGGCACGCTGGTCTTGCCGCCGAACATATAGCGGTTCTTGGCGCCCTGGTTGGCGATCTGATCCATGGCTAGAGGGGTGAAGTCGACGTACATGATCTCGGCCACCGGGCGCATCCCGGCCATGGCGGCGCCCACCGCCGCGCCGCCGATGGTGGCCTCGGAAATGGGCGTGTCCAGCACCCGCCACTCGCCGAACTCCTTCATCAGATCTCGGGTCGCGCCGTATGCGCCGCCGTACAGGCCCACGTCCTCGCCCATCACAAAGACCCGCTCGTCGCGCTTCATCTCCTCGCGCATGGCTTCTATCAGGGCCTGGGCGTAGCTGATCTGGCGCACGTTGGGGTCGGTGCGGATGAGCTGGCGCAGGGCGCGGTCTTTTTCGTAGTCAGCAGGGGTAAATTTTGAGGGCGCGAACACGTCGGTATCCACCTCGCTCTCCCTGGGCTCAGGAGAGGCGTTGCTGTACTCCATCGCCTTTTCGAGCTTTTCGTCGACGGCCGCCTCCATCTGCTCGAACTCTTCCTCGGTGAGCAGCCTGACCGCCTCGAGGTTCTCTTTCATCACCGTGATCGGATCGCGGTCCTTCCAGTAAGCTTCTTCTTCCCGGGTGCGGTAGGCCCGCGGGTCGGAATGCGAGTGACCGAAATAGCGATACGTCTTGGCCTCGATTAGCGTGGGCCCTTCACCAGCGCGAGCGCGGGCCACCGCTCGGGCCACCGCGCCGCGCACCGAGAGAACGTCCATGCCATCGACGACCTCCCCCGGGATGCCGTAGGCGCAGGCCCGGCTGGCGATATCGGGCAGCGCGCTGACTCTGGCCCACGGCACGGACATGCCGTACAGGTTGTTTTCGGCCACAAAGATCACCGGCAGCTTCCACACGCTGGCCATATTGAGCGCCTCGTGGAAATTGCCTTCGTTGGAGGCGCCGTCGCCAAAGAAGCACACCACCACCTGGTCGCTGCCCTGCAGCTTCTGGGCCAGGGCGGCGCCGACGGCGACGGGGATATTGCCGCCGACGATGCCGGTCGCGCCCAGGTTGCCGTGCTCCACATCGGCGATGTGCATCGAGCCGCCCTTGCCTTTGCAGTAGCCGCCGCTCTTGCCGAGCACCTCGGCCATCATGCGGTTGTAATGGGCCTGCTTTTCTTCCGGTGTTTTGGCGTGCGCGTCGCCGTGGGCATGCCCGTGTCCGTGCCCGCGGTGTGTGCTGGTGATGAGGTCATTGTTGCGCAGCGCCGCCACGGCGCCGACCGCCACCGCTTCCTCTCCGGCATACAGGTGGGACGCGCCTTTCAGCACGGCCTTGCTGAGCAGGCTGGCGATGTTGTTCTCCAGGGCGCGGATCTCCATCACCTGACGCAGGTAGCCGAGCAGCTCTTCGCGGGTGAGCGCCTGTTCTTCGATCATTGCGGATACTGCTTCCAGTTTCGAGTTTGCGGTGGCGTCCATATCGGATTTCATACTCCTCTTGTATTTCGATGGATTTGTACCAAATAGGGAAGATTCTGTTGAATTGCCTGATAAAACTTGTTGCTTTTTATCGAACTTTTTCGATTTCTTTGATTATACCCACAAGATGCAAAGAATACAATAAAAAGAAGAGAACAGAGAACAGTCTCATACCAAATTTCCCGCGCCTGGGGTGTAGGAGGAGCCAACGACCGAGCTGGCGATCAGGGTGTCGCACTGGACCACGCCGCTGAATTTCGACATGCCGGAGTTAACGGTCAGCATGCCGGCGTTGACCTCGATCTGCGAGACGTTCATCTTCACCGTGCTACTGGATGTCACCTGGATCCCGGACGTCTGGAGGGTAATCGCGTTGCCGTTACCGTCGATGATGCTGATCGCGCCGGGGCCGTCGCGGAGGGTGATCGATTGGCCGGCGGGGGTATGGATGCTGATCTGCTCCTGGCCGGCCTGGTCGCTGATCGTGATCCGGACCCCGCTGCGGGTGTGGATGCTTTTGATCGTATTGGCCGGGTCGACGGTCTCGGGCGGCTGGCCGCCGCTGCCCCACAGCGCGCCGAGCACGTACGGCTGGCGGGGATCGCCGCCCGCGAAGGCAACCAGGACTTCGTCTTTGACTTCGGGCATGAACCAGGTCCCACGCTGGCTGCCGGCCGATAAGGCTGCCACTCGCGCCCAGAACGGCAGATTTTTGACCGTTGGGTCGAGCGGGGTGCTCAACTGGACCTGCACCCGCCCGCTCTGGGTAGGGTCGATATTGTTGCGCACGACTGCGGGGTAAACGCCAAAGAACTGCTGCATTTTATGCCTCCTGAGCCCAAATACTCGTAATTTCGGCGAATAGAAATAATTGATTTACAAAATTTATTAGGCACGGATGTAGATGTGGTCACAGAGAATGGGCTATGGACCCGTATCCGTGAACAGGTCATACGAGAGGCCATCCCTTTATGAGATCTGATGGTTTTTAGGACGGTAAATGGAGGTACTGGTTCAGGAACACCGTAAAATCCAGGTCTCCCGGCGACTGGCCGTAGCCGGTCAGGAGCGCGGCGGCCTCGCTGCGGTGCTGGGTGCCGTGGTTGACCACATGGACCAGGCAGTGCCACAGCGGCCGCTCGCGGATCATCCCGCTCTCGACCGGATAGCGGACGATGCCGTTCAAATCCTCATCGTTTAAAGAGCCCAGGTAGGCGCGCGTTTCCTGCTCCTCGGCCTGCCAGCGCTCCTCCAGGTCAATGAGCGTGGGCAGATCGGCCTCGGTCGCCAGGTCCTGGGTGACGCGCTGGCCCTGGAGGATCAGCCGCCAGGACCACTCGGCGTCCAGGGCGTGGACCAGGGTCCCGCGCAGGCTTGAATACCCCACCATGCTGGTGGGGGCGGTGTACTGCTCCGGCCGCACCCGGGCGCAGGTCTCCAGGATCCGCTTGTTGGCCCAGTAATGGTATTCGTACAGGAGCTTGATTTCGTCAGTTTTCATATGCTTGGACATTCTTGATCAACAGTTTGTGGACACTTTTTCGATAAATCCACTCTGAAAAAGTATAGCACAGGTAGCCCAATCCACCTGAGGGCCCGTATTGCCTCAATAAAAATGTAACTTTGTAAAGTAACGTTGGCTCAAAAAGAATGTTACCCTAGAGCGGAATTTGGATCCGCAGAGGGAGCCTATGATGAGTCAACGCAGCAAGCGGGAAATGATTGA
>DATKLX010000010.1:0-37605 GCA_035542155.1 Anaerolineaceae bacterium
TGTGCGCCGCTGGGTAGGACGTTTGGTGCATGAATTGAAAGAGAGCCTGCCGCCCGAATGGGTGGGGATGGCCGAGGAAGTGCGTCAGCTGCTGCGCGATCTGCCGTTGGAGGGAGACAAGCGCCTGGTGGGGCTGCTGCGTCAACTGCCACCCAGTCAGACCGGGCATTCGGGGAATGAAGCCACTCCCCTGGATCAATTGCGTCTGCTGATCGTGCGCCTGGCCAACAACTGGGCCCATTTTCGGGTGTTTGACTGGCAGCCGGAGGTGCCCTGGACCAACAACCCCACCGAACAGGTGATTGGAAGAATGAAAATGCGGGCCCGCACGGTGCGGGGGTACAAGACCTGGCCGGGGATGACCAGCGGCTTGATGGTCGCCGGAGTGGGGGTGGCTTAGCTGAGCATCCTCTTTCAAGGGAGAAAACTGCCTGGGCGATTTTGCTAAATTCGCCTACCAATCTTGGGACAAACACCCCACAAATTACATATTGACAAATTACAATTAAGATATTATACTATTTTGTAATTGAATTACATGTGTTAATGTAATACAGGAGAGAAAATGAGCGAAAATTTTTATACCAATCCCCCGGAAGATAGCGGGATGAAACCGGCGGATCCCCAGGCCGAGACGGTGAGCGGCGCGCAGGAGATGAACTCCGAAGGTGCGCCGGTTACTCCAGCCGGCGCGAAGACCGCGGGCACAACTGCGAGCGCGCGCCTGGCTTCTGACACGCTCAAGGACGCCCTCAAGTCGGTTGAAAATGTCGGCCAGGTTCTGGGGCAGGCCCTTCAGGGGCGAGGCAATGTGGTGATGGTACGGGTGAACGATGAAACCCTCAAGCACCTGGATATGCTCGTCGAGGCCGAAGTGACCAGGAGCCGCTCTGAGGGCGCCGCGCTGCTGATCAACGAAGGGATCAAGGCCAACCAGGTCCTCTTCTCACAGATCACTGAGATTGCCAACCAGATCAGCGAACTGCGCGCAAAGCTGCGCGAATCGGTCAAAGCGCAAAAATAAGAAGATTAGCTCCTCAAATCAACCATTAGAAATCTTGCCTTGGCCGGATGGATTCGAGCGGAGAATCCATCCGGCTCTTTGTTTTGTGGTTCGCGAAGTTGAGATGTATAATTTGTATATTATTGGTTAGATAAGTATTAATACCACTTGCCAATCGGTTGATTGATCTGTTCCTCGAAAATCGATCCTTTCTGGAGCTGTTGGGCTTATGACCAAACCGGTGATTCTGATTGTGGATGATGACCTCCAGGTGCTCAACGCAGTGGAACGCGACCTGCGCCTCCACTTTCACGGCGAGTACCGCATTGCCAAGGCGCCCTCAGGTAAGGAAGCCCTGGCGGCAGTCGAGCAGTTCTGGCGCCGTGGGACCCCACTGGCCTTGATGCTGGTCGACCAGCGCATGCCCGAGATGAGCGGGACCGAGTTTTTGAGCGAAGCTATTAAAATCTTTCCCCAGGCGCGTAAGGTCCTCTTAACCGCTTATGCTGATACCCAGGCCGCCATCCAGAGCATCAATGAGATAGGCCTGGATTACTACCTCATGAAGCCCTGGGATCCTCCGGAGTTGCACCTCTTCCCGGTCCTCGATGATTTGCTCTCCGATTGGCTCGCCAGAGTAACCCTGCCCTACGAAGGGATCCGCGTGGCCGGGACTCTCTGGTCAGCGGCCTGCCACGTGGTCAAAGATTTCCTTTCCCGCAACCTGATCCCCTATCAGTGGCTGGATATCGAGGTGGACGAGCAGGCATATAAAATGGTCGTGGAAGCAACTCAAGGTGATCTGCGCCTGCCGGCAGTCTTTTTCCCGGATGGCAGCGTGCTGGTCGAGCCGGCGCTGCGCGACCTGGCGGAGCGGGTGGGGATGCAAACCAGGCCAGCGCAGTCCTTCTATGACCTGGCAATCGTCGGCGCCGGGCCGTCCGGGCTGGCCGCTGCGGTATACGGCGCGTCCGAAGGGCTGCGCACCGTAATGATCGAGCGCGAGGCGGCCGGCGGACAGGCCGGGACCAGCTCACGGATCGATAACTATCTCGGCTTCCCCAACGGTCTGAGCGGAGCCGACCTGACCCGCCGCGCCGTCGCCCAGGCGCAGCGCTTTGGGGCTGAGATCCTGACCGCCGAAGAAGCCACGGGTGTGGAAGTGGAGGGCGCTTATAAGCTGGTCCACCTGGCTGGCGGTGGGCAGATCAGTTGTTACGCGCTGCTGATCGCCACCGGGGTTTCGGTGCGCCTGCTGGATGTTCCCGGCGTGGACCGCCTCACCGGGGCCGGGATTTATTACGGCGCGGCTTTGACCGAGGCGACGTTTTACCGCAAGAAAAACATCTACATCGTCGGTGGGGCGAACTCAGCCGGACAGGCGGCTGTATTTTTCTCTAATTACGCCAGCACGGTAACCATCCTTGTGCGCGCCAACGACATTACCCCCAGCATGTCCCAATACCTGGTCGACCAGATC
Source organism: Anaerolineaceae bacterium (assembly GCA_035542155.1). Lineage (GTDB taxonomy): Bacteria > Chloroflexota > Anaerolineae > Anaerolineales > Anaerolineaceae > DATKLX01. The sequence goes on from DATKLX010000010.1 coordinate 2,484, forward strand.
CATTCCATCGGGAACATTCGCGTGCTGCACACTAGCGAGGTGGTCTCGGCGAGCGGGGATAACCACCTGGAGGGGATCCGCGTCCAGAACCGGGAAACGGGCGTAGAGTCTGAGCTGCCCGCGGACGCGATGTTCATTTTCATTGGCGCCGCTCCCCGTACCGATATGGTCGCCAGCCAGGTAGAACGCGACCCAACCGGGTTCATCCTGACCGGTCCAGACCTGTTCCACAATGGGAAATGGCCGCCCGGCTGGACTTTGAAGCGCAACCCGTACCTCCTCGAGACCAGTTGCCCGGGGATTTTCGCCGCCGGCGATGTGCGCCACGGCTCGATCAAGCGCGTTGCCTCTGCCGTAGGCGAGGGCTCGGTGACCGTGGCCCTGGTCCACCAGTACTTGAAAACGGTGTAACCCGTATGGCTGATCACGTCAATTTCTTACGCAAAGTTCCATTATTCGCGGATCTCCCCCTGCCCGACCTGGTGCGCCTGTGTGGCATGGTCGAAGAGGTGCATTTGCCGGCCGGCGAGTTGCTTTTCGTGGAAGGGAGCCTGGGCCAGAAAGCCTACGTGATCCGCGAAGGCCAGGTAGAAATCTATAAGACTGCTAACGGCAAGCAGGTTCAGCTCGCGGTGCGCCAGCCTGGTGACGTGATCGGCGAGATGGCCCTGCTCGTGGCTGCCCCGCGCAGTGCCAGCGGCCGCGCGCTGACCGACAGCTTCCTCATCGCCCTCAGCGCGGAACAGTTGAACGAACTGCTCGATACCAGCCCTAAGGCAGCCCGCACTCTTTTGCATACCATCACCTCACGGCTGAGCTCAATGGAGATGCTCCTGCGTCAGAATGAGAAAATGGCCGCCCTGGGGACCTTTACAGCGGGGATCGCCCATGAGTTGAACAACCCGTCCTCGGCCGTCAGCCGTGGGGTAGAGCAGCTTGGGTCCGTGGTCGATCGCTTCCAGCGCAGCCAGTGGGCCTGGATGCGGCTGGACATTTCACCGGAACAGGCCAGCTACCTGGATGAGATCCGCCAGCGCGGTCGCCAGCAAGCCCTCTCCCCCGGGCAACTCGACCTGGTGACCCGCGGCGACCAGGAAGCCGATCTGGAGGACTGGCTCGACGAGAACAAGGTCGAGGACGCGTGGGAGCTGGCTCCCCAGTTGGTGAACCTGGGTTACGATACGGCTTTCCTGGATGAGCTGCGCGAGCGGCTGCCCGCTGACGGCCTGCCTGTGTTTCTGCACTGGATTGTGGATGAGGCCACGCTGTTTAACCTCCTCCACGAGATCGGGCAGGGAGCCACCCGGATGCAGGAAATCATCAAGGCGCTCAAATCGTACGCCTATCTCGACCAGGCCCCGATCCAGGCTGTGGATATCCACGAAGGTCTGGACAATACCCTGGTTATTCTGCGCCACAAGCTCAAGCAGGGAGTCGAGATCATTCGGGAATACGACCCACAACTGCCGCGCATCCAGGCCTATGGCAGCGAGCTGAACCAGGTCTGGACGAACATCATCGATAATGCGGTCGACGCGATGGAGGGGAAAGGCCGGATCACCCTGCGCACGGCCTATCGCGATCCCTGGCTCGTGGTCGAGATCGAGGACAACGGGCCAGGCATCCTCGCCGAGGTGCAAGGAAAAATTTTCGACCCCTTCTTTACCACCAAGCCGCTGGGAAAGGGCACCGGGCTGGGCCTCAATATCAGCTACAACATCGTCCACAAGCATTTTGGCGATATCACCGTCGATTCTCGCCCCGGAAAAACTCGTTTTGTCATTCATCTCCCGGTCAACTTTGAAGAAGCCCGGGTAAAATCCGGAGCGAGCCAGCCGCAGTCGGAGCGCTCATGATTTGTCCCAACTGCTCTCACATCAACCCGAATGACGCCCGCTTCTGCCAGAACTGCGGCAAGCCGCTCGAACGCGCCTGCCCGAACTGCTCCACTCTCAACGGATTGGAGGCGCGGTTCTGCAAGAACTGCGGCACGGCGCTGGTCGGCGAGGTGGGAAGAAATGAGTCCCAGAAGACTGCCCCATCATCTCGGCAGGTTGCCGGGCCGACGGGGATCCGCGAAAGGCGGCTGGTAACCATCCTCTTCACCGACGTGGTCGGCTCTACCAGCCTGGCGGAACAGATGGACCCGGAAGAATGGGCCGGGATCATGGACCAGGCGTTCAAGCGGATGGTCGCGGTGATCCAGCGCTACGAAGGGAAAATCGCCCGGTTGATGGGTGATGCGCTGTTGGTGTTTTTCGGCGCTCCCGTCGCCCACGAAGACGATCCCCTGCGGGCAGCAGCGGCCGCGTTGGACCTGATCCAGATGGTGCGGGGCTTTGCCGATGAGCTACGTGTCCAGTATGGTATCGATTTTGCTGTCCGGGTGGGTTTGAATACGGGACCGGTCGTGGTGGGTGACGTGGGCAGCAGCCAGGTGTTCGAATATACCGCCATGGGCGATGCGGTCAACCTGGCAGCCCGCATGCAGACGGCCGCCCGGCCGATGAGCGTGTTCCTCTCAGAAAATACCTACCGCTTTCTGGAACAGGCCTACACCTGTAAGGATTTGGGGCAGATCGCGGTCAAGGGCAAAGCCGAGCCGGTCCACATCTACGAACTGGTAGCACCCGCGGAGATTACCGGACCACGGCGTCCTCGTCGCGGCGGTCGCAGCGAGTTAGTCGGCCGGGATGAGGAGCTATTCACCCTCCTAGAGCTCAGCCAGGCGCTGACCGCGGGCCTGGGAAGGGCTGCCCTGATCAGTGGAGAGCCGGGGATTGGGAAATCCCGTCTACTTGCCGAATGGAAAGAGCGCCTGCAACGAGGCCAGGAGGCGGGCCAGTATAACTTACGCTGGGGGGAGGGCCGCTGTCTCTCCTATGGTCGCAATCTGGCCTATCACCTCGTTATTGATCTGACCAAATCCTTACTCGATCTGCCGGCAGAGGACGATGCGGCGACCCACCTGGTAACGCTCCAGCATACCTGCCAGGAATTATTCGGTGCATCAGCCGCGGCGGAGGTATTTCCTTACCTGGCCCACCTTCTGGGTCTTCCTCTCGAAGAAGCTAAGGCGGTGAAGGTGCGCAACCTGGATCCACTGGCCATGCGCGAGCATTACTTCGAATCGCTGCGCTTGCTGCTCAGCCGCCTGGTCGAGCGCCAGCCTTTAATTTTGGTCCTCGAGGATCTCCATTGGGTGGACCCATCTTCTGTCGATCTGCTCACCCAGTTCCTACCCCTGGCGGTCGGGGCACCGGTTCTGTTCTGCTTGGTCACCCGGCCGGAGAGGGGCACCCCGGCCTGGCGGCTGATATCTGAGACGCGCCAGCAAACCGGGATGAGCCTGACCGAAATTCACCTCAAAGCCTTATCGAATGCCTCCAGTGACCGCCTGATCTCCAACCTACTGGATTCGGTACCGCTGCCAGTCCAACTGCAGCGCTTGATTCTCGAGAAAGCGGGTGGGAACCCGCTTTTTGTGGAGGAGCTGGTTCAGATGCTGCTCGAGCGTGAGATCCTGGTGCGCGATGGGCGCGGGTGGCGGATGGCTCGTTCCCTCGAAAATATCGATATACCTGACAGCCTGCAGAGCCTGCTCCTGGCGCGCATCGACCAGCTCCCCGATGAAGCCAGAAGGACATTGAAAGTGGCCACGGTGATTGGGCGGCAGTTCCCGGTCCGGGTCCTAGAGGAGGTTAGAAAATCAGCATCCCTGCGGGAACAACTGGCGGCATTGGAAGCGGTGGGGCTGCTGTCCCTGGCGCAAACCCATCCCGAGATCGAATATCTCTTTCGCCACACGCTGATCCAGGAGGCAGCTTACGACTCGCTGTTGAAAAGCGAGCGCAGCCAGCTTCACCTGGCAGTCGGTGGGGCCCTGGAAAAGCTATACCCGGACCGGCAGGAGGAGCTTGCTTTGCGCTTGGGTGAGCATTTCTGGCAGGCCGGTGAGCGAATCCGGGCTGGAGCGCATTTCCGCCGGGCCGCGGAGAGGGCTGCCCGGACTTATGCGAATGAGGAAGCGATCGAAAGCTATTCTCGCGCCGCGGAGGGAGCTGCAGACCCGATATCCCGGGCGGAAATATTGCGCGCCCGCGGGCTGCTCTACGAGACGCAGGGAAAGTTTGAGAAAGCGCAGGGCGACCAGGAAGCGGCCCTGGAGCTCTCGCGCACCGGGAAAGATGCTCTCGGGGAGTGGGCAGCGCTTTCAAACCTGGGGATGCTCTGGGCTGCGCGCGATTATCGCCTGACAGCCGATTACTACCAACAGGCCCTGGAAATCGCCCGCGCCCAGGGAGACGGTCTCCTCCTGGCCCGCAGTCTGAACAACCTTGGGAATTACCATATAAACATCGAGGAACCCAAGGCGTCCAATCGCTACCACCTCGAGGCCATAGCGATTTTTGCGAAAGCCGATCACATACGCGGGCTGGCAGAAACGGTCGACTTTCTTGCCATGGCGAACACCCTCGGCAGCGACGCCTTGAGCGGCTGGCTGTACTGCCGGCAATCCATCGAGCTAAATGAAGAGCTGGGCAACCGCCACGGGCTGTCGTCCTCGCTCAGCTTGAGCGCCTTGCTCAGCCCGAATTACCAGACCGATACACTGGTTTTGCCACGTTTGACCACGGGCGAAAGTATTGAGCTGGGGAAGAGGGGCTATGCGGTCGCAGCCGAGATCGGGTGGCGGGCCGGTGAAATCTTCAGCCTCGGGAGCCTGGTGTTTTGCCAGACGGCCGCGGGGAATTTCCATGAAGCGTTGGAAAACGGAATCCGGGCCAGATCGATGGCGCGCGAGATCCGCCACCAGCAGTGGGAAATTCTCGCCTGCCAGGGCGCCGGCGCTCTCCACCTGGAAATTTGCGACCTGGAAGGGGCAAGGAAGCTCTTGGAGGATGGGCATACCCTGGCGATCAGAAACAATTCGGGACACTGGTTTCATTCCTTGGGCGGCCTCCTGATGAGCACCCTGATCCAGATGGGAGATTTACAGTCGGCCCGGTCTCTGGACGCTACTTTGTTAGAGGAGAACGCCCCCGTCCAGACGATCGGCGAGCGCCTGATCTGGTGCGCGCGGGCCGAGCTGGCCCTGGCCGAAAACCGGGTTCCTCAGGCGTTGGAGATCGTCAGCCGGCTGATCCAGGAGGCGCCCAATTGCGGCCAGGGGGTGATGATCCGGGTCTGGCAGATCAAAGGGGATGCGCTGGCTCGCTTTGCCGACACGTGCGCCGATGCGGAGGAGCGCGAGCGGCAGATGGAAAGAGCCTGGGCCGCCTACCAGGAAGCTTTGGAAGAGGCTGAGGCGCTTCATTACCGCTCCAGGCAGTGGAAAATTCGCCAGGATCTCGCCCGTGCGTGCTCTGCCCTGGGGAAAAAAGACGAGGCAAAACAGGCCTGGAGCACAGCGCGGGAAGAGGTTCTGGAGCTGTCCGCGGCGATCCCGGATGAAGGTTTGAAGGCTCAGTATCTCAGCCGGGCCCTGCAGGGGATGCCAGAGCTGCCGTAAGGCGGGCAATTCAGCCAGGCGGTTGTAGAGATGAAATTGCAAAGCCGGGGTGCACGACCCCCGGCTTTGCAATTTCTATATGCGGACGATAGTGAGCCATGAAATCGGGAGAAAGCCTGCTCCCATCAAGCGGTTCAAATCAAAAGACCATCGAACGGGGGATCCTGGCCGTTCGCGGTTGATTGAGAAGATTGGCTCGTCCGCTTGATTTTTCCAGTATAGTGGACTAATTGGAGTTGTCAAGGATGATTTTAAGAAATCGAGAAGCGTACATCATTCCGAAAGGTCGCGCTTCATTGCAAGTAGCCTCTATTCATGTCGTTGGAGGAACCTGGAGAGGTTTGACGTGCGGCAGAAAACCGCCTATCATCAGCGGATATGAGGAAACTCACCGATCGACCGGTGGCCATCATCGTGACTTTGATCGCCCTGCTGCTGGCCTGCAATTTTCCCACCTACCGGGCCTATACGGGCAGCCAGACGCCGACGCCCCTGGGACCGGTTCCTCCAGGGTCCCCGACCCTGGAGCCGCCCATGGCCGACCAGGGGACAGCTCCCAGCACCACCCCGGCGATGCCGGTTCCAGCGGCGCCAGTACCCTCCGCTACACCGCTGGCGTTCCAACCCACTTTCGTCGCCGCCCCATGCGCTTTTTCCATCCCCCGGGGCGGGTACCGAGTGGACTGCGGTTACGTGGCCGTGCCGGCGAACCGCGATCATGCCCAACCCGGCGATCTGTTGGTTCGCCTGCACGTGGCCGTCTTCCATAGCTGGGCCAACCTGCCCGCGCCGGACCCGGTGGTCCACCTGGCCGGCGGCCCGGGATCTTCTTCGCTGGGCGAGGCGGAATACGTGCTCGGGCAGGGTCTTGCGCGGGCGCTGGACCGGCGCGATCTGATTTTCTTCGACCAGCGCGGGACCGGGTTCAGCCTGCCCCGGCTGGATTGCTCCGAGCGTGAAGACCTGACTCCTGCCCTGCTCGATGGCAGCCTGACGCAGGCTGGCCGCGATGCGGCCATCGTCGACGCGTTCCGGCGCTGCCATAACCGCCTGGTCCAGGAGGGGATCGATCCGGCCGACTACACCAGCGCGGCGAGCGCTGCCGACGTGAACGATCTGCGCCGCGCGCTCGGATATCCCCAGGTCAACCTGTACGCGGATTCGTACGGCACGCGCCTGGCTCTGACCGTCCTGCGCGATTTTCCCGACGCGGTGCGCAGCGCCGTGCTCGATTCTGTTTATCCGCCGCAGGTCAACCTGTATACCACCCTGGCCCCCAACGCAGAGAGATCCTTTCGAGTGCTCTTCGAGCGCTGCGCGGCGGATGAGGGCTGCAGCCAGTATGATCCAAACCTCGAAAATGCTTATTACGACCTGGTGGATCAGCTCAACGCCAGCCCGGTGACCGTCAAGGTGAAGGTGGGCGGAGCGGATTATCCCGTTCTGGTCGATGGGAATCGACTTGTGGATGTGCTCCTCGTCGGCCTCTACAACCCGGCGGTGATCGCCGAGATGCCGCTGATGATCTCCCAGATCCAGAAGGGAGAGTACGGCGTCCTTCGCCAGCGGCTGGCGTTGTATTTCGACCACTCGGTAGCGCTGGGGATGAATCAGGCCATCCAGTGCAATGAGGAGATCCCCTTCAGCCAGCCGGATGAGCCCTTCCGCATGGCGCAGGGGGTGCGCGCCGAGATCGCCCGGTTCTTCCCCGCCGACGTCCAGTCTCTCTTCACCGCCTGCAAGGACTGGCAGACCCGTCCGCTCGATCCGCGGGAGAACCAGCCGGTATCCAGCGATGTCCCGGCGCTGGTCCTGGCGGGCGGCTACGACCCGATCACACCTCCGGAGTGGGGCCGGATGGCCGCCCGCACCCTGACGCACGCCTATTTTTTTGAGTTCCCTCACCAGGGCCACTGGGTGACGCGGTCTTCCCGCTGCGCGCTGGAAATGTCCCTGGCCTTCTGGAACGATCCCACGGTCGAGCCCGATCCGAGCTGCATCGCGCGGGAAAAGGGGATCGTTTTTGTGCGGTGAAGATCCGTGGATTATAGAACATGCCTCTCGAAGATCCCGTTAGGGACTGGCTTATTCTTGATCGATCTACCCGAGCGCAAGCCAGTAGGCATGCGTTACATCTCTTGTTCCTGGCTGGTCTAGCAGAGCGCAAACCGCCCCCTTCGGGGATCTGCGAGGAGGCATGCGCTACAAGGTCGGTCGTCTCGACCGACCTGCCAGAGCGCAAGCGGCCCCCTCCGGGGATCTTCGAGACGCATGCGCTATATCGTTGAGATTCAATGGTCCGGTTACCGGGCGGCACCTGTGTGCGAGATGGCGGGGGCGGAATTCTGATACAATACAATTTGTCTAGATCGGAGGGGCTGGCTTGGGTGTGAAATGGAACATTTTTCTCGGCGATTCCGTCCAGGGTGGGGGAGAGGGATCATGCGGAACGGCTTGTTTAAAAAGGTCTGGATGGCAGCGGCCCTGGTGGTGTTCTCCCTGGGGCTGGCGCCGCTGGCTGCCCGGGCGCAGACTCCGCCGGGTTTAAAGATGGACGTCCAGGCCGGCTACGGCGGGTTTTGCCGCGCCAACACCTGGATCCCGATCCGCGTCTCGCTCGAGAACAGCGGCGCGGATCTGAGCGGCCGCCTGGAAGTCCAGCAAACGCCCCCTCTGAATACCAAACGGATCTATGCACAGGAAATCAGCCTGCCGGTCCAGTCGCGTAAAACCGTGACGGTCCTGCTCTTCCCCGAAAACTACCTGGACGGGGTTATCGTCCACCTTTTCTCCGCTGGGAAAGAGGTTTCCGGCGTGAAAGCCGACCTGGACTGCCTGAGCCCCACCGACCGTTTGTTTGGAGTCCTCGGGGATGCCTCCACGCCGTTCAACGTGTTAGGCAGGCTGAACCCGCCCAGTGGGCGGACTTACGTCGCCCAGCTTCAGGCTGCGGACCTGCCGGAGGACCCGGCGGTCCTCGAGGCGTTCGATACGCTGATCGTCTCTGGAGCCGATACCGGCACCCTGGCCCCCGCCCAGCAGTCAGCGCTGGCGGCATGGGTAGCCGGCGGCGGGCGGATGGTGGTCGCCGGCGGGCCGGCCTGGCAACGCTCGGCGGCCGGGCTAAAGGCGCTGCTCCCGCTGCAGCCCGAAGGGACCCAATCCCTGGCGGACCTCAGCGAATTGGCCCGCTTCAGCGGTCGATCCGAAACGCTGGACGGTCCGGCGATGGTGGTCCGTGGAGGGTTGCAGACGGGAACACAAATCCTGGCCGGGGAGGCGGATGCCCCGCTGATCGCAGTTCGGCCTATGGAGCTGGGCGAGGTGGTATACCTGACATTCGACCCCGCCGCTGGCCCGTTCGCCAAATGGGCGGGGCGCGAAGACTTCTACCGCAAGCTGTTCGATCGCCCGCTGGTCCGTCCGGACTGGGCAGGGGGCTTCCAGAACTGGGAATCAGCACTAACCGCGGTCAACAGCCTGCCCAATCTTCAGTTGCCGCACCCGCTCGAGGTGATCGGGTTCCTGCTGGTCTACGTGGCAGTGATCGGCCCGGTCAATTTCTTCGTTTTGCGCCGGGTGAAACACCGCGAGCTGGCCTGGGCGACCATCCCGGTGCTGGCGCTGGCATTCAGTGGCCTGGCGTTTGGGGTCGGTTCGTTCGGCCGGGGAAAACAGCCCGTGCTGACTCGCCTGGCGGTGGTCCAGGCCTACACGGGCGAGGACCGGGCGCGGGTCGATGGCCTGGTGGGCCTGTTCTCCCCCGGCCGATCGACGTATTCGCTCCAGATCGGGAAGGGGATTCTGGCCCACCCGATCCCCGAAAATTCGGTCCCCCAAGGGCTACAGACCTCGCGGGACTGGGATGTAACCTGGCTGGCGGCTGGCGACGTCCAGGTACGTAACATCCACGTGGATATCGGTGCGGTAGAAGCGGTCGCCGTAGTGGGCAGCGTGCCCACGCCGGAGCTCACCGCAACGCTGGATCTCTCCCTGAACAGCAGCGACGCCGTTCTGCGCGGCGAGATCAATAATAACAGCAGGCTGACCCTCGAACATGCCGTCCTGCTCGCGCCGGGCAGCGCTCAAGAGCTGGGCACCTTAGCGCCGGGTAGCCGCACGCCGGTCGAGACTCACCTGCTGATGGACAACCAGGCGACTTATGCAGGGAACTCTCAAGCACTCGCCGCTTCGGGTCTATATAAATATTATGGTCCAGGATACCCTGGCGGGTACTCCTGGATGACCGCTTTGACGGGCGGACCGGATTATTACAGCAGCGCCAGCACCTACCAGCGGTATTCCCTGCTTACCGCCCTGGCGGGTTACACCGGTTTCAGCGGATCGGGCACACAAGGCCAGATCTACCTGGCGGGCTGGAGCAGCACTCCGCTGATCGACGCCGGCCTGGGAGGCCAGAAATTCACCCCCTCCGACCTGACCCTCTACCTGGTGCGGCTGGACAGCAACCTGAAGCTGGCGGGCGGCCAGGCGCTGCTCCAACCGGGGATGTTCACCTGGAGCGTGCTGGACAGCAGCCAGCCAGATGCGTCGCCATATAATTTTGCGCTAAGCCAGGGCAGCTTCAGTCTGGCTTTCCGCCCGGCGCGTGAAATCGCTTTTCATTCAGTGAAGGAGCTGACCCTGCACCTGGCGAACCACGGTGACACGGGGCAGATCCCTTTCAAGGTTTCCCTGTGGGATTTCGAAGGCCAGGAATGGACCGGGCAGGACACTGGCCATTGGGGAAATTACTCCATCGCCAGCCCTCAAAAATATGTCAGCCCGGAAGGGGAGGTCCGCCTGCACATCGAAAACACGAATTCCGGGCAGCCAGCGACCTTCGAGAGAGTCGATTTATCAATACTGGTGGAGCCGTGAGGTCGCGATGGGGCCTGTGATTGAGATCCAGAATTTGACCAAGCGCTACGGAGGGAGAACCGCAGTCGACGGGTTGAACCTGGAGGTAGAAAACGGTGAGATTTTTGGCTTCGTCGGGCCTAATGGGGCCGGCAAAACCACGACCATCCGCATCATGGCCACCCTGCTGGAGCCCAGCGCGGGTGAAGTCCGGATCGGCAGCCATCTGGTGAGCAAGGAACCTGCCGGGGTTCGCCGCCTGGTTGGCTATATGCCAGATGTGTTTGGTCTGTACCGGGACATGAAGGTCTGGGAATACCTGGATTTCTTCGCCGCGTGCTATCACATACCGGAGAGCGTCCGCCCGGGACTGATCGGCGACCTGCTCGAGCTGGTCGATTTGAGCCACCGCCGCGAGGACATGCTCGAAAGCCTCTCGCGGGGGATGCAGCAGCGCCTGAGCCTGGCGCGGACCCTGATCCACGATCCCCAGGTGCTGATCCTCGACGAGCCGGCCTCAGGTCTGGACCCGCGGGCGCGGGTAGAGATCCGCGAGCTGCTCGTCCAGCTTTCGCGGATGGGCAAGACGATCTTTTTCTCGACCCACATCCTGGCCGACGTGGCCGAGATCTGCACCCGGGTGGGGATTCTCGAAGCCGGTAAACTGGTAGCGGTTGGGGAGTTGGAGGCCCTCCAGCAGCAGGTGATGCCGCGCCGCACGGTAGAGATCACCCTGCTCGACAACCTGGAAACCGCCCGCAAGCTGCTGGAGAGCCTGCCGGCGGTCAGCGCCCTCAAGGAAATCGGCGGCCAGAACGGGCGCTGCCGCCTGGAGTTGGAGTTCATCGGCGACGATCAGGCGTTGAGCCAGATCCTGGCCTGGCTAGTCCAGGCCGGGGTTCAGGTGGTCCGCTTTTCGGCCGAGAGCCGCGACCTGGAAGCGGTCTTCATGCGCGCCACGAAGGGACTGGTGACCTGAGCGAACGATGGCTGAGAACCTGGTAACCCCTGAAGCGTTGAAGCAATCCTCACCGCGGCCGAATTTCGGCCAGCGGCTACTGCTCTGGCTGCGCGGCAATCCGGTGATGGTCAAGGAACTGCGCTCGCGGATGCGCGGGCGGCGGGCATTCCTCATCCTGACCCTCTATCTGCTTGCCCTGGCCCTGATGGTCGGTCTGGTCTATTTTCTCTACCTGAGCTCGATCAACCGCAGCCCGGCGGCGCTGACCAATACTCGCCAGTTGATCGGCAAGGTGGTTTTCGCGGTGGTGGTCGGTATGCAGTTAGTTGGCATCACCTTTATCGCCCCGGCGCTGACCTCGGGAGCCATCTCAGGCGAGCGCGACCGACAGACGTTGGACCTTCTCCAGACCACGCTCCTGCCGGCTCGCTCTCTGGCGCTGGGCAAATTCTCATCCGCCCTGGTCTTCATGCTCCTGCTCCTGCTCGCCGCGCTGCCCCTGGAGAGCCTGGCCTTCCTGTTCGGCGGCGTCGCCCCGGAAGAGGTGGCGATCGGGACCCTGCTGCTGATCGTCACCACGATCAATTTCTGCGCAGTAGGCCTGTTTTTCTCAGGCCTGATGAAGAGCACGCTGGCTTCGACGGTGCTGGGCTATGCCTTCCCGATCCTCACCATATTTGGCCTGCCGATGATGGCCTTGATCCTCTCGGGCTTTTTTGGCCCCCTGATTTCCGGGTCGTTTAACAACAACCTCAGTCCGGGAACGGAGCAGGCACTGCTTCTGCTGGGCTGGTCCCTTGTCTCGATTCATCCCATCGCGACCGCGGTAGCATCGGAGGCGTTGCTCCTCGACCAGCATACCCTCTTTTCGTACCAGCAGACCCTGCGCAACGGCGCTTCGGTAACGCTGATCTCGCCATGGATCCCCTATACGATTATCAACCTTCTCTTCAGTGCGGTGCTGATTTATTTTGCAATCCGATTTGTGCGGAGGCGAGCGAGGTAAAGAACTTTTACCACAGTGCACACGGAGAACTCAGAGAAAATATGGAATGGGATGAGCTAAATTCGATTTTGGATGGGTGGCTGCGCTGGCACCAGCAAAGGCAGGCAGTCCGCTGGGGATTGCGTGGGCTGGCCGCCGGCCTGGGCGCGGCTGTCCTGGCGGCCCTCTTCCTGCTCTCCCGGCGGCTCCTGTTGAGCGTGGAATTCTGGATGCTGGCAGGCGGGCTGGCCCTGGCCGGCCTGTTCCTGGCCGGGGCGACCGCGCTACTCTGGCGCCGGGACCGGTTGGGGCTGGCGCGCCGGTTCGACCGCGCCTTTGGCCTGCGCGAGCGGGTCAGCACCGCGCTCGATCTGCACCATGTTTCCGGGGATGATTCCAATGGAACATTCTGGGGGGATAGGCAGTTGGCGGACGCACTGGCAGCGGCGAAACAGGTCGAGCCGTGGAGAGTGCGCCCATTCCGCCTGGAGGGGAGGACTCTGGCTGCGGTCCTTTGCCTGGCCCTGATCCTGGCAGCGCTCGGGTATGTAAGCCAGCCGGTATTTCTGGAGGCGCAGTCGGCGCGGGCGGTGGCAGGGGCGATCGCCGCGGAAAAGGAACAGGTCGCGAACCTGATCGAGGAGATCCAGAAGGCGCGGGAGCTCAGCCCTGAGCAAAAGGCTGCGCTAACCCAGGCTTTGAAAGAGGCCCAGCAGCGCCTCCAGGACGCCCGCACCCGCGAGCAGGCCGTCACCGCGTTGGGTGAAGCAGAGGCGAAACTGCGCGAGCTGACCGGAAGGGTCAACCCGGAAGAGGCTCAGGCGCTGAAAACCGCCGGCGAGCAGCTCGCCCAGGGACCGGACGGCTCACCGTTTAAAGAGGCCGGCCAGGCGCTGGCCAACGGCGATACGGCCAAAGCCGCGCAGAGCCTCCGGCAGCTCGATCCGGGCTCGCTCACCCCGGGGCAACGCAAACAGCTTGCCGATCAGCTCAACCAGGCGGGCCAGACCTTGAGCCAGAGCGGTTCCGCGGCGGGTCAGGCCCTGCGGCAGGCAGCCAACTTCCTGGCTCAGGGGAATACTACCGCGGCGCAGCAGGCCCTCCAGCAGGCCAGCCAGGCGATCCAGCAAAGCGGGAAGCAGGCAGCCCTGAACCAGGCCGCGGGGCAAGCGGCGAACCAACTCCAGCAGGGGCAGGCCGCCATCGCTCAGGCGGGCCAGCCAGCGGCCAGCGGCCAGGGAACGGCGCAGGGTTCTGGAAACGACCAAAACCAGGCCAACACCAACGGTGCGGGCGGCGGCTCGACGAACCAGGCAAGCTCCAACGGTACGGGCAGCGGCTCGACCAATCAGAAGAATCAAGGCCAGGGAGGCGGAGGTGCGGGCAAAGGCGAAGGGAATGGGACGACCAACCCGGGCGGCGAGGCCGGATCCGGACAAATTGCGCAGAACAACAGCCCGGGAGATGGCGGCGAGAAGAGCTCCGAGCAGATCTACGCCCCGCAGCGCCTGAGCGGAGAAGGCGGTCCCGCGGTCAACCTGCCGGGCAGCGGCCAGCCCGGGGGGCAGGTGGTCGGCCAGCAACCTTCAGCCAGCGGCCAGCCGGGAGTGAGCCAGGTGCCCTATACCGATGTGCTGCCTTCCTACGCGGAAACGGTCCGCCGTGCAATGGATCACGACGAAATTCCTGCGTACCTGCTGCCGGTGATCCGGGAGTATTTCAGCTCGCTGCAACCGTGAATTTCGTAAATGTTACTCCACTTCTTTTAGGAAATATGAGATGAATGATGATCCTTTAGAGCGGTTTCATGACGATACGCAGGCGATTGAGGCAGAGGTGGGGCGGGTGATTGTGGGGCAGAAAGAGGTCGTCCGCCTGGTGCTGGTGAGTATCCTGGCCGGGGGGCACGTGCTCCTCGAGGGCGTCCCCGGCCTGGGGAAGACCCTGCTCATCCGCACCCTGTCCCAGGCTCTCGACCTGAAGTTCTCGCGGATCCAGTTTACGCCCGACCTGATGCCGGCGGATATCGTCGGCACCGAGATCCTCGTCGACCAGGATGGGCGCCGGCAGTTCCGCTTCCAGCCCGGCCCGATCTTCGCCAACCTGGTCCTGGCGGATGAGATCAACCGCGCTACCCCCAAGACCCAATCCGCGCTGCTCGAGGCGATGCAGGAACACAGCGTGACCGTCGCGGAAAAGACCTATACCCTGGACGAGCCGTTCTTCGTCCTCGCCACCCAAAACCCGCTGGAAATGGAGGGCACCTACCCGCTGCCCGAGGCGCAACTCGACCGCTTCTTTTTCAAGGTGCTAATCCAGTTCCCCGCGGCGGATGACCTGGCGCAGATCCTCAATCGCACCACGGGCGCAGAAGCTAGCTCCGCGCGACAGGTGGTGAGCGCGGCACGGATGCTGGAGATGCGCGAGCTGGTCCGCCAGGTGCCGGTCGCTTCGCACGTCACCGACTGGATCGCGCGCTTAATTGTGGCCACCCACCCGGAGGGGCGCGAAGCTCCGCCGCTGGTCAAACGCTTCGTGCGCTACGGGGCTTCCCCGCGCGGCGGGCAGGCGCTGATGCTGGGGGCGAAGGCGACCGCGCTGCTGGCCGGTCGCTACAACGTCGCTTTCGAAGACGTGAACGAAGTCCTCCCGGCCGCGCTGCGCCACCGCCTGCTCTTAAATTTTGAGGGACTGGCCGAAGGGGTCGATACGGACGAAGTCCTGGCAGAAGTGGTTGCCCAGGTCGAGCCGCTCAAAGCCGGGACGGTTGGATAGGATTCGGGCGTGATTTTTGACGAGACCACCCTGCGCAAAATCACCCGCCTGACGCTGGTCTCGCGGCAGGTGCGCGCGGGTTTAATGAAAGGCGAGCGGCGCTCGGTCCGGCGGGGGAGCAGCCTGGAGTTTGCCGATTACCGCAACTACACCCCCGGGGACGACCTGCGCCGGCTGGATTGGAACGTCTACGCGCGGTTGGATCGCCCGTTCCTCAAGCTGTTCGAGGAAGAAGAAGACCTGGCGGTGCATGTATTACTGGACGGTTCGCGGTCGATGGATTGGGGGGAGGGAGAGCAGAACAAGTTTGGGTACGGGCTGAAGCTGGCGGGGGCGATTGGGGCAATGGCGCTGGCGGGGGGCGACCGGCTGAGCGTGACGATACTGCGCATAGGCAATAACGACGCAGGACGGAACGCTCCCGGCGCACTGGATCTGAAATATGGGCCTGCCCGCGGCGAGGCAAACACCCTGGCCGCGCTGCGTTTCCTGGAAGGAGCACACCCGGCGGGCCGGACCGACCTGGTCCGCTCGCTCAAGGACTATCTATCCAGCGGGCAGCGCCCGGGGTTGCTGTTTTTGATCTCCGACTTTTTCTCTACCGGGGGGATCCAGGACCAGCTCAACGGGCTGGTGGGCCGCGGGTATGAAGTGGCCCTGATCCATCTCCTCGCCCCGGAGGAGATCGAGCCGCCCCTGGCCGGGGACCTGCGCCTGGTCGACGTCGAGACGGAAGAGGGGCAGGAGGTCTCGGTGGACGGGGCGATGCGGGCACTCTACCGGCAGCGGCTGGAGGCCTGGCGCCAGGAAATCCGCGCTGCCTGCCAGCAAAAGGGCGTGCGCTACCTGGGCTTGAGCACGTCCCAACCCTGGGAGGAGGTCATCCTGGAAGAGCTGCGCCTCAGCGGGGTAGCGCGATGAGCTTGCTCGCGCCCGTTTTCCTGCTCTTCGGGCTGCTGGCAGCGCCCATACTGCTGCTGTACATGCTCAAGCTACGCCGGCGGAAGGCGGTCATATCCTCGAACCTGCTCTGGCAGCAGATCCTGCGCGACCGACAGGCAAACACCCCCTGGCAGCGCCTGAAGCGCAACCTGTTCCTCTTTTTACAGCTCCTTATCCTTGCGGCGCTGGTGGTCGCGCTGGCGCGGCCAGCCATCCCCGTTCCAAGCCTGACAGCGGGAGCGACAGTGATCGTTCTGGACGGCTCGGCGTCGATGAACGCCACCGACGTGTCCCCTTCGCGTTTCGAAGCGGCGCGTTCGCGGGTCCGCGAGCTGATTGCCGGGCTGCCCGCCAGCACCCCGGTGACCTTGATCCTGGCCGGGCAGCCGGCGCGCCTGCTCGCCACCGCGGAGACCGGCCGGGCGGCCCAACTCGCCGCACTGCAGGGAGCCGAGCCAGACCCTGGCCCGGTGGATTGGGAAGCGACCTTTGCCCTGGCGGCCGGGGCGAGCAGCGCCACCGGAGGCGCGGCTACCACGGTGATCGTTTCGGACGGCGGCGTGGCCGCTGGGAGACAGGTTTACCTTCCGGGTCCGGTGAAGTATCTGCCGGTGGGCGCAGACGGCGAGAACCTGGCGGTCACGGCCCTATCCGTCCGCCCCGCGGAAAAGGGCGCGCAGTTGTTTGCCAGCGTGGCCAATTACGGCAGCCGCTCCCATACGGCGATCCTCTCGGTCTATGCCGGAGAGCGGCTGATCGACGTGCGCCAGGTCTCTATCGCCGCCGGAAAGAGCCAGGATGTCGTTCTGAGCGGCCTCCCCGGCGATGCGCAGGGCTACACAGCGCGCCTCTCCAGCGCGCAGGGAGGATCGGATCGCCTGGACGGGTTATCCCTCGACGACGCGGCCTTTACCGTATACCGGCCGGCTCCCGGCGGGCGGACGCTTCTGGTCAGCCCGGGGAACCTCTACCTGCGCCAGCTCCTGGAGAGCCTGCCCGGAGTGCAGTCCTTTTCGCTGCTGGCCAAAGCAGGGAGCGAGATCCAGATCCCCAAAGACCGCTACGACGTCTACGTCCTGGACGGGAGGATCCCAAGAGAGGTGCCTCCGGGCAACCTACTGATCCTTAACCCGCCGCCGAACCCATTTTTCAGCGTTGGTGGAACTATCCAGGAGACAGGCGAGGCAAAAGTGCTGCCCGGCCTGCTAACTCGCTTCTTGAAGTGGGACGACGTCCATATTTTACAGGCCAGGCAGGTGACGCTGCCGGATTGGGCCGAGCCGCTTGTGGAGGCCAAAGGCGGTCCGCTGGTGTTTACCGGCGAGACCCAGGGCCGCCGGCTGGCGGTGGTCACCTTCGACCTGCATGAGTCGGACCTGCCGCTGCAGGTCGCTTACCCCATCCTCTTCTCGAACCTGATCCAGTACCTGACCCACCCGGCCAACCTGAGCGTCCTCAATGGAGCGAGCGGTGAGGCGCAGCTGTCCCTCTCCGGGCTGGCCGGGGAGACGAACGTCCAGGTCCAGCCGGGAGGAAGCATCCTCATCCGCCCGGCCGGAGGCGCAGATCAGGCCCTGGTGACCGACCCGGATGGGACCACGGTCCCTGTGCAACTCGACCAGGGGCAGGCCGTGTTCAGCGCCACGTGCCAGGCCGGAATCTATACCGTCAGCTATCCCGGCCATGCGGATCGAGGACAGGATGCTTTCGCGGTGACCCTGAACAGCCCGGACGAATCGGACATTCGTCCGCTCGGGAGCCTGCAGATCGGCGGAAACAGCCTGTCTCCTCAACGGGAGACGGAAATCGGCCAGCGCGAATTGTGGCCCTGGCTGGCAGCTCTGGCCCTGGTGGTCCTGGCGCTGGAGTGGTGGTTGTACCACCGGAGCCGGATATTTCGGGCAAACGGCCAGCCCGGGCGGGGATTCCTGGCCGGACTGCGCGATCGAAGGCGGGAGCGGGGGTAAGGCATGCGCTTCGAGAATCCGCTCGCCCTGCTGCTTCTCGCCGGCCTGGGCTGGATCGGCTGGCAGGGATGGCCGCGCAGCGGACCGGGGCAAGCCAGGGAAGCGGCCGCGCTGGTCCTGCGCGTGACGATCTCCCTGGCCCTCATTCTCGCCCTGGCCGAGCTGAACCTGGTCAGCCGGGTGGACCGACTGGCGGTGGTCTTCCTCCTGGATCGTTCGGACTCGGTCTCCCCAAGGGCACGCCAGGCCGAGGTGGATTACGTCCGCCAGGCGTTAAAGCAGATGGGGCCTGACGACCAGGCCGCGGTGGTCGCTTTTGGAGGAGACGCCCTGGTGGAACGGCGCATGTCGCCCGGGGCGGAGCTAGGGGAGATCAACTCGACCCCCATTGGCGGGCAGACCGATCTGGGCAGGGCGGTCCGCCTGGGGATGGCCCTTTTCCCCGCCGAGGCGTCGCGGCGGATGGTAATCCTCTCAGACGGGATGAGCACCGAGGGGGACGCACTCAGCGCGGCGCGCCTGGCCGCTTCCAGCGGGGTGCAGTTGGATACCGTGCGAACCGGGGAGCCGCCGGAGGCGGAGGCGCTGGTCAGCCGGGTCGCGGCCCCGCGATTCCTGCAGCAGGGCGAGCGCTTCGATCTGCAGATCAGCCTGTACGCTACCCGAGCGACAGACGTCGCCATCCAGGTTCTGGAGGATGGCCAGCCGGTATACAGCGGGCAGCACGCCCTGGCTGCGGGCGACCAGTCGTTCAGCCTGTCTCTGGACGCCGGGGCGCCCGGCTATCACCGCCTACAGGTGCAGATCGCTCCGCAGGGGGATAGGTACTACCAGAATAACGAGCTTTCCACCTTCATCCAGGTGGCTGGCCCGCCGCGGGTCCTGGTCGTCGCTCCACCGCCCGGTGAGCCGTTGGGCTTCAACGGCGAAAGGCGTCCCGATGAAGCCGTGCAATTGGTTCAGGCGTTGAAGGCTGCCCAGTTCAGCGTGGACACAGCGGTACCCACTGATCTGGCGTCAAACATCGTTGACCTGACACCCTATTCCTCTCTTCTATTGGTCGACGTGCCGGCGCGCGAGCTGAACCAGCGGCAGATGGAAATGGTGCAGAGCTACGTGCGCGACCTGGGCGGCGGGTTAGTAGCCGTCGGCGGACCGACCAGCTACGGGGTGGGGGGTTATTTCCGCACCCCGCTCGAAGAAACGCTGCCGGTCGAAATGCAGCTCAAAGACCAGAAACGCCGCCCTTCCCTGGCGATGGTCTTCATCATCGACCATTCCGGCAGCATGACCGAGACCAGCGGCGGCCCGATGAAGCTGGAGCTGGCCAAAGAAGCCGCTATCCGTTCGGTGGATCTGCTCTTTCCGACCGACCGGGTGGGGGTGATCGCATTCGACGACGCGGCCGGCTGGGTGGTCCCGATGACGGAGCTGTCCGAGCCCAAAGCGGTGCAGAACGCAATCGCCGGGATCCGCGCTGGCGGTGGGACGGATATCCTGGCCGGCCTGCAGGCGATGGCCAAAATCCTGCCCAATGACCCGGCCAGCGTCAAGCACGTCGTCCTGCTCACCGACGGCGGGGCCGACCCGACCGGGATCCCCGAGCTTGTCACTCGGCTGCACGACAAGAACGGGATCACCCTGACCACGGTCGGCGTGGGGAGGGATGCGGCGAGCTTCCTGCCAGACCTGGCCAGGCTAGGCGGGGGGCGTTACCACTTCGCCGCCGACCCGGGGAGCATCCCCAGCATTTTTACCGAAGAGACCAGCCTGGTTTCGCGCTCGTATATCGTCGAGCACTCCTTCTTCCCCGAGCAGTCCGCCAGCTCGCCGATCCTGGCCGGGATCCAGTCCGCGCCGCAGCTCCAGGGGTATGTAGCCACGACGGCCAAGGAAGCCGCTCAGACAATCCTCATCTCCGACCAACGCGACCCGATCCTGGCAGCCTGGCAGTACGGGCTGGGTCGGGCGGTCGCCTTTACCTCGGATGCGACCGGGCGCTGGGCGCGAGGGTGGCTGGACTGGGACCGGTTCACCAGCTTCTGGGGCCAGGTGGTGCGCAGCACGATCCGCGACCGGTCGCCCACCGCGCTGGACGTGAGCGTCCTCCCGCCCGTAGAGGGTGCAGGGTCCGCGCGGCTGGTGGTCGAGGCGCGCGTCCCGGGTCAGGAAAATGAATATCTCAACGGCTACCGCATGCAGGCGCGGGTGGTGGGTCCCGATGGAAACGTCGAAACGGTTGAGCTGCGCCAGACGGCCCCTGGCGAGTATAGCGCGGGTTTTAACCCCGCCGTTCCCGGCGTTTACCTGATCGGAGTGACCGGCGGGCAGGAAAACAGCGGTGGAACCGCGGTCGGCGAGACGGTTGGCTGGGTGATGGACTATTCAGCGGAGTACCGCAACCTCGAGGGAGACCCGCGGGCACTGGAGCGGATCGCGGGCCTAGCGGGCGGGCGGCAGCTCTCCCTGGCGGATGGCGGGAAGAATGTCTTCGATCACAACCTGCCCGCCGCGCAGGCGAACCACCCTGCGTGGCCCTGGCTGCTGGGCCTGGCCGCGCTGCTGCTCCCGCTGGATATCGCCGTGCGCCGGCTGCTGCTCAGCCCGCGCGAGCTGCTAAGTATCCCCGGAGTGATCCTGCGCCGCCTGCGACGACCAAAGACCGCGGCGGGCGAGCGCCCGCGGACCGAGCGGCTGGAGGCGCTGTTCCAGGCCAAGCAGCGCGCCGCCAGGGTTGAGGATCGGCCGGGAGAGCAGCCTGGCGCGCAGGTCTTTGTTCCCGGGGATGAAAAGCCGGTTCAAGCTGTTCCCCCACAAAAAGACCGCGCGGAGCGTGAGTCCAAAGTACCGCAGCCATCCTCCGGCGGCCAGACGACCGCCGCCAGCCTGCTGGCAGCTAAACGAGAGCGCGAGAAACGCAAGTAAAATCACCGGCCGATTATTCTGCGCGTACGGTCGGTTGCCAGAAAGCCATCAGGAACGCGGCGATCAGGGCCAGGCTGCCGCCAAACAGGAAAGGCGCGGATGGACCCAGCCCGGACCATCCTCCCGCTCCCTGCCAGAGCACGCCCGCGATCAGCGACGCCGGAAAGGCCAGCAAACCAATCACGGCGTTATAGGTCCCGTAGGCCGTACCGCGGAGCTCCTCCGGCACCAGGTCGGCGACCATCGCGTTGGCCGTTCCATAGGCCATCCCATAATATACGCCGTAGACCACGTACAGCAACCAGACCTGCCAGGCTGCCTGGGCCAGGGCAAAGCCGAGGTAAATCAGTGCGTAGACCATCCAGCCGCCGACGATCAACTGCCGCCGGCCAATCCGGTCGGACAACGAGCCGGCCGGGGTGGAAACCAGGCTGTAGACCAGGTTGAAGGCCGCCAGCATGATCAGGATGCCTGTCACGCTGACCCCCAGGTTTTGCGCGCGCAGCACCAGGAAGGCATCCGAGGAGTTGCCCAGGGTAAAGATGCTCACGACGACCAGGAACGCCTGGTAGGGACGGCCCAGGTTGCGCAGGGAAAACTTCGGAGCGGCCCGCTGGCCTTTGGCCGGCACGTCCTGAGCCCCCAATACCAGGGAGAGGACCGATAGAAGGGCGGGGAGCAGACTGACCAGAACGAGGGTCTGGAAGGTGGACCGGGTCAGGGTGAGGGTATTTTTCTGGGTCAGCCAGACGACCAGCAGGGCGATGAGGATACCGACCAGTGCTCCGGCGGTGTCCAACGCGCGGTGGAAGCCGAAAGCCAGCCCGCGCGTCTCGGGGGTAACCGAATCGGCCACCAGCGCATCCCGCGGAGCGGTGCGGATCCCCTTGCCGACCCGGTCAGCCCAACGCACGCCGGCGACCATCTCCCAACTGTTGGCGAAATAGAAGAAGGGCTTGGAGAGCGCGGAAAGCCCATATCCGATTACGGCCAGCCGCTTGCGCCCGCCCATGCGGTCCGACAGCCAACCGGAAAACAGCTTGAGGATGCTGGCGGTCGTTTCAGCCACGCCTTCGATCAGGCCGATGATGCTCGTCTGCACCCCCAGGACGTTGGAGAGGAAGAGGGGCAGGATATTCAGCACCATCTCGCTGGAAATGTCCATGAAAAAGCTGGTCAGGCCAACCGCCCAGACGTTGCGCGGCAGCCTGGAAATCGATTTGGTAAGAGGTTCTTTTTCAGCAGTCTCGGCCATCACGGAAACCCTCAATTGAAAGTAGTCGGTTCTTCTTTGTGTACCAGTTCAGAATTTTATCATTATACCCCCTCCGGGCAAAGCGCCCGGTTTCCCCCCATTTTTGCCAGAGAGAATTTGTATTGCCAGCCAGATATCCTCTGAGAAAATATGGGACGGAAGGGGGATGATTTTCTCGCCCCAAAACGTGAATGCACCCCATTGAGCCAGGAAGGTGAAGGATCTACCTGCTGCATGTTATAATAGACATGGTGTTCAGGGGTCCCAGTTGAAAAGTAAAGGTGAATGAACGAAGTGATTGAACCCTGCATTTTCGTGACCACAGGTGTAGGCAGGATCGTTGAAATTTATTCCCGAGGAGTGGTTATGTCTGTTTTCCGATATCCATTTGCTTTCACCGAGGACGATGCAAACGAAATAAAAGGTTCACTGGACCTGGAAGAGCCGCTTCCCTTCGAAAATAATCGAGGAAGCGGTTTTTTTCGTCCCGGCAGGCTCACCCTGGAGGGGTGCGAGAGCCTGAACCTGGTTTTCTATCACAGCCAGGCAACCGCTGCCTTGATGTACCTGCGCAACCTGCCGGTGGACCGCCGCCTGATGGAATTTACGGGTCTGGATGCGGATTACGTGGCCCAGACCCGGCAGCTTATCCTCCCCGGCCAACTGTGCCTTGGCTCGCACCGGTCGAAGCTGATGGGAGCGGCGATCAGCGATGTGATCGGGTCGCCGGCGATGTCGGCCAGGCTGAAAGGCTGCCAGCAACAGAACATCGCGGTTTTTCCCATCGCGCGCGAAGGGCTGAAATACCAGGCCACCGAAGCAATCTTCGATAATTATGGCTTCTACTGCGACGAAATCATCCTCGACGCGCACCACGTGTTCGACAGCAGCGTGCCTGTCTATAACCGCAAAGTCGAGATGACCCTCTTCAAAGATAAGGACCTGGATATCTCTCAAAAGCAGAACATTGCTGTGGCCTTCATCGCCGACAGCATCGCCAGCGGGCTGGTGATGAAGGAAACGATCCTCAAAGTCAAGGAGCGGTTCAGCGCCATAGAGCGGATAGAAGTCCTGGCGCCGCTGGCGACGATCCGCGGCCTGTCGCGCCTGGCCCGCGGAGACTGCGCACAGAAACTCGGGACGCGGGTGCACGTCTTCGAAACGATCCTGAACGCCCTGCCCCCGGATTACTACTATTCAGCGCATTACAACGTACCGGAGCTGCACATCCGCCCGGACCTGGAGAAAGAGTACCGTGAGTGGTGGGGCCGCGACAGCGCCGGCAACTGGATTGCAGATACCGCGTGCGCCGGTTATGGCTGGAGCGAATCGTTTTTCTCGCCGCGCAAGCAGATCGAGATGATCAACTCCCAACTCGAGAGCCGCCACCAGCTCAAGATCGCCGAAATCATCGAGAGAAATATCGACCGTTTTTCTTGAATTGGGGTCCTACTTGCAAAATGACGGTGGATTGCCTTACAATAAACGGCAGCGTTCAAGATCAAAGAAACCCACATCTAAACACTTCGCGGAGGAAAACTCCATGGTCGATTACGAAAAACTGCTCCAGGTGGCGTTGGAGGAAGCGAGATCGGGCTACGCGGAAGGCGGCGTTCCGGTGGGAGCCTGCCTGGCAGACCAGGATGGCAACATCCTCGGCCGCGGGCACAACCAGCGCGTCCAACAAGGCGACCCGACCATTCACGGCGAGACCGATGCCTTCAAGCAAGCCGGCCGGCAGCGGGGTTACAGGAATAAAATCATGGTGACTACCCTGGCCCCGTGCTGGTACTGCTCTGGATTGATCCGTCAATTCAATATCGGGACCGTGGTGGTCGGCGAGTCGGTCAACTTCGAGGGCGGGGTCGCCTGGCTCAGAGAAAACGGCGTGAATTTAATCGACCTGCACAACCAGGAATGCATCGACCTGATGCGTAACTTCATCCTTGAGAAGCCGGAGCTGTGGGCAGAAGACATTGGCGAGTAATTTCGGTGTTTCAAACCGCGCGAAATCGTGAACCAAACCTATCGAAAAATGGAGAGAGAAATGTCTAAAAAAGCTTCCCTGTTCGTTTCGATTGTCATGGTGTTCAGCCTCGTCCTCAGCGCCTGCGCGCAGGTCACCTCCACACCGGCGGCGACCGCGCCGGCCGCGCCGGCCAGCACACTGCTCAAGGTATATGGTGCGTACGCAACCCCAATCCAGGAGCCCTGGGACGGCGTCATCCACGCCGCGCTGAATAAGGCTAAAGCGGACGGCAAAATCGAGTACAGCTACACGGAGAACATCGGCTATTCGGGTGACATGGAACGGGTGCTGCGCGAGATCGCTGATAAGCAGAAGCCCGACCTGATCGTGGGGGATGCGTTTGGGAATGAGGAAGCGATCCGCCGCGTAGCCAAGGATTACCCGAACATCGCGTTTGCCTTCGGCTCCGGCAACGGTCCGACCGACCCCAACGTCGCGGTTTTCGACAACTGGATCCACGAGCCGGCTTACCTGCTGGGCATGCTGGCGGGTGGCCTGACCAAGTCCGGAACCATCGGTGTAGTCGCCGCGATGCCGATCCCCGAGGTCAACCGGATCGTCAACGCCTTTATCGCCGGAGCGAAAGAGATCAATCCGAAATCCAAAGTGCTGGTATCCTTTATCAACAGCTTCTTCGACCCGGCCGCGGCCAAAGAGGCCGCGATTGCCCAGATCGACGGCGGCGCGGACGTGCTCTTTGCTGAGCGCTTTGGGGTGATCGAAGCGGCCAAGGATAAGGGCCTGTGGGCGTTTGGCAACATGAGCGACCAGAACGAGCTGGCTCCTGACCAGGTGGTCAGCAGTGCGGTCTGGAATATGGACCCGACCATCAGCTACCTGATCACCCAAGTGAAAGCCAAGACTTTTACCGCCCAGGATCTGAAAGACTTCAGCATGATGGGCAAGGGCGGCGCCAGCCTGGCTCCCTTCCACAACACTGAGAGCAAAATCCCCGCCGACCTGCTGAAAAAGGTGAAGGATAAGGAAGCGGCGATCAAATCCGGCGCTTTCCGCGTCGACATCAACGAGGCGGCGCCTCAGGCTGTTAACTGATCGATGACTGAAACGCCAGGACAAGCCGCTCCCGCGGTGGAGATGAAAGGCATCACCAAGCGGTTCGGGAGCGTGATCGCAAACAACCAGATTCATTTCGAGCTACGTAAGGGTGAAGTTCACGCCTTACTGGGTGAAAATGGGGCCGGAAAAACGACCCTGATGCGCATCCTCTACGGCCTGTACCACGCCGACGAGGGTCAGGTGTGGGTGGACGGCCGGCCCGTACAGATTCATTCACCGCGGGACGCTATCCAGGCCGGGATCGGGATGGTCACCCAGCATTTTTCCGTGGTGCCCACGCTGACCGTCGCTGAAAACCTGGCGCTGGGACGCGAAGGGAGCCCGGTATACCAGCCGGCGGCTTTGGAAAACCAGGTGGCGCAGCTCTCCCGGCATTACGGCATTCCGGTCCAGCCGGGAGCGCTCGTCCGCCACCTCTCGGTGGGTGAGCAGCAGCGGGTTGAGATCCTGAAGGCCCTGTCGCGGGATGCGCGGGTGCTCATCCTGGACGAACCGACCGCCGTGCTGGTTCCTCAGGAAGTGGAAGTGCTCTTCGAGGCTCTCGAGCGGCTGTGCCAGGCAGGGCTTTCGGTGGTTTTTATCAGTCATAAACTACACGAGGTGATGGCGGTCTGCGACCGGATCACCGTTCTGCGCGATGGGAAGGTGGTGGGCTCGGTTGAGAAGGCAGTGACCACCCCGACCGGCCTGGCGCGGATGATGGTGGGCCGCGAAAACTTTGGGGTCACCCGCCAGGGTGAGCGGGCTGCCAGCCAGGCAGTCCTCCAGGTCGAACGGCTTTCGGCGCGCAACCGCAAGGGGTTGGAGGCGCTGCACGAAGTTACACTGGAGGTCCAGGCCGGGGAAATCCTGGGGATTGCCGGGGTATCTGGTAACGGGCAAACCGAGCTTTCCCAGGTGCTGAACGGGATGCTCAAGCCTACCGGCGGGCGGGTGTTGGTTGGAGGAAAAAATGTGACCGGCCTGCCCCCGGCCCAGCTTTCTGCCGCGGGGGTAGGCCGTATTCCCGAGGACCGCAGCTCAGGCGTGGTGGCCGAGCTGACCGTGGCGGAGAATCTGGTCCTCGACCAGTTGGATGTCTTTGTCAGCGGCGGGAGGCTGGACCGCAAGCGGATCAACGCCAACGCGCAGACTCTGATCCGCGAGTACCAGATCAAAGCTGCGCCGGAAGATCGCACCCGAACGCTATCGGGGGGGAACATGCAGAAGGTGATCCTGGCGCGCAACCTCTCTAGAAATCCGCAGGTGGTGATCGCCGCGCAGCCGACTCGCGGGCTGGACGTTGGCGCCACGGATTACGTGCGCAGCAAGCTGCTCGAACAGCGGGCGCGCGGCTCCGCGGTGCTGCTCATCTCCGAAGACCTGGATGAGATCATGGCCCTGGCCGACCGGATCGGGGTGATTTACGAGGGGCGGTTGATGGGTATTCTACCCGGCAAAGAGGCCACGGTCGAGAACCTAGGGTTGATGATGTCGGGGCACCCGCTGGACCAGATCGCTTCCGAAAGGGAGGCGTGAGTTGCTTAATCTGAAAATCGAGCGCCAGCCAGCGCCGGTCTGGCTGCGGACGCTGATCCCGGTGGCCGCCGCTCTGGCGACTTTCGTGCTTACCTCGGTGTTGCTGGTATTGGCCAGAGCCGATCCACTGCAGGCCTATTACCACTTCCTGATCTCTCCGCTATCTTCCCAGGTCAGCGCACTGGAGGTGCTGGTCAAATCCACACCGCTGATGCTGACCGGCGCGGCGGCTGCGTTTGCCTTTTCGACCGGGTACTATAACATCGGTGGAGAAGGGCAGCTCTACGCCGGGGCGGTGGCAGGAGCCTGGTTAGGAATCGTCCTCAAAGGCGTGTCCCCGGCGATTGGGATCCCGCTGATGATCCTGGGCGGGTTCATCGCCGGGATGCTCTGGGCGCTGCTGCCCGCGTTGCTGAAAGTCCGCCTGAACGTGGACGAGGTGGTGACCACGCTGCTGCTCAATTCGGTAATCCTCTTCATCGTCAGCTTCCTGCTCAACGGGGTGTGGCGGGACCCGGTCTCGCAGTGGCCGCAATCGCCGGAGATCACTATGGGAACGGTCTTTTTTAAGCTTGTCCCGCGCTCGCGGCTGCACCTGGGGTTTATCATCGCCCTGATGGTGCTCGCGGTGATGTGGTTCATCCTCAATCACAGCGCGTTGGGACTGCGTATGCGCGCGGTGGGGCAGGGCAAAGAAGCCGCGCGCTTCGCGGGGATCGATGTCAACCGCACGACGCTGATCGCTGCGCTGGTAAGTGGGGGAATTGCCGGGTTGGCGGGGGTGGGCGAAGTCGCCGGGATCCATTTCCACCTGATCGATTCGATCTCGGACGGGCTGGGATACAGCGGGGTCATTGTCGCCACGCTGGGTGGGTTGAATCCGGTGGGGGTTGGGCTTTCGGCGCTGTTTATCGGCCTGATCCAGACCGGGGCGCAGTCGGTCAGCCGGGCGATGAACGTCCCGGTATACCTGGGTCAGATCGTTCAGGCGACGCTGCTGCTGGTCACCCTGGCCCTGTTGTTCCTCCAGAACTACCGGGTGAGCAGGAGGAGATGAGATGGATGCATTCCTGGTTGGCCTGATCGCAGCCACCTTGCGGGTAGCCACCCCGCTGATCTACGGCACCCTGGGCGAGCTGTTCTGCGAGCGCTCGGGGGTGCTGAACCTGGGGATCGAGGGGACGTTATTCCTGGGTGCATTCACCGGTTTCGCCGCCGCCTATTTGAGCGGCTCACTGTGGATTGGGATGCTCGCGGCGATCCTGGCGGGAGCACTTTCCGGGTGGCTGATGTCGCTACTGGCAGTCCGGCTGGGGGTGAACCAGCACGTTTCCGGCCTGGGGATTACCCTGTTGTGGACCGGTTTTTCTCTGTTCGGCTTCCGCCTGATTTTTGGCGAGCCGAAGATTAACCCGACGGTCCAGGCCTTCCAGCCTCTTTCGCCCTTCGGGGACACGCCGATGCTGGGCCCGATCTTCAACCAGCACATCCTGACCTACGCTGCCCTGGCGATCGTGCCGCTGGTGTGGTGGATCATGTACCGGACGAAATTTGGGCTCAATTTCCGTGCGGTGGGGGAAAACCCGGAGGCGGCGGATGCGGCCGGCCTGAACGTGTATGCGATCCGCACCCAGGCATTGATGATCGGCGGTGCGCTGATGGGGATCGGGGGCGCGTTCCTCTCGCTGGCGCAGTTGGGCTCGTTTACCTTTGGCATCGTCGCCGGGAGGGGTTGGGTGTGCATCGCGCTGATCATCTTCGCCGACTGGCAGGCAGGGCGGGTGTTGTGGGGGGCGCTGCTCTTCGGGGGCGTGGCAGCCCTGCAACTGCGCCTGCAGACGCTGGGGCTCAAGCTGCCTTACGAGCTGTTCCTGGCCCTGCCGTACCTGGTGACGATCCTGGCGCTGGTGGTCGCAGGGCGAAACGTGTCTGCGCCGGCATACCTGTTGAAGGCTTACCGGAGGGAATGAGGATCGAGAACTGAGAACCGGAGGAAGAGAACAGAAATTAGAGGACAGTGAACAGTCATGTGGTTTCCTGTCCTGGACGGACAGTCCAGGGCGAGGAGCTGTAATTTCCTGGGACGGTTAATCCGCCAGCGCGCGCCAGAGGCGGTCGAGGGCAAAAAAGGCGGCCGCGGCAAGCAGGACCACCCAGATGAAGGAGAGCTGGATCTGGACGGTGCGGAGGGCGAGGGCAGCGATAAGCCCCAGGCCGAGGCAGAAGGCCAGACTTAAATAATGCCTGCGCAAAAGAGCACCCGCATTTCCGAGGGAAGGGTCCTGGTGCAAGGAGCGGGCGAGAAGATCCAGATCCCAGGCGGCGAGGGCGAGCGCGGCGGCGGAGATCATCCAGGATGGCGCGATGGAAGAGAGCAGGCCTACTGCTGCCAGGCCGGCGCTACTGATGAGGAGGGCGAAGGTCACCCAGGCGCGCTTCCAGCGATTGGGAAGCAGCCAGATGAGGAGGAGAAAGAGACTGGCGCCAAGGCCAATCCAGATTCCCATGCTGGCAAAGGGATAAGCCAGGCAGGCTGTTGAGGCCAGGGCGGCGGCAAGGGAAAAGGGGCGAGGCGGAATGCTCATGGGAAGAAACGGTTCTCGAATCTTGGTTCTCGGCTCTCGTTTTTTTACCGTCCTTGCTGAATCCGCAGGTGGGCCAGCTTCTCCCGCACCAGGGGCGAAAGAGGCTGGGTGACCTGCCAATCGATCACCGGCACCCAGAGCTGGGTAATCTTGTGGATCTCGAGGCGGCGCTCCATTTCGGCGAGGCGGATTGCCAGGAGCGTCGCCGGGTCACTGGCAAAGATTTGCCTGGCATAAGCGATGGGATTGGGGCTGATCAGCAGAACCTGGTATCCCAGGCCGCGCAGGCGGGGGAACAACCGCCAATCGTTGGAGGCCAGCGGGCTGATGATCAGGATGGTCGAATGGCTGGAGAACATCTGAACCGGCAGAGCTTCGAGGCCACTCAAGCTACCCTCGGCGTCAGGGCGTACCCTTGCCAGGGTGTGCAGGATGCGGTTGAGTTGCACCTTACCGTAGCCGGGGAAGACGCGGAAGGCCTTTTTCCCGTAAACGAGCAGACTGACACGGTTACCCTGGCGCAGGAGCACTTCAGCCAGCGAGGCGGCGGCGCGGACCGAGTGCTCGAAGAGGCTTTCGTCGCCAACGTGGATATCCGTTTTACGCCGCGCGTCCAGGATCAGGCCAATGTCGGCGATCTCCTCCTGCTCGAACTCCTTGGTGAAGAATTTGCGCGGGTGGCGGGCGGTCAGGCGCCAATCGAGCCGGCGCAGGCTGTCGCCGGGGTGATATTCACGGATACCCCAGAAATCGGTGCCGTTTCCGCCCAGCCGGGCAGGGATTGCGCCGGTCGAATGGAGCGTGCGTTGCGGGCGCAGGGGGAGCGGGCGGAATCGCTGCAGGTCGGGCTGGACATAGATTCGCGCTGCGGCAGGGATTTCGATCCAGGTTTCGAACAGTCCGAAGGGGTCGCTGGCTACGGCCTGGATCGTTTTCCAGGAAAAGCTTCCGCGGCGCGTCTCGAAGGAATAGGTGAAGAGGAGCTCTTCGCCGGCAGCCAGAGAGACGCTCCGGCGAAGCGAGCCAACGATTATCCGCATGCCTGGTTGGAGCGGGTCGAGCAGGCGCAGGTGCGGGATCGCGCCGCCCTGATTGCGAAGGTGTACACTGACTTCAATCGTGGGAACGTCCCCCCCATCCATTTTTTCGGCGCTGCGCTGGGCGGCGATCTGGATCTTCTCCGCCGGGACGGACTGCAGGATTCCCATTCCCAGATAGGCCAGGAACGGCAGGCACAGCCAGGCCAGGCCGCCGCTGCGGGTCAGCAGGGCAGTGAAGAGCAAGCCAAAGATGACCAGGAAGAGGGTCAGGACTTTACCGGTCATGGGGGAGCTGGATGACCGGCACGGGGATCGAGTCCGCGACGGCTTCGATCACCGCGTTTTCGCTGCGCCGGGAGCCCCACAGGCTGGGATCGAGAACCAGGCGGTGAGCCAGGGCGGGTTGGGTGAACTGCTTGACGTCGTCGGGGATGACGTAATCACGCCCCTGGAGCGCAGCCCAGGCGCGGGCGAGCTTGAGCAGGGCCAGAGATCCGCGTGGGCTGACACCTACCACGACCTGGCGGTGGCGGCGGGTGGCGCTGACAAGGTCGACGATGTAGCGGCGCACATCCGGGTTCACGTACACTTCCTCGACCGCTGCGCGCATGGCAAGGAAGATTTCGGCGGTGATCACTCCCTGGAGAGGGACGGCGTCCTGTCCACGCTCGGCCCGGCGGCGCAAAATCTCATCCTCCGCTTCGGCGGAAGGATAACCAACCGAGAGCTTGACCATGAAGCGGTCGAGCTGAGCTTCGGGGAGAGGGAACGTACCCTCGTATTCGATGGGATTTTGGGTGGCGATGACGATGAATGGCGCGGGTAAGCGGGTGCTTTCGCCCTCGAGGGTCACCTGGTATTCCTGCATGGCTTCCAGCAGCGCGGACTGGGTTTTTGGCGAGGCGCGGTTGATCTCGTCGGCCAGGACGATATTGGCGAAGATCGGTCCTTTGCGCAATTGGAAGCTGTTGAGCCTGCTATCGAAAATGTATCCGCCGGTGATGTCGCCTGGAAGCAGGTCGGGGGTGAACTGAATGCGGTTGAATTCCAGGCCAAGAGCGGTGGCGAAACTGTTGGCGATGAGGGTTTTGGCCAGGCCCGGGTAATCCTCGAGGAGGATGTGGCCGCCGGAAGATAGGAAAGCAGCCATTATCTGGCTGAGGACAGCACGCTTTCCCACCACCGCCTTTTCCACCTCCAGAATCACCTTCTCGGAAAGATCTGCGACCTGCTGGATCGTCGCAGAGGCGGTAACATTCGTATCCATGTTATTTCTCCATCTCGGTTTCAATGAAGGCAAGGACCGCATCGATCGAGCGGTGATATTCGGCGACATCGATCCTCCTGCGGCGGCGGATCCACCTGTGTGGGGCCTGGACTAAATTTTCGAAGAAAAGCAAAAATGGATTCGGCCCTTTCGAATCGTCCGGGGGAAATAAAAAGGTATACACGGGATCCGGCAGGGGAATGCAGCGCTCCTGAAGATCGGTAAGGATCTGGTAGGGGGGTATGCCGGGCTGGCGCGAGGCATACAGAGTGGTCAGCGTCAGGGCCAGCTCACGACGGAGAGGGTTGGGTTTTTCCATCTCATCGCCGGTGAGCAGGATCATATTGCGCCAGTGGCTGACCATTTCGAGGCCTGCGCCTGGGGGAGACGACTGGGGTTCCTCGTACTCGATTGAGCGCTGGACCAGAAGGTAAAAAGCATAGAAGAGGGCCGTGAAGATGAGAATGATCCAGTAGTACTTCTGGTCGACGCTGAGCAGCACCCGCCAGAAGAGCCAGAGAACCAGGGCCATCGGGCGGACAACGTTTTCGAAGAGAAAGTCGCGGAAGAGGATCCCGAGAAGGACGATCGTTCCGAGGAGGATTCCGGTGAGAGTGAGGCGGCGATATCTGCTCATTGTGGCAAAACAGGGACTTTCTCGCGGCAGTACTGGACGATGGCATTGAGGCTTTCGATGGCTCTTTTCTCATCCTCGGGACCAGAGAGGCGGGCGCTGTAGCGGGCGGCTTCGAATAACCGGGTGAGCTGGTAGACCGGGGCAGGCGGCACTCCTCGCTCCCCGAGCAGGCGCTCGAATTCGCGAGCGGTCATTGCTTCCTCGCGGACGATCTCCTGATTTTGCTGGAGGATCAGGCTCATATTCAAATAACAATGGATGATCACATCGCCCAGGTTTTGTCCGGATTGGATCGCCCGCAAGGCCCATTCGGCTTCGAGGAGGAAGGGATCGGGGGGTTTCTGGCTGCGCCGGCCCCAGAGGAACCAGGCAACGAAGAGCGCCGCCATCACCCCCAGGCCGGCCCAGATCAACCAGATCAGGTTCGCGGGTGGTGGGCTCAGCGGCGGCCCGAGATGCTCAACGGCGGGAGGGAGGATCTCCGGCCCAGAAGGGCCGGCATCAATCCGCACGTTGACCAGGGCAAATATCACAGCCAGGAAGATGACCGCAATCGCAACGATCCGCAGGATGGGGCCGGCAATCTCCTTCCAGGGTGTACCGCGGATCAGGGAGTAGGCGCCATAGAGGACGATCAGAACCAGGATGACTGCCAGGATGGTGCGCATGAGCGTATTGATCGAGATGGCCACCAGGGGATTTTCCAGGATGGCCGCTTCTCCGGCGGTACTGGTCTGGTTCGGGAGGGGGATGCCGGGTTCGAGCTCGAACTGAGGAAGAGCCGCGGCGATGAGAACCGCCGCGACCAGGACCAGGAAAAAATACAGCGCCCCTTTGCGCTTTATCGCGTCTGCCATGATCAAATTTCTTATCGGATGTCGCCCAAACGCAGGTGAAGCATGTACTGGATCTTCAAACGATCGGAGTACCAGCCAACCAGACGTGTAGAAAGGTCAAAAGACCGCGCTTTCGATCCGAAGTAGTAGAGGGTTTGAAGCAGGTGGATGCGGCTGTCCCAGGCGAGCAGAGTATTCGAGTCGTCCAGCCCCCATTGGAGGAAGGATTTTTCGTCGAGGCCACCGCGCTGAATGACCATTTTATTAGCGACTTTCACTCCGCAGGAGGAGCTCACATCGAAGATGATCTCACTTCCGGGGAAGCAGCCAGTCATGTTGATCAAAAACCGCCGGATCTCCGCGGCCTTAAAATAATAAAAGACGCCGGCGGCAACAAACAAGATGTTCTCGACCACGCGAATCGTGGGAATCCAGCTTTCGTCGAGAAAGGAAGCCGCGATCATTCTGCGACGCTCTGCCTCGGGGATAAACTTGCGGCGTAAATCGATCACGTCCGGCAAATCCAGATCGTACCAGGTCAGAAGACCATTGTCTACCCGATCACAGGTGGTATCCAGTCCACAGCCGATGTTGACGATCGTTGCCTGGGGAAATTTCTTCAGGAAGTTGTGGATGGTCTCATCGACCAGGACGCTGCGCATGATCCAGGCGGCCTGGGTTACTTTGCTGAGGCCGCTGGCCATCGTGGCAAAGTCAACGTCCACTTTTTCGAGGATTGACACTGCGGTTGGATCGATGAGCATGGGCCTGGCTTTTTTCGACTCGAAAGCGCGCCCCCATAATGGGAGAAATAGGGTCTTCTGAACGTTTCCCAGGTCGACGGTCATTTTTTCGGACATTATCCCTCTCTGATCGAGTCGAGCCATGCATTCAGGCCACCGGAATAGGTTATTTTTCCGGCAGGCGACCTTTCAGGCTGGTTTTTTCGACCCGGCGGTTCTCGGCGATCAAGCGACGGGCTGCATCCACCTGGCCCCAGGTATTCCAGAGAAGCACGCCACGCACCCGGCCCTCGTTGAGGTAATAGACGACCCCCTTCTGGTAAGGCTTTTCCCAATCCGCAAAGTGGTCCAGACGGGGATCTGTATCCCCTAGCGCTTCGTACGCCAGGTCGAAGAGGTCGGAATAGAAATAGGGCTGATGGTAGTAGGGCGTGTCCTGTCCGGCCAGGTTCAGGCCGGCGAAATAGCCCATCGTGTTGGCGTTATCCTCGTGTTCGACGCGGACGCGCTTTCCGAGGGCGGGATTATAGAAGGTGGCATTATCACCGGCCGCGAATATGTCGGGAAGGTTGGTGCGCAGGTACTCATCGACGAGGATCCCGCCGCCGTCCTTTGGCTCGGCCAGCTCGATCCCGGCGGAATGGGCGATCTCGGTGTTCGGCTGGATGCCGATCCCGGCGATGACGTGGTCCACTTCGATCGATTGGCCGGATTTCGTCTTGAGTGCATAGCGCGGGCCAGATTGTTTTCCGGCGTCCAGCGTGACCACGTCCACGATCTCCTCTCCGGCGCGGACGTCGACGCCTTTTGCGGTGTAATACTGGTTGAGGAAGCTGGCGAGGTCAGCAGGGAAAACCCATGAGCCAATTCCGGCCTCAGGAATAACCATGCTGACCAGTTCGTCGTTGATCGCCAGGGCAGCGGCTAGCTCAGAGCCGATAAAACCGCCGCCGATAATCCCGAAGCGGGCACCTTTCCCTGTCCAGCCGCGGACGGTGTGATAATCTTCGAGGGTACGGTAATAGAGGATCGCATCACCGCCAAAGGGCAGCCTGCGCGGCCTGCCTCCCGTAGCCAGCAGCAGGCGCAGGTATCCGTAGGTATTGCCGGCCTGATCATGGACCTGGTGGTTTGCCGGATCGATGGTGGTCACTTTGGTCTCATAGTGGGGTTGAAAACCCATGTCGGGTAACTTTATCTGGATGATC
>DATKLX010000011.1:0-8182 GCA_035542155.1 Anaerolineaceae bacterium
AATTGTTGGGCTCGGCATTCACCGCGCCGCAAGCGATGGACTACTCTTCCACGCCAGCGTTCTGGTGGACCTGGACGTGCCCTTCATGCTCCAGGTGCTCAACACGCCCTTCGAGAAAATTTCCGATAAAGAGATCGCGACCATCACGGACCGCATCACCACCGTGCGGCGAGAGACAAAAACGTCCCTCGCCGTAGATGAGGTGCGTAAAGCGATTGCTCGTACGTATGAAACGACGCTCGGGATCCAATTAGTTCCAGGCGATTTCAACCAGGAAGAGCTGGAAGCGATCCACCGGCTCGAGCGAGAAAAATATCTCACCGACGAGTGGATCTACCAGATTTCATCGATTGAAGATACCGTCGGTGGCAGCAAGATCAAAACCGCGGCCGGGCTGATCGATGTGCGTGTGGCAATGGCCGGCTCAACCATCAAAGCGGCCTACATCGGCGGCGACTTTTTCGCCTCGGCCGCCGCGGTCGCGGATCTGGAAGGAGCACTCAAGTGGCATTCCGGCCGGCCGGATAAGGTGGCCACCGCGCTCGAAGAGGTCTACCTGCGCCGGCGTGAAGAATTCAACAGCCTGCCCCTGGAAATGATCGTCCAGGCCGTCCAAAAAGCCATCGCCCGCGCCGGGATTGCCGAAAACCAGGCGGAAGCTGAGGCAGAAAGTTCACATGGCTGAACCGGGTCAGATCCTCTTCTCGACCCCTGGCTTTCGTGGTTACCAGACGGACGAACACAATAACCGCCAGGCAGCGGAATTTGTCTCGATCAGCCTGACCGGCCGAGCCTGCGCTCTGCACTGCGAACACTGCGACACAAAGTTTCTGCGCGGCATGACCGATCTGCCCCGCTTCGGCGGATCGCTCTACGATCTCTGCGCTTCGCTGGCGGAGTTCGGAACGCGAGGTGTCCTGGTTTCCGGGGGAAGCGATAACCGGGGCCGGGTTCCACTCCTGCCGCACATCCCCGATTTGATCCGTATCCGCGAGGTACTGGGGCTTGCCGTCCGGGTCCACGTCGGCCTCCCAGACCAAGAAACCTGCGCCGCATTTAGCGCAGTGGACGTGGACGGCGCCATGATCGACATTATCGGCCACCGGGACACGATCCGCGAGGTCTATCATCTGGATGCAGAACCTGAAGCATACGAGCAGGCCCTCGCCTGGCTCGAGAAATACCGGATTCCAGCAGTGCCTCACATCGTCCTGGGGCTGCATTTTGGGAAGATGTTGGGAGAGGAAGCGGCGCTCGCGATGATTGCGCGCCATCCGCCCAAGCTCCTCGTCCTGGTCGTGCTGGAGCCCACTTCGAAAACCGCGATGGAGCGCGTTTCCCCGCCGTCTCTGGAAGAAATCGGCGTTTTCTTTGAAAAAGCGCGCCGGGCGCTTCCCTCCACCCCGCTGATGTTGGGATGCGCGCGACCGATGGGGAAGATAAAACAGGAGATCGACCGACTGGCCCTCGAGGCCGGTTTCAACGGTATTGCCTTTCCTGCCGCCAGAACAGTCGAGCATGCCCGCCAGGCAGGCTTGAAGCCATTTTTCGTTAACGCCTGCTGCGGCGTCAGCTGGTAAAGCGAAACATCACAAGGAATTATCATGGCAAAAGTCACCGTCCCTACCAATCAACAGGCCGAGGTCTTTCAGATCAGCCCGGAATACGTGCGTATCAGCATGGCCGCGGCGATCCAGCTGGGTCTGAAACGCGGCCGCATCGACCGCGCCAGTTGCAACTGCATTAACCTGATCCAGAATTACCCGGAAGGCTGTTATGCCAATTGCAGTTACTGCGGGCTGGCTCGCGAGCGGCCCGGGTTGCCAGAAGAGAACTCGTTCATCCGCGTGGCCTGGCCGTTGTACCCCGCCGACCTGGTCGCCGAAAGGATCGCCGCCCGGGAAGCTAAAAGCGAGGTGGGCCGGGTCTGCATCTCCCAGGTGCAGGATCACCGCGCCAACGCCGATCTCCTCGAGCTGGTCCGCCGGGTACGCCAGCAGGTTCCCCAGGTGCCAATCGCTGCCCTGGTCAGCGCCACTCTCCTGAACCAAGAAAAGCTATATGAAATAAGGGATGCAGGGGTGGACATCATCGGCATCGGCCTGGATGGGACTACGGAAAAAGTCTTCGACGCCATTCGCGGGAAACAGACCGGCAGCCCCCATCGCTGGGACCAGCACTGGCGTATCATCCGCCTGGCCCGAAGCATCTTTGGGCCCATGAACGTCAACTGCCACATCATCGTCGGCATGGGCGAGACCGACCGGGAGCTCTTCGACCTGTTTTTCCAGCTCAGGGACGAACAGATCGCGGGATACCTGTTCTCATTCAATCCGGAGCCGGGAACAGCGACCCAGGATCTTCCCCGCCAACCCATTGCCCGCCACCGCCGGATTCAACTGGTCAAATATCTGATCGAGAACTGCGAATTGGTCCAGGCTTCCCTGAGCTATGATGCGGATGGAAACCTATTGCACTTGGACGCGCCTGCGGAAATGGTAGAGGAAGCCATCCAATCGGGCCTGCCCTTCATGACCAACGGCTGCCCGGACCGGCACGGCGTGATGGCCTGCAACCGGCCGTACGGCTCCTATCGTCTAGGCGAGGAATTTCGAGATTATCCCTTCCTCCCAAACGCCGATGACGTTGCCGTGATCCGCGAGCAGATGAGCTTGGAAGAGGTCTGGGCTCCTCAACCAATATCGGCGTGAGGGATGAACACAGGAATATGAAGCCCATCCGCCTGCTCAACCTGGGAGCCATACCCGCGTGGCAAACGCAGGCGATTTATCACGCCCTGGCGGAAAGAATGGATGCCGGCTCCCAGGACACGATCTTGATCTGCCGGCCCAGCGAGCCGTATCTGTGTCTCGGGTACCACCAGGTTTTCGAGAGCATATTCGACCCCAGGGAGTGCCAGGCGCGAGGGCTGCCGGTGATCCGCCGCAGGCTGGGGGGCGGCGCGACCTACCTGGATCAGAACCAGATTTTTTACCAGTGTGTCTTTCATCACAGCCGGATGCCGGTGTTGCTTAAGGATATCTATGCCTTCGCGCTGGCTGCGCCGGTCCTGACCTTGCGCCGGTTGGGGCTTGCCGCTCAGCTGCGGGACACTAACGAAATCGAGGTCAATGGGAAACGCATCGCCGGTACCGGGGGCGGCCGGATTGGCGAAGCGACCGTGATCGTCGGCAATCTCCTGCTGGATTTCGATTTTGCAGCGATGGCAACCGTCTGGCACACTCCTTCCCCAGCCTTTCGCGCTCTGGCGGAAAAAGCTCTGCGAGACCATATTGTCCGATTGAATGAGCTTCTTGAACCTCCACCAATTGGCCGACTTACAGATTTACTCATCGATTCTTTCTCGAATTTAATCGGCCGGCCCTTACTTCCAGGCGTGCTGTCCCCCGAAGAATTGGCAGCCGCCCGGTTTGAAGCTACGGAACTGACCTCCTCAGAGTGCCTGGCATTGCATGGCAACGGCTCGGAAAGCGAAGCGATGCGCAATTTGAAAATATCCGCGCGGGCAGCCATCCGATATGACGTAGCGAAGGTGAGCGGCTACGAGGTCCACGGGAGTTTCTGGGTTGCGGAAGATCGCATCCGTGAAGCAATGCTGGACTCTGTTCCAGGACGAGATTGGCGCTCCAGTCAGGAGCGCTTGATTGGGACGCCAATGGAAAAATGGATCAGCCGGCTTGAATCCTTGTTGGAAGAACCAGGTTCATTTGAGGAAGGAGGAAATTGGCAATGACCAGCATTCGAGATCTGCTCAAATATAAGGGGAGTACGGTCTGGTCGGTTGAGCCAGGCACATCCGTCCTGGAGGCGCTGAAAGTTCTGGCGGACAAAGAAATCGGCGCCCTACCGGTCTTGCAAGAAGGTCAGTTGGTCGGGATCATCTCGGAACGCGATTTCGTCCGTTCGATCGCCCAGACCGGCCGCTGCATCGTTGACGCCACCGTCGCAGAGTACATGACCCGGGAAATCGTTACGATCGGTTTGGATCAAACCACGGAACAATGTATGCAGATGATGACGGATCATCATATCCGACATCTCCCTGTTATCGAGAAAGGCAAATTGGAACGCCTGGAGAATACGCGGGTTCTTTTAGCCGCCGCCCGCTTGGAAACGAACGAGCACTCTTAATAGACGGGTGCATCGTGAAGGGGCTATAGACAAAAAACAGAGCGCCGGCAAACGGCGCTCTGTTTTGGCATGATCTGATCTGTTACTGGCCGGTGGCAATCGCCAACCCCTGCGCCTGCCAGGCGGTGACGCCGCCCGCCATGCTGGTCACGTTGGTGAAACCGGCTTGCTTGAGAATATCGCGGCCCTGAGCGCTGCGGTGGCCAGTGCGGCAAACGACGACTACCTGGCGGTCCTTGGGCACTTCGCTCAACCGGTTAGGCAACTGCCCTAATGGGATCAGGTTCGCACCGGGGATATGAAATTGGGTCCACTCGGAAGGCTCGCGTACGTCCAAGATGAAGGCGTTTTGGTCGCGCAGCTGCGACGCTTCAGCCACGGAAACCTCAGCGGGAAGAGAGGCTGCGGTAGGTTCAGCGGTCTTAAGGAGAACCACGGCGATAATGGCAACCAGCGCCACGCCGAGGATCACCCAGCCCCAAACGGGAAACGATGGCTTCGACAGGGTTTTCTTCTTTCGATTTTTCATGCTGTCTCCTGATAGTGTGATTGGTTTGGACCTTTGGCCTTTTTCAATGGTGGATTGGATGTAGTTGGGAGGAAAAAGTTACACCGCGCATTCTGTTCGGGGAACTGGTGAGAATTGTAACGATTATAATTTGAGTTGAATATTCTTTTGAACAACTACAATTCGCGGGAGGAAAACATATGGAGGCAAATCAAGTCAAAGCAATCCTACGGCGCCTCTATGAGGATGGGTGGGGAAAAGGGGATTTGTCCGCCATCGACGAAGCCTTTGCGCCCACGCACACGCTTCATTGGAACGAACTCGTCCCCACCGACCAGCATCGCACTGTTGTTGAAGTCAAACGGATTGTTCGGGAGTATCGGGCGGCCTTTCCTGATCTCCAGGTCACCATCCATGATATCCTGGTGGAAGGGGACAAAGCGGCCGTCCAGGTCACCTTTGTGGGCACTCATTGTGGAACGTATGAGGGGTTTCCCCCAACCCATCAGCAGAGCAGATTTACAGACATGCAGATCCTGCATTTTATGGATGGCAAAATCAAAGAATCTTCGCTGGCTTCTGGCGGGTTGCGGTGTTTCATGGCAATTTTGGACGGTTCTCTTTTTACGAAGTAGTTCATCCTATCTCAATCGCATCCACTCTACCTGCATGTGCCTCGTTTAACCATGATTGATCAACAGCAAATTCAACGCATTTCACGAGTCTTGCCCATCCTGGATCACGGTGATCCGCATCTGTTGCAAGAATTTCAACGGGTTACCTTTTTCGCCAGGATCCCGGCTGGCAAGGATGTGTTTGTCGAAGGGGATGATGTCGAAGCCATCGCACTGCTCCTGTCCGGCGTGGTGCGCGTGTATAAAATCTCCGAGACCGGCCGGGAGATCACCCTGTACCGCTTTGGCCTGGGGGAATCCTGCATCCTGACCGCTAACGCCATCCTCAGCCGGCAGTCTTTCCCAGCCATCGCCACGGTCGAACAGGACGCCGAAGCCGTGATGATCCCTGCGGATGTTTTTCGCGACTGGATCAACCGCTTTGACCCCTGGCGCAATTTCGTCTTTGATCTTCTGTCGCAGCGCCTGTCCATGTTGATGACGATCGTTGACGAGGTAGCCTTCCGCCGCATGGATACCCGCGTAGCAGCCTTTCTCCTCGAACGCGGCCGGGCGCAAAACCCGCTGCCCTGCACGCACCAGGAAATCGCGGCGGAGCTGGGCAGCTCCCGCGAAGTGATCAGCCGCATCCTCGAAGATTTTGGACTGCAGGGGCTGACCCGCTCAGGCCGCGCCTTGATCGAGATCCTCGATTTCACCGCCCTGGAAAAACGGGCCTCTCT
Source organism: Anaerolineaceae bacterium (assembly GCA_035542155.1). Taxonomy (GTDB): domain Bacteria; phylum Chloroflexota; class Anaerolineae; order Anaerolineales; family Anaerolineaceae; genus DATKLX01. Next base: position 6,018 of record DATKLX010000011.1, read on the forward strand.
GTGACTTTGTCACAGACAATCGTTCCCGATCCTCCTATACTGGTTTCAAATCAAGAAAACATCTTTCTCAAGTTGGAGGATCGAAATGAACCCCTTTGTTTCTTTTATGGCTTCCACGACTGGTCGGATTGTCCGCATCGTTGCCGGCATCGCCCTGATTGCCTGGGGCGTACTGGGGCTGGGTGGGACCGCCGGCGTCATCGTTGCCGTGGTCGGCGCCCTGCCGCTCCTGGCCGGCCTGTTTGATTTCTGTGTGTTCGCGCCCCTATTTGGTGCTCCGTTCAGCGGCCCCAAGATCCGTATGGCCAAGTAAATCTTATCGAAAGTATTCCCAGACCCTTGACCAGGAAAAGAGACGCCATTACCATAAGCGTCTCTTTTCCTGTAACTTTTCTGAACCTTTTTCATCCAAACGAGTATCACAGACCTCAAGGAGCATGATATGGAAATGGCGATTGATTTTCCTGGTGGCGCCAGGGTAGATGCGCACTTTGGCGGCTTCACAGTCTCGACCGACCAGCCGCCCGCGGGGGGCGGCGAAGGTTCGGCGCCTACTCCATTTTCTCTTTTTCTGGCCTCAATCGGCACCTGCGCCGGGATTTATGTGTTGGGTTTTTGCCGCCAGCGCGGCCTGCCGACCGAAGGGATCCAGATCAAGGAGACCGTCCACAAGAACCCCGCGACTGGTATGGTCGAGAAGATCGACCTGACCATCCAGGTCCCGCCAACTTTCCCGGAAAAATACTACGATTCCCTTATCCGCTCGGCGCAGCTGTGTGCAGTGAAAAAACACCTGGAAAATCCCCCACAGTTTGAGATCTCCACCCAGGTAGGAGAGGCAAGCCTGGACTGATTGGTCTCTCCCAATCGATTTCATTCTTCGCCTGGATAACGCGATCCCCCTTATCGAATATGAGAATTCGACAAGGGGGATCGCGTTTCAAGCTGGAGTTGATGTGTTATTTACTCAGCTGGAAACCTTAGCAGCCATCGTTGCCTCGACTACCACCCAAGATGACGGCCGTGTCCGGTCCAGGGCCAACAATGTAGTTGGGGTCGCGCACCAAATTGTAGAGAACTGCGGTTGGGATTGAGACAAAGGTGAGCAGGTAGAATAGCCCCCGTCAGCGAGATATTTCTGGATGTCGTCATGGATTTCCGGACCATATCCGGGGTGCGAGCATTTTCGTAGACATTCTCTTTCATTTTTTCACTCCTTATTGCGAAAGGTGTTCATAAATGCTTTTTTTGCCGTATAATTAATTAGAACAACTGTTTCTGGATAGTCGCTAACAGGTAGGCATGCTTGGGCAAAAGACGGGCGAAAGGTGAAGGGGGTCTGTTTTACTCATAAAAGGAAAATACATGGATTGCCGAAATAAACCTTCCGGATGGGACAAGTAAAAGGAAACGCTCCAAACGCCAGCAGGTTGCCAAAGATTGGCTCCTTACCCAGCGACAGGCTTTAAGAACTTAAGTTATGCTGTTCGTTGGAATCTGGTGGCCCGCAATGTATCCGACCTGGTTGATGAACCTGCTTACCATCGGATTCCCGTTGAGCCATTAACAGTTGAACAGGTCAATATCCTTCTGGATGCTGTATCCAACCACCCATACTTCCCTCTCTATGTGGCAACTTGTTACCTGGGATTAAGGCAAGGAGAGGTTCTGGGAATCCATGTTGAGGGATTGGATAGAAACCATGGACTCATCTTTACTACCAGAAGCGGAAAACCCATCGGGCCTCGTAACTTAGTCAGACATTTTAAATCAGTTCTGAAAAAAGCTGGATTACCTGATGTCCGGTTTCATGACCTCCGCCACACCACAGCCAGTTTACACATTCAGTCTGGGGCGCATCCCAAAGAATTGCAGAACGCTATGCGGCATAGTTCTTGGAATCTCAGTATGGATACCTATGGCCACCTGATGCCTGGAATGGCCAATGATGCAGCGGGTAGGTTGAATAAACTACTGGGTAGGGATGCAAAACCGTAGTCTATACCGTAGTCTATAGAATTAAACTAGTTTGCGGTGCAAAACTCTGGTTTTAGCCTGGTAGAAGCGACTGAAGCGACTTTCGGGCTGTTTTGCACCAAGCTATCCTTCAATATTTGAGCGCTCGTTCTTTAACAAACGAATACCTCCCATTTCTCTTTATGCCC
>DATKLX010000012.1:0-41843 GCA_035542155.1 Anaerolineaceae bacterium
GGCTACAAAACCTGGCCGGGAATGACCAGCGGCCTGATGGTAGCGGGAGTAGGCGTGGCTTAGCTCACCATCCTGTTTCCTGGAGAAAAACTGCCTGGGCGATTTTTCCAAATTCGCCTACCAATCTTGGGACAAACACTCCACGCTCAGGATTGACGGATCCGTGAAAAGTGATACAATCAGTTTGTTCGTCGGCAGGGAGCCCCCCTCTCCCTGTCGGCGAACTTTTTTTGAAATCAGGCAAAATTTGCGTTCTCTTCACGCTGATTTGATAAAATCTACGAAAGTAACTAAGCTATCTCATACCAAAGAACTGTCCAAAATCTGTAAGGTTATTTTGGGAAGGGGATCGCCTGACCTGGGAATCATGGTCAGGCTGATCCCGTTAAATTTCGATTTCGTCTCCGATCATGCTACAATACACTCATTCGGTAAGAATGAACAACCCATCCAGATCTGCCGATCGACCCCTACAGGCAAGGTTCAATGGCTCATTTGGCGCTTTCGTTCCTGGGGCAATATGACGTGCGGTTGGATGGCCGCCCCCTGACCGGTTTCCAATCCGACAAGGCCAGAGCCCTGCTGGCTTACCTGACGGTCGAATCCGGGCGCTCCCACCGCCGCGAACGGGTCGCAAGCCTATTCTGGCCGGAATCCTCAGAGGCAACGGCCCGGGCCAGCCTGCGCAGCGCCCTCGCGAATTTACGCCGGCTCGCCAACGACGCTGAGGCTCAGACCCCCTGCTTCATCATCACTCCGGAAACAATCCAGTTCAACCTTCAGGGTGAAGTCTGGCTGGATGTTGCGGAGTTCAACCGCATGTTTCCCTCTGAGGGAAACATCACCGCCGTCCTCGACCCATCTTCGCAACTGCTGGAAGCCGCACGCTCCGCGCTTTCGTTGTACCGGGGAAATTTTCTGGAAGGTCTGACGATCAAGAATTGTCCTGAGTTTGACAATTGGGCTTACCAGATCAGCGTTAGCCTTCAGAACCGCGCTTCCCACGCCTTTGGGCAGATGGCGGGCTATTTCGAACGCTGCGGAGAAATTGGTCAGGCCCTGGGCTATGCCCGCCGGCGCCTGGAGCTGGAACCCTGGCAGGAGGAGGCTCACTCCCAATTCATACGTTTGCTGGCAAAGAGCGGAGACCGGTCTGCGGCGCTGAACCAGTATGAAGCGAGCCGGCGTATCCTGGCAGACGAGTTGGGTGTCGAACCATCGCCTGATACGATCCGGCTGGTCGAAGCGATCCGCGAAGGCAAGGGGCTGGAGGCCTATCCGGCCCTCGCGGAGCCGCTGCCCGCGCCGGGAGAACCTCCTTACAAAGGTTTGCAATTTTTCGATGTCCTCGACTCCGATCTCTTCTTTGGCCGCGAATCCCTGACGGCCCGGTTGGGAGAGCACCTGGAAGCGCTGGTGCGCTCGCTGGAAAAAGGAAGAGGCCAACCTGGGGATCATTTCCTGGCGATCGTTGGGGCATCGGGCAGTGGCAAGTCGTCCCTGCTGCGCGCGGGACTGGCAGCGCTGGTCAGCCGGAATGCATTTCCGGGTCGCGAAAAGGTTAATGGGAAGGTCCAGGTTCCATGGACCGTTGAGATCATTACCCCCACTGCCCATCCCATGGAAAAACTGAAGGGCCTGGTGGATCGTCTTTCAGGGCGCCGGTTGCTCATCGTGGACCAATTCGAGGAGTTGTTCACGTTGTGCCGCAGTGAACCCCAACGACAGGCCTTTATCGACCGGCTGTTGCATCGCGATGAGCCGGTCGTGATCGCCTTGCGAGCGGACTTCTACGCCCACTGCGGGCAGTATCCGGAGCTTCGCAAGGCGCTCAGCGCGCGGCAGGAATACGTGGGCGCCATGAGCTTCGCAGAGTTGCGCCAGGCCATTGAAGAACCGGCGCGGCGCAATGGTTGGAACCTGGAACAGGGGTTGGTAGATCTGATCTTGAAGGATGTCGGGGCGACCGAGGACCGCCTGGCCGAGCCAGGCGCCCTGCCCCTGATCTCGTACGCATTATTGGAGACCTGGAAACGGCGGCGGGGACGCACGCTGGTCTTGATCGGCTACCAGGAGGCCGGCGGCGTGCATGGGGTCATCGCCAATACCGCAGAAAGGGTGTTCTCCCACCTCCAACCGGAGCGGCAAGCGATCACCCGGCGTATTTTTCTGCGCTTGACCGAGCTGGGGGAAGGCACCCAAGACACCCGGCGCCGGGCCAGCCTGGATGAACTGGTGCCTGCAGGCGAAAGCCGGGAAGCCACGCTGGAGGTCATCCGCGAGCTGGTAAACGCCCGGCTGCTGGTGACCGAATGGAGTCCGGAGGGGGGCCAGGAAGAGATCGAGATGGCCCACGAGGCCTTGATCCATCACTGGCCCAGGCTGCAAAGCTGGCTAAAAAACGACCGCGATGAGCTCCGCCTGGGGAAACGGGTCCAGGATGCGGCTCTCGAGTGGCAGGCTGAGGGCCGGGTGGATCACCTGCTCATCCACCGGGGCGAGCGGCTGGCGACCGCCTGGCAGGCTGCTCAGGAAGGGCGTCTGGCCTTCAACCAGGCTGAACTGGATTATCTGAACGCCTGCCAGGAATTAAGCGAACGCGAACGCGAGCGACGTGAACGCCAGCGCAATCTGATTATCTTCTCGACAGTCTGCATCGCGATCCTCATGGCAGGGATCGCTGCCTGGGGCCTATTCCAGGCTGACTCGGCCAGGCGACATGCAGACATCAGCCTGGCGCAGCAACTGGCTGCGCAGGCAGATGAGCTGTTGATCGCTCATTCCAACAACGATCTTGCCATGTTACTCGCGATCGAGTCGCTGACACGCAACCCCGGGAGAGCCGCGAACGAAATCCTGGCGGACAGTTTGAGCTTCTATCCCCAGACGGTGGCTACGCTGCACCAGGAAGATCGCATTTCAACCGTTGCCTTCAGCCCGGATGGAAAACGGGTCGTTTCTGGGGGTTGGGACCGTTCGGCAAGAGTCTGGGACGTACAAAGCGGGCAGGAAGTGTCTCGTTTGGATCATGGTGGCCCCGTATCGGCAGTGGCTTTTTCTCCGGACGGAAAATGGGTGGCGTCAGCCAGCCAGGATGGGACGGCCCGGGTGTGGGAGGCTTCCAGCGGACGCGAGCTGGCCCGGATGACCCATCAGGGGAAAGTCTGGGCGGTGGCCTTTCGTCCGGATGGGAGATGGGTCGTCTCAGGAAGCGAGGATGGGACCGCCCGAGTTTGGGAAGCCGCAACTGGGCACGAAGTTGCCCGGATGTGGCACGATGGGATGGTCTACTCGGTAGCTTTCAGCACCGATGGGACAAAAGTGGTTTCGGGGAGCCAGGATGGGACAGCGCGGGTCTGGGATCCAGCCGCCGGGCGCGAGCTAGCGCGGATCGGCGCCAGCAGCGAGCTGTGGGAAGCAGCTTTCAGCCCGGATGGGACAAAGGTGGTGACCAGCGGGTGGAATGGGGTGGTCGCCGTCTGGGACGCAGCAACCGGGCGAAAGATGACTGCGATGCAGCACAGCGATCAGGTTCGGGCGGTGGCTTTCAGCCCGGATAGCACCCGGATCATTTCAGGAAGCGATGATGGCACGGCGCGTGTGTGGGACGTCGAAACCGGGCGCGAGCTAACCCGAGTGCGGCACAACGGGCGGGTGCTGGCGGTCGCTTTTCACCCGGATGGCAGCCAGGCAGTCTCCGCTGGCGAGGATGGCATCACCCGGGTGTGGGATTCGTTTACCGGGCGCGAGCTGACCCATCTGGCTCATAGCGGAACTGTGCTGGCAACCAGTTTCAGCCGGGACGGAAAACTGATCGCCTGTGCTGGCTCAGATCACACTGTCCATGTCTGGCAAACCCAAACCGGCCGAGAGCTGGCACACATGCAGCACGATGGACCGGTATCGTCTGTCCAATTCAGCCCGGATGGGGAGCGGATCCTGTCGAGCAGCAACGACAATACCGTCCGCGTTTGGAACGCGGGGACCGGAGAGGAACTTGCCCACATGCTCTATGGCGCCGGGGCGCTCTCGGCGGTGTTCAGCAAAGATGGAAAACTCGTGATCTCCGGGAATGACGATGGCTCAACCCGGGTATGGCAGGCTGAGACCGGCGAAGGTGTGACCGAGATGGGTGCCGGCCAGCCGGTGTGGTCGGTAGATTTTTCTCCGGATGAAAAAGTGGTGATCTCAGGGAGTCAGGATGGCGTGATCCGCATCTGGCATTTCCAGACCGGGCAGGAATTGGGACGGTTGGAACAGAATGGGCCGGTCACGGCCCTGGCGTTCACACCGGATGGAAAGGGGATCATCTCCGGCAGCCAGAACGGAACGGCGATGAGCTGGGATCTCTCCGCTCGCAAGGAATTCAAGCGCATGCAGCACGATGGACCCGTGACCTCGGTTGTGGTCAGTCCGGATGGCAAGCTGGTCATTACCGGCAGCCAGGATGGGACGGCGCGGATCTGGGATTACCAGAGCGGGCGGGAGCTGGAGCGGATGAAACTGGATGGACCGGTGACCTCCGTGGCAATCGACGGCGAGGGTAAACTGGTCATTACCGGCAGCCAGGACGGAACAGCCCGGATCTGGGAGGTAGCCACCGGGAGTGAGGTGGCCCGGATTATTCAGGACCAGGCGGTATTTTCCGTTGCGTTCAGCCCGGATTCGCACCGGGTGGTTACCGGCAGCGCAAATGGTGCTGTCCGCGCCTGGTTATGGCGGAATGAAGACCTGATCCAACTGGCCTGCCAGAAGCTGGTCCGCAATCTGACCCAGGCGGAGTGGAAGGAATACCTGGATGGCCTTCCGTACCGGCAAACTTGCGCGAATCTCCCGCCGGGCCATTAAACCCGGCGATCGTCAGGGTAGTTTGGATTCGGCCAGGCAGCGATCGGCCTCCGCGGCCAGGTTATCGAGCTCGCTGCGGATGTTCATCCGCACCGCGTCTTCCTGAAAGAATTTTCCGACCAATTTCCCCCCGGGGATATCGACGCATGCCGTATAGAAGGGCGTTGACAGATCGTCCAGGCGGTCCTGATATGGCACCTCGTTCAGGAAAACGCTCCAATAGGGATCGCTTTTGAGCTGCATCGCCTGGGCCACAGATTGATCCCCACTGAGGGCCTTGAGAGCAAACACCTTCTGCCCGGGGTCGGTGGTCAGCCATTTGAGCAACTGCCAGGCCTGATCCACGTGCTGGCACCTGGAGTTGATCCCCCAGCCCATCCACATGATCGCGGCGTGATGCCCTGCCGGGCCGGTGGGGAGGGGAACCACGGTCCACTTCAAACCGGGGGTCTGGTTGAAGACGTCCTGAAACCACGGCCCCCAAAATACACCGGAGATAGCGATTTTTTGCTGGCGGAAGAAATTTTCATTGTTTGCCCCGCTTCCGTTCAGATAAGGGACCGTTGGGGCCACATGATATTTGTGGATCAGGTCGCGGTACCAGGTCCAGGCGGCCACTGCCTGGTCGCTGTTCAGATAGCCGGTGGTGGTTTTCCCATCCGGGGAAATGGTGTGCGCGCCCCACGAATACAGGAAGCTCTGGAAACCGCGCCACCAACCGCTGTCGCCGCCCCATTGGCCCAGGATGGTTCCCCAGGTGACCACATTCTTCGGATCGAATTCCGGGCTGGCTGCGTTGTTTCCGGCCTGATCTTTGGTGAGTTTTAACGCCATCTCCAGGTAATCATCGTATGTCCAGCCTTCTTTGGGGACGGCCAACCCGGCACTGGCCAGCAGATCGGTGTTGACGTAAAAAGCGCTGACGCTGTAATCCTTGGCAATCCCCAAGGGCTTCCCATCCACAAAGCCGGCCTTGTAGACCGATTCGTAGAAGTGCTCCTCGGGGTGAAAATTATCTCTGGCCATGATGGGGGACAGGTCGGTCAGGTATCCCATGCGGGCGATGCGGGGTAGATCCGAGGTGTCAAATCCAATCAGATCCGGGGCGGTCCCATCGGTGAGCTCTTGGATTACTTTGATCCGTTCCTCAGGAAACTTCACGGTCTTCACGCGGATACAAGGGTGGGCCTGCGTGAAGGCCTGGATCACCTGGTCCCAATACTTTTGGCGGTCCGGAGACGACCAATCGTGGACGCTGACCGTGACCGGCCCACCGGGATCCTGGCAGGCGTCTGCCGTGGGGCTGGGAGAGTTCGAAACGGGGCTCCGAGGGGTAGGAGAAGGAACCTGACCACATGCAGCCATCAGAGAAATCACGATCCATGCCACTGCCCAACCGTAGAAACGAAAGGCGAAACGGGGTGCCATATTATCCCTCTTGGTGATGGGTGATTGAAAGCGATTTGGTTCGTATATTGGGCCGGGATTCCGGATTGGAGAATCTGAAGATAAAAAAATTGTACCGCGGGATGAAACCACCGTCCATAGGTATTCGTCACGAAGAAAATATGACAAATCCTGTGAGTCTCATAAAAACACTCCCACCCCTCGCCCCAGGGTCGTGGCGCAGATCAGATTGCGTATGCCATACAGGAAGGCCGGTTTTCGGGAGAACTCAGGATCTTTCTCACTAACCCCGGCCCCGCGTAGATCAGGCCCGTATAGAGCTGGACCAGGACGGCCCCGGCGTCCAGCTTCTCTCGCGCGTCGACCACGGACATCACCCCGCCGCTGGCGACGACCGGCAGGCGCGTGGTCTGCCCCAGGCGGCGGGAGATTTCCCGGATCAGGCAGGTGTTTCGGGCTTTGAGCGGCGCCCCGCTCAGCCCTCCGGTCTCCCCGGCGCGTGAGGAGAAGAGCCTTTCGCGGTTCAAAGTGGTGTTGCTGGCGATGAGGCCGTCCATCCCGGTCGATAGAATGGCTTCGAGAGCCCCGTCTAGCTCGTCTGAAAGAAGGTCAGGCGACAGTTTTACCAGCAGGGGTAAAGGCCGGGGCAGGTAGGCGCGCCCGGCGGCCAGGGGATTGAGCAGGCGCTCCAGGGCCTGGCGGGTTTGCAGGCTGCGCAACCCGGGCGTGTTTGGCGAGCTGACGTTGATCGCCAGATAGTCGCACAGCGGCGCGAAAATCCTCAACAAGTCCAGGTAATCCTGGGCCGCCTCCTCCAGTGGGGTGTCTTTATTCTTGCCGATATTGACCCCCAGGATGGCGCCCTTTGGACGCCAGCCGCCTGCCAGCCGCCGTGCGATGGCCGCGGCCCCCTGGTTGGGGAAGCCCATGCGGTTGATCACAGCGCGGTCTTCGACCAGGCGGAAGATGCGCGGCCGGGGATTGCCCGCCTGGGGCTGGGGCGTGACTGTGCCCACCTCGACGTGGCCAAATCCAAGCAGGGCGAGGCCCTGCCATGCCAGGGCATCTTTGTCGTATCCGGCGGCCATCCCCAGCCGGTTGGGGAAGCGAAGCCCGAAGACTTCGACGGGGTCCGCGGATTGCCCGGCGGCGAACATCGCGCGCACCAGCACCCTTCCCGGCATGGACCCGGCGGCCAGGCGCAGGAGGGCGAGGGTGACCCGGTGGGCTGCTTCAGGGTCCAGGCGAAAGATCAATGGGCGGAGGAGCGGGTAGAGTTCCATCAGGGGTGCTCTGCCAGAAACGCCCGCGCCATCGCAACCTGTTCGGCGGGGACCAGGCCGGCGCTCTCCCAGCCGTCCAGCAGCCCGGTGAGGGTCAGGATGGCGTGCAGGCGCAGGCCGGCCGTGGCCAGCGACGCGGCTGCTCCGGATTGGCGGTCGATCAGCACGACCACGTCGCGCGTGACCAGCCCGGCGGAGGCCAGCTTTTGCAGCGCTTCGAACTTGCTCTCGCCCGTGGTGGCCAGGTCGTCGATCACCACCACCCGCTCTCCGGGCCGGTATTCCCCCTCGATCTCGGCCTTCGTGCCGTACGCTTTGGCTTCCTTGCGCGGGTAGAGCAGCGGCCGGCCGCTCATGAGGCTGATGGCGGTGCCGATGGGGAGCGCGGCATACGGCAGGGCTGCCAGCCGGTCGAATTCCAGCGTCTTCAAGATGGGCAGATAGGCCGCGGCGACCTGGGCGAGCAAACCCGGGTGAGAAACGAGCCGGCGCAGGTCGAGATAGATGGGTGATTCCAGGCCGGATTTGAGAGTGAACCGGCCGAAGCGCACGCAGCCGGCCCGCAACAGCCCTTCGGCCAGGGATGTCCCCGGGGTCGTCTGTGGTTCAGCGGAGGCTGACCGGGGAAGCGGCTCGGCCGATTTTTGCCAGGCGTCGCGCTCGCGGCGCAGGCCATCCAGCAGCGCCTCAGCCGCCCGGCGCGGGTCGGCAGATTGGGAGATGGCGCGCGAAACCGGGACGAGCAGGCCCCACCCATCCGCGCGCAGACCCGCCTGCAGGGCGGCGGCCAGGTCCCCGCCTTGCGCGCTAACGCCCGGGGCCAGGATCCACAGGCCGGGGGCCAGCTCCCGGACCCGGCGAAGGGCCTCCGGGTGCGTCGCGCCGACCACCAACCCCAGGTTGCCGGCCGCATTCCATTCGGCGGCCAGGCAGGCGACCCGTTCATAGAGGCGCAGACCGGCGTGTTCCCCGCCCAGAGGGAGGTCCTGCAGGTCCGCCGAGCCGGGATTGGAGGTTTTACAGAGCAGGAAGACTCCATGGGCGGGATCGGTTAAAAATGGCTCCAGCGCATCGCGCCCGAGATAGGGGTTGAGCGTAATCGCCTGCGCGCCGAGGGTTTTGAAAGCGGACCGGGCGTAGGCCTCGGCGGTCGAGGCGATGTCTCCGCGCTTGGCGTCGAGGATGACCGGGACGCCAGGGGGTGCGGCAGCGATCACCTCCTGGAGAGCGCTCCATCCGGATGAACCAAAGGCTTCAAAAAAGGCCGCGTTGGGCTTGTAGGCCGCGGCGAGATGAGCGGTAGCTGCGATCAGGCGGATGCAGAAATCACGCGCTGCCGCGGCGGACGGTTCAGGCAGGTCGGTGGGGTGTGGATCCAGCCCGACGCAGAGAAGGGAGTCGATCAGGCGGGCGCGGTCCTCCAGAATGGAAAAGAAACCCGGAGCGCTCATGCTTTTCCCAGGACGAGAGCCAGGAGCGCCATGCGGGTGTACAGGCCGTATTCCATCTGGCGGAAGTAGGCCGCCCGGGGATCCTCGTCGAACTCCATCGCGATCTCGGTGACGCGCGGCAGGGGGTGCATGACGATCATTTCGTCCTTTGCGCCGCGCATCAGCTCGGGGGTGATCACGTACGCATCCTTGACCAGCTCGTACTCCTCCGGGTTTTCGAAGCGTTCTTTCTGTACGCGGGTGACGTAGAGCACATCGGTTTCGGCCAGGACGGCGTCCAGGGTGCGGTGCTCCGCCTGAGGGACGCTTTTCTGGGCGATCTCGGCCATGATCTCAGCCGGCATGCGCAGGATTTCGGGGGAGACGTAGTTCAGCCGCACCCCGTACAGGCTGAGCAGGCGGGCCAGCGAGTGGACCGTCCGGCCGTATTTCAGATCGCCGGCCATCGTCACGGCCAGCCCATCCAGGCGGTGGAGCTCTTCCTCGATGGTAAAGAGGTCGAGGAGAGCCTGAGTGGGGTGTTCGCCGGCGCCATCCCCGGCGTTGATCACCGGCTTGCGCGCGTAGCGGGCAGCCAGGGCAGCCGACCCGATCTCCGGGTGGCGCAAGACGATCACGTCGGCATAAGCTTCCAGCGTGCGCACCGTGTCGGGGAGCGACTCGCCCTTGGTGACCGAGGAATAGCGGACCTCGTTGATCGGGATGACGCTTCCGCCCAGCCGCTCCATCGCCGAAGTGAAGGAGGAGGACGTCCGCGTCGACGGTTCGTAGAACAGGTTGGCGAGGATTTTGCCCTTGAGCAGATCGAACGTGCCAATCCGGGTGACCATCTCGCGCATCTCGTGGGCGATGCTGAAAATGTACTTCAGGTCCTCGCGGTCGAACTGCTTTACCGAAAGGATATCTTTCCCGTAGAACGGCGACGACTGCTGGTCGCCAAACGGCAGGAAGGGCGCGTTTTCACTGGCGCGGACGGGGGGACTATATGTGGCCATATTTTTTCTCCTTATAAAAAATGATTGGTTACCTGGTTGCCTGGCAACTGGTTCCTGTCTCTTCTCTTACGGTTCCCGGATATCGGTTCTCCCTGTGCCTGTCCGGCACAGGACGGGCGGTTCTTGAATATTTTCTCCATACCCCCGCTCCACCTTGATCTCCCCATCGCGGTACGCTTCCTGGCCCCTCAGTACGACCCGGCGCAGCCTTCCGCACACCGGCCTACCTTCGAATGGGGTCCACGCACAGCGGGTAAAGGTATCGCGAGCGCAGATCTCCCAACGATCGGCGGGGTCGATCTCCAGCCAGGTTTCGGGCTGCTCGGGCAGGCCGAAGATCCGCCGTGGATTGGTCACGCAACGCGCTACAAGCTCATCCAGGGTCAGGCGGCCTTCGGCGACAGCGGTCAGGTAGAGCGGCAGGGCAGTCTCCAGCCCGGGGTAGCCGGGCGGCGGGTTGGGGCCGTCTTTTTCGGCCAGAGTGTGGGGAGCGTGGTCGGTGGCGAAGCAGTCGATTACGTCCAGGTTCTCCCACAGGGCCCGGACGTCCGTAGGCGTTGCCAGCGCCGGGCGGACCTCGCTGCGGCCGGGTCCGATTCGCCCGGCGTCCCCCTGGCTCAGGAAAAGGTGGTGGGGAGTGACTTCGCAGGTGACCCGGATCCCTTTTTCTTTGGCGGCGCGGATGAGGAGGATCTCCGCGCGGCGGGAGACGTGGCAGAGGTGAACCGGTCGATCGAAGAGGACGGCGAGGAGGATCACCGCGGCCAGGTGCGGACCTTCGGCATGGGCCGCGATGGGGCGGTTCCGCGGCCAGGAGGCAAAATGCTCCATCCACAACCCCACATCGTCGAGGCGGAGATCGCCAAAGGTCTGGTCGAGGTACATCTTCAAGCCGGCGGCGCGGGGGGCGAGACCGGCCGCGCTGCGCGCATTGCCAGGACCGGCCCCAAGATACTGGGCATAATCGACGCGAGCCTTCTGGGCGGCGGCTTCCAGCGCTGTCTCGAGGACGGCTTTATCCGTGACCGGCGGCCGGGTATTGGGCATCGCCAGCAGCAGCGTCACGCCTCCCGCCAGCGCGGCCTGGGTGCCGCTGTCCCAGTCTTCTTTGTGCACACCGCCGGGTTCGCGCAGGTGTACGTGAGGGTCGATCAGGCCGGGGATGCGGATCAAAAGCGGCCTCCTTTCCACTGGCAAATGGGCAAAAAAAGAGGAGAGCCTCGTGATGGCTCTCCTCGGGTGGATAAATGAAATCGGGATCGAGAACGTTGGTCCCGGCGCGTCCCCGGGCCGGTTTTCAAGCGCAGAAACTTGTCTAGATGAGCATTCTGATCCATTTCGCTAGATTTTACCGTGAAAACGGAAATTGTCAAGGGGAAATCTCATTGAGAATCACTTTTTGCTGTTTGGTATTCTTCCTTTTGCACAATGAAAAACCCGATCCACATGGTTTTCGAATCGATTCGCTGGAGCAGGCAGACCCTGGTAAATTATGACATTCGTAATGCAACCTGGGTGACTTTTGTCACGATTTCATGGTTGACCAGACAACATACCATGGGTACAATCTATTCAACCTGACGAGGTGAACCGACGATGAATGGATATGCCCCGATCTATCGAGTTGTGACCTGCCCAAACCGGCCGAACGATCCACGTTCGGCCGGTTTCGTTTCAGAGGCGCGCGCGCTGGGAATCCAGGGCATCCAGCACGTCCAGTGCAACGATCTCTATTTTCTTCAAGGAAATCTGGAGCCGTCTCAGCTCGAACAAATCGCCAGCAGCCTGCTGTGTGACCCGGTGACTGAAAGTGTCGACTGGCGGGCAAGTGGTACTTCGCCGCCATTCTCGCTGGCGGAGAACACGCACCAGATCGAGGTAGGCCTGCGCCCGGGGGTCACCGACCCGGTCGCCGAGCAGATCCTCCGCGCCGCCCACGAGATCGGGATCGCGGCGCTGCAAAACGCCTCGACCGGCAAGCAGTTCATCATTTCCGGGCGCCTGGAGAAAAGCGATCTCCACCATCTGGCCGGGCGCCTGCTCGCCAACCCGGTGATCCAATGCTACGCGCTGGGTGAGATCGAGCCCATTTTCCCGCAGCCGGCCGAGGCTTCGACCCGGGTCGAGATCCTTCCTATCCGCAACCTCGATTCCGCGGGCCTGCTGGCGCTGTCAGTGGAACGGCGGGCGGCTCTGGACCTGGCGGAAATGGAGGCGATCCAGGCATACTTTCGCGCCGAGGGACGCGACTGCAGCGACGTGGAGCTGGAAATGATCGCCCAGACCTGGAGTGAGCACTGCGTGCACAAGACGTTCAAGGCTTGCGTCGAAGTCGAAGCGCCCCAACCTTCACCCTACCCGCCGCTGGTCAACAACCTCCTGGACACGTATATTCGCCGGGCGACCGAGGAGATCGCCGCGCCCTGGGTCATCTCGGCCTTCAGCGACAACGCCGGGATCATCGAATTTGGCCCGGATTGCGAGGTTTCCATCAAAGTGGAGACCCACAACCATCCTTCGGCCATCGAGCCGTTTGGCGGCGCCAATACGGGAGTGGGGGGAGTGATCCGCGACATCCTCGGCGTCTCTGCCAAGCCCATCGCCGCCACCGACGTGCTCTGTTTTGGGCCGCTGGACGCGGATACGGACGACCTGCCCGGGGGCGTGTTCCACCCGCAGCGGATTTTTTCGGGGGTCGTTTCCGGGGTGCAGGATTACGGGAACAAGATGGGGATCCCCACCGTGAACGGCGCGGTGTGGTTCGACCCCGGCTACACCGCAAACCCGCTGGTCTATTGCGGCTGCGTCGGGATCGCGCCGCGTGGGCTTCACCGGCGCGCACCCCTGCCGGGCGACCGTGTGATCGTCCTGGGGGGTAAGACCGGCCGGGACGGCCTGCGCGGTGCGACTTTTTCTTCGATGGTCATGGACGCCCAGACGGGGGAGGTGGCCGGCGCTTCCGTGCAAATCGGCGCGCCGATCACCGAGAAAACGGTCATGGAGGTGCTGCTCCGCGCCCGGGATGAGGAGCTGTACCACGCGGTGACCGACTGCGGCGCGGGCGGGCTTTCTTCGGCAGTGGGGGAGATGGCGGCAAAGACCGGCGCGGACGTGGACCTGGCCCGGGTTCCCCTGAAATATGCCGGCCTGGCGCCCTGGGAGATCTGGCTTTCGGAGGCTCAGGAGCGGATGGTCTGCGCCGTCCCGGCGGAAAACCAGGAAAAACTCCGCGCTCTTTGTGACCTGTTCGACGTAGAGATGAGCGATATCGGTGCCTTCACCGGAAACGGGCGCCTGGTCGTGCGCTATCACCAGCAGAAAGCGCTCGATCTGGAGACCGATTTCTTGCACCACGGGCTTCCCCAACGGCGGTTAGCTGCCTCTCCCCCCGGGCAGGCGACCATCTCAAGAGCCGCGGCCGCTCTACCGGATTTCTCCGCCGCGCTGCTGGCGCTGCTGGCGCACCCGAATATCGCCTCTCGGGAGGCAATCATCCGGGTGTACGATCACGAAGTCCAGGGAGGAACCTGCGTGAAACCGCTGGCGGGCCCGGGGAATGGGCCATCGGACGCCTGCGTGCTCAAGCCGATGGGCGCTCCCGGGCTGCGGGGGATCGTCCTGTCCAACGGCTTCAACCCGGAGTATGGCAAGATCGACCCGTATCGCATGGCTCTCGGCGCTGTAGATGAAGCCATTCGTAACGCAGTGGCGGTGGGGGCGGACCCCGACCACCTGGCGCTGCTGGATAATTTTTGCTGGGGGAATCCGCTGCGCGCGGAGATGATGTGGGCGCTGCTCGAGTCCGCGCGGGGTTGTTATGAAGGGGCGGTGGCGAATCGCTCACCGTTTATCTCCGGCAAGGACTCATTCAACAACGAATACACGGTAGCGGGAGGGCTCCGCCAGGCCATTCCGCCGTCCCTGCTGATCACCGCGCTGGCCACCCTCCCCAACGTAGAGCGGGCGGTGACGATGGATCTCAAACAGCCCGGCGCCACACTGTACCTGGCGGGCGAATTTCGACCGGCCTTTGGTGGCAGCCATTTCGCCTCCTGTTTCGGAATGCCGGCGGGCGCCGCGGACCAGGTTCCACAGCCCGGCCTCGAAGCGCCCGCGCTCTACCGGGCTCTCTTCCAGGCGATGCAGTCAGCGGGCAGCGTGAACGCCTGCCACGATTTGAGCGAAGGCGGGTTTGCCGTCGCGGCGGCGGAGATGTGCATCGCCAGCGGGCTCGGTGCGGCGCTGGACCTTCCGGCGGGAAGCGGCCCTTATCCCTCCCTGTTTGGAGAAACGGCCGGCTGCCTGCTGGTGGAGGTAGCCCCTGGCCGCGAGGAAGCCTTCGAGCGTTTCTTCCTGAAAGGGTTTCTCCAGCGCGTGGGGCAGGTGGTCGCGCAGCCGGCCTTTGCCGTAAGCCTGGCGGGAGAACCCCTCTTCTCTCTACCGGTCGCGGATCTGGCCGAAGCCTGGCGCACGCCGTTGATTCGATCAGGGAAAACACGCTGATGAAACCAAGAGCTCTCGTTCTTCAAGCAACCGGGACCAACCGCGACCATGACGCTGCCTTGGCGATCGAACTGGCTGGGGGGGCGCCGGAAATTGTCCACCTCAACCAGCTCCGCCGCAGGGAAAAGCGCTGGAGCGATTACCAGATGCTGGTCCTCCCGGGAGGGTTCTCGTACGCCGATGCTCTCGGCGCGGGACGGCTGCTGGCGTTGGACCTGACGGTTTATTTTGCCGGGGAAGTCCGCACCTTCGTGGACAGCGGTCGGCCGGTCATCGGCATTTGCAATGGGTTTCAGGCGCTGGTCAAAGCGGGCATTTTACCGGGGTCTGGCGGTTTGCGGCGGGTCAGCCTGACTTTCAATTCCGGCGGCTGCTTCGAATGCCGCTGGGTCACGCTGCTCCCCACCTCGCGGGCCTGTATCTGGACGCGCGGCCTCGAGCAGATGATCACCTGTCCCGTGGCGCATGGGGAAGGAAATTTCACGGTTTCCGAGACAAACATCCTGGAAACATTGGACGCGCAGGAACAGGTGGCGCTCCGCTACGTCCGGCCGGACGGTACGCGCCCGGAGGGGGAATATCCCTTCAATCCCAACGGGTCGGCCGGCGACATCGCCGGAATCTGCAACCCGCAGGGCAACGTGCTCGGCCTGATGCCGCACCCGGAGAACCACGTTTTCGCTTACCAGAATCCAGACAAGCGGACCCCGGCCCAGGGCAGCGGCCTGGCGCTGTTTGCCAACGGGGTCGCTTATGCCGGCCAAATTTAGGAGGTATGGTATATGCTCACGAAAGAAGAGATCCAACCCTTGCTCTCGCAGGCATTTGTCGAAGCCGACCTTCCCCTTGCGGGCAGGCAGTCGGGGAAAGTGCGCGACTGGTACGTCCTTCCAGAGCGCCGCCTGGTCATCACCACCGATCGCCTGTCCGCCTTCGACCGCGTCCTCGCGGCCGTGCCGTTCAAAGGCCAGGTGCTCAACCAGTTGTCCGCCTGGTGGTTCGAGCACACCTGGGACCTCATCGCCAACCACATGCTCTCCCTCCCCGATCCGAACGCCATGTTCTGCAGGGACGCGCAGTCTTTCCCGGTTGAGGTCATCGTGCGCGGCTATATCACCGGGGTGACCCACACCGCGCTCTGGTACCGCTATTCGCTGGGCGAGCGGGAGATCTACGGGTACCACTTCCCGGAGGGCCTGCGCAAGAACGAAATGTTGCCCGAGCCGATCCTCACGCCGACCACGAAAGGCGGGGCGACCGGCCACGACGAGCGCCTGACCTGCGCCGAGGTGGTCGAGAAGGGTCTGCTCGACGCGCGTACCTGGGACCAGGTCCAGGCCGCCGCGCTGGCGCTCTTCCAGCGCGGACAGGAAATCGCCTCCCGAGCGGGATTGATCCTGGTGGACACCAAGTATGAGTTTGGCCTCGCCCCGGACGGTTCGATCCTGCTCATCGATGAAGTGCACACCCCCGATTCTTCCCGCTTCTGGAAGGCGGACAGCTACGCCGGGCGCCTGGCCGACGGCCTGGAACCCGAGCTGTTCGATAAGGAGTTCGTCCGCCTGGCGTATGCGCAACGCGGATACCGCGGAGATGGGGAACCGCCCACGCTTCCAGATGAGATCTGGATCGAAACCAGCCGGCTCTACCAGGCCATTTATGAAGGGCTGTCCGGGCAGACATTCCAGCCGGGGGCCTACCCGGTGGGGCCGCGCCTGGTCAAGATGCTCTCCCTCCAGGAGGCGCTGCGATGAGCGGAGCCCTGGTGGTCATCCTGATGGGTTCGCGGGCCGATGAAGCCCATTGCCAGAAGATCGCCGCCGCAGCGGGCGCCCTGGGATTGGACACGGCCTGGTACGTCGGTTCAGCCCACAAGACCCCGCGGCACGTGTTGGGGATCCTGGCGCAGTGCGAGGAAGACCCCCGTCCCAAGGTGTATATCACTGTGGCCGGGCGTTCCAATGCGCTTTCGGGGTTCGTCGACGGGGCCGTCGCCGCGCCGGTGATCGCCTGCCCGCCGAGTGGGGATTCTTTTCGCGAAGTGGATCTTTTCTCCTCGCTGCGGATGCCCTCGGGAATTGCCCCAGCCGTGGTGCTGGAACCGGCCAACGCCGCCCTGCTGGCGGCAAAAATCCTCGGCCTGCACGACGAGACCATCCACGGCGCGGTGGTCGCTTTTCAAAAGGCGCAGGCTGAGAAGATCCTCAGCGATAATGCCGAGCTGCAGCCATGAACCAGCCTTCTCCAGCTTTTCTCGAAGAAGACCGGCCGCACGAAGAATGTGGGGTGGTTGGTATTTTTGCGCCCAACGAGAACGCCGCCAGCATGGCTTTTTTTGCTCTCTACGCCCTTCAACACCGGGGACAGGAGGCGGCCGGGATTGCCGTGTCGAATGGATATGCCATCCGCATGCACAAAGACGTGGGGCTGGTCTCGCAGGTGTTCAACTCGATCAACCTCCAGCCCCTGCAGGGCAGCTGCGCCATCGGCCATACCCGCTACTCGACCACCGGAGCGTCTACCAGCCACAACGCCCAGCCCTTCCTGGTCGAAACCCAGCACGGTCCCATCGCGGTGGCCCACAACGGCAACCTGGTCAATGCCCCCGCGTTGCGCAGGGAACTGCTCGAGCGCGGAGTGGGGCTGTCTTCTACGTCCGACAGCGAGGTGATCGCCATGATGCTGGCCGGGGCGCGCGGCCGGACCTGGAACGCGCGCATCCAGAGCTTAATGAAAAAATGGGTGGGGGCCTATTCCCTGGTGATCCTCACCCGCACTGGGGTCTTCGCGGTGCGCGACCCGTGGGGCTTCCGGCCGCTCAATGTTGGCCTGCTGCCCAGCGGGGGGCATGCGGCCGCTTCCGAAAGCTGCGCGTTACAAACGCTCGGCTGCTACGCCACCCGCGAGGTCAAGCCCGGCGAAATTGTCATCTTGAGCAATTCCGCATTCACTGTCCAGCAGGCGGTGCCGCCCAAACCGCGCCAGGCAGCCTGCCTGTTTGAATTCATCTACTTCTCCCGCCCAGATAGCACCTGGAACGGCAAGAATATCCACGAAGTACGCCAGCGCCTCGGCCGCCAACTGGCGAAGGAAGGCCCGGTCGACGCGGACGTGGTCATTCCGATCCCGGATTCGGCGATCCCGGCGGCCATCGGCTATTCCGCTGAGAGCGGCATTCCCAACAACGACGGTTTCGTGAAGAACCGCTACATCGGCAGAACGTTTATCCAGCCCACCGAATCACTCCGCGAGCAGGGTGTGGCCCTGAAGTTCAACGTTTTACCCGCCAATATCCGCAACCGGCGTGTCGTGGTGGTCGACGACAGCATCGTGCGCGGCACCACGACCGGACCGCTGATCCAGCTCCTCCGCGACGCCGGCGCGAAAGAGGTCCACGTGCGTGTCACCTGCCCGCCGATCAAACATCCCTGTTTTATGGGCGTGGATATCGGGACCTACGAAGAGCTGATCGCCCACCGGATGAGCGTGGAAGAAATCCGCACCCAGGTCGGCGCGGATTCGCTCTGTTACCTGTCGATGGAAGGGATGATGAGCGCCATTGGAAGCACCAGCGGCTACTGCAATTCCTGCTTTACCGGGCGCTATCCATTCCACATCCAGTCCAACCTCTCCAAAGACGAGTTTGAACAGCAGGCGCCCGAAGATGAAGACTGATTCTCGTTCCCTCTCAACCAAAAACATTCTCCTGGTGGGCTCCGGCGGGCGCGAGCACGCCCTGGCCTGGAAGCTCGCCCAATCGCCGCGCCTGGCCCGGTTGTGGATTGCGCCGGGGAACGCCGGGACGGCTGAACTGGGAAGCAACGTCCTCATCTCCGCGGAAGATATCCCTGGACTGGTCGGTTTTGCCCGGGAGCGGTCCATCGAGCTGGTGATCGTCGGGCCGGAAGGACCCCTGGCGCTGGGATTGGCGGACGCACTGCAGGGGGCGGGCATCCGGGTTTTCGGCCCCACCTGCGCCGCGGCCCAACTGGAGACCTCCAAATCGTTCGCCAAGGGTTTCATGCAACGTCACGGCATCCCAACGGCGCGCTACGCGGTCTTTACCTCTCATGAGGAAGCTGCCCGCTACCTGGAAGGGATCGATTACCCGGTCGTGATCAAGGCATCCGGGCTGGCAGCCGGAAAGGGCGTAATCCTCCCGGAGTCGCGCGAAGAAGCCTGCCGGGTCCTGGCAGAGTTCATGGTAGCGAAATCTCTCGGGGCGGCCGGCCAGGAAGTGGTGATCGAAGAGCGGCTGGAAGGGGAGGAAATCTCCCTGCTGGCCTTCGCCGACGGCGTGACGGTGAAGGCGATGCCCCCCGCGCAGGATCACAAACGGTTGCTGGACGGTGATCGGGGACCCAACACGGGCGGCATGGGCGCCTACGCACCCGCCCCAGCCTGCCCGCAAACCTTGGCGGAGAAGCTGTCGCGGACCGTCCTGCAGGCGGCAGTCGACGGGCTGCGCGCCGAGGGGATTCGCTATCAAGGCGTGCTCTACGCCGGGTTGATACTCACCCGGGACGGCCCGCGGGTGCTCGAATTTAACTGCCGGTTTGGCGATCCCGAGACCCAGGCGCTGCTCCCGCTCCTGGAAAGCGACCTGATCGAAATCGCCGAGGCGTGTACAGAGGGCGCGCTGGCGCGCACGTCGGTTCTCTGGAAAGCCGGCTCCTGCGCCTGCGTGGTGCTCGCATCTGCCGGTTACCCGGCCGCCAGCGTTTCCGGGGTGCCCATCCACGGCCTGGAGGCCAGAAAAGGCAACTGCATCGTGTTTCACGCCGCCACCCGCCGCGAAAAGAGCGGAGAGTTGGTCAGCGCGGGGGGACGCGTGCTGGGGATCACGGCCTGGGCCGGGGATCTGCCCAGCGCCCTCCGGGACGCCCAAGACGCCATCAACCAGATCGGCTTTGCGGGGATGCAATACCGCAGGGATATTGGCGCCCGGGGCCTGCGCCACTTGCAGGCGATGCGGTCGGCCTATGCAGACGCCGGGGTCACTATCGATTCCGGCAACCACGCCGTGAGCCTGATGAGGGACACGGTGCGCTCCACCTACAACTCCGCCGTGGTCGCCGGCATCGGTTCGTTCGGCGGGTTGTACGATGCCGCGGCGCTGCGGTCCATGCGCCGCCCGGTGCTGGTCGCATCTACGGATGGCATCGGGACCAAGATCATGATCGCCGCCCAGGCAAAGCGCTACGCCCCGCTGGGGGTGGACATCGTCAACCACTGCATCGACGACGTGCTGGTCCAGGGCGGGCGCCCGCTCTTCTTTCTGGACTACTTCGCCGCCTCCTGCCTGGAGCCCCAGATGGTTGCGGAGATCGTGAGTGGAATGGCCGGGGCCTGCCGCGCGGCGAGCTGTGCGCTGATCGGCGGAGAGACGGCCGAGATGCCGGGCGTCTACCAGCCCGGCGAGTTCGACGTGGCGGGCACGCTGGTCGGCCTGGTGGAATACGACCAGATCCTCCCGCGGCCGGCCCTGCAGCCGGGCGATCTGCTCCTCGGGCTGCGCTCCTCAGGGCCGCACACCAATGGGTATTCTCTCCTGCGCCGGGTCTTTGCGCAGACGCCGCTCGAGGCGGTCCTGCCCGGCCTGGAACGGCCGCTGGTGGATTTGCTCCTGGAGCCGCATCGTTCTTATCTGCCGCTGCTGGCCCCGCTGCTGGACGATCCGACCGCGCCGGTGAAAGCGCTGGCCCACATCACCGGTGGCGGATTGGTGGAAAACCTGCCCCGCATCCTGCCGGCATCCCTGGGCGCCCGGATCCAACGGGGCTCCTGGCCGGTTCCGGCGCTCTTTTCCATCGTCCGTGAAATGGGAGGCGTTTCCGACGAAGAGATGGCGCGCGTCTTCAACCTGGGGATCGGGATGGTCGCGGTGATCGCCCCAGAGAGCCTGGGCTGCGTCCAACAGGCGCTCGGTGAGGAAACCTGGGTGATCGGCGAGCTCGTCCCCGGGGAGCGGAAAGTGATCTTGCAATGAGCGCCGCGGCCCCAACGCGACCTTCCCGCCTGGTGATCCTGATTTCCGGCAACGGGACGAACCTGCAGGCCGTCCTGGATGCCTGCGCAGCAGGGAAGATCGCCGCGCGGGTCGTGGCGGTTTTTTCTAACCAGGCGGACGCGTATGGATTGCAGCGCGCTAGGCAGGCGGGCGTGCCTGCCTTTCACCTGCAAAAAACCAGAGAGATGGACCGGGGGACCTATGATACCCGGCTTGGCGACCAGACGGCGGCATTCAGCCCCGATTGGGTCCTACTCCTGGGCTGGATGCGCATCCTCAGCACCGCATTTTTAGACCGGTTTCCTGGCCGGGTGGTCAATCTCCACCCGGCGCTCCCGGGCGCTTTCCCGGGCACCCACGCCATCGAGCGCGCCTGGGACGCCTACCGGTGTGGAGAAATCGACCGGACCGGGGTGATGGTCCACCTGGTGCCGGATGAGCGCGTGGATTGCGGCCCCGTCCTGGGACAAAAAATCGTGCCGATCGATCCAGACGACAGCCTGGAAACGCTGGAGGACCGCATCCACCAGGCCGAGCACGCGCTGGTGATCCAGGTTCTATCCGAAATCTTATGACTGGGCAACCAGGTAACCAATTGACGAAGTAACGGTTCTCGGATTTCGGTTCTCGACCTTTTTGAAAGGATCCTTATGCCAAACGCGATACTTTCGGTTACCGATAAGAGCGGGCTGATCGAGTTTGCCGCCCGGCTGGTCCGGCTGGGGTGGACGCTGATCGCGTCCGGGGGCACCGCCCGGTTGCTTGAAGAAAACCATCTCCCCGTTACGAAAGTGGCTGAATACACCGGTTCCCCCGAGATCCTGTCCGGGCGGGTCAAGACGCTTCACCCCGCCATCCACGGCGGGCTTTTGGCGCGCCCAACGGAAGAAGACCGCCGGGAATTGACCGGCCAGGGCTGGGATTGGATCGATCTGGCGGTCGTCAACCTGTATCCTTTTGAAAAAACGATCTCACACCCGGATGCAACCCTGGCCGAAGCGATCGAGAATATCGACATCGGCGGCGTAACGCTCATTCGCGCCGCCGCCAAAAATTTCGAGCGGGTCACCCTGGTCTGCGATCCGGCGGATTACGGCCCGGTCCTGGCCGAGCTGGAGCAGCTCGGCGGCACCACCCCGGAGCTGCGCCGCAGGCTGGCCCAAAAAGGCTTCCAGCAGACAGCGCACTACGACGCGGCGATTGCTCAATACCTGGACCCGGAAGGAACCTTCTTTCTGCAGGCGTATCCTGTCCGGCGCCTCCGCTATGGGGAGAACCCGCACCAATCGGCCAGCCTGTATTCTTACCAGCCGGGCTGCGGACCGCTGGGGGGCAGGGTGCTGCAAGGGAAGGAGCTCTCGTACAATAACCTGCTCGACCTGGACGCGGCCCTGCGGGCAGCAGCCAGCTTCGAGCGTCCTACGGTCGCCATCATCAAGCACCTATCCCCCTGCGGCATCGCTTCCGCAGATTCTCTGGCCGGCGCGTTTCGCTCCGCTCTCGCGTGTGATCCCACCTCTGCTTTTGGGGGGGTGATCGCGGCCAACCGGCCTTTCGACGAGGAGACCGCCGAGGCCATCGGTAACCTGTTCGTGGAGTGCATCCTCGCGCCCGGTTTCAGCGAAGCGGCGCTTTCGTTGCTGGCAAAAAAGAAGAACTGCCGGCTGGTCGAAATCCCGGATCTGGAGCTTTCCCCCGATTTCGAGCTGCGCTCGGTCAACGGCGGCCTGTTGAAGCAGTCGATCGACGCCGGTGACCCGCCAGGAACGCAATGGAAGGTCGTCTCCAGCCGGCAGCCAACGAATGAGGAATGGCGGTCGCTGCGGTTTGCCTGGAAAGCCTGCCAGCATGTCAAATCGAACGCGATCGTCTTGGCGCGGGGAGAGGCCACCGTCGGGATCGGCGGCGGGCAGCCGAACCGGGTGGACTGCGTGCGGATCGCCATCCAGCGGGCCGGGGAGAAGGCGCGGGGGGCGTCGCTGGCTTCCGACGCGTTCTTCCCCTTCCCGGATTCGATCCAGATCGCTGGTCAGACGGGGATCACCGCCGTGATCCACCCGGGGGGCTCCATCCACGACGCGGAAAGCCTGGAGGCAGCCGAATCCGCGGGACTGGCCGTGGTCCTCACCGGGGTTCGCCACTTTCGCCATTAGAAAAAAGGAGGAACGATGAACGAAGAGCTTTTTGAGACCTTTGACTCGCTCACCTTCGACGATCTACTGGTGGTGCCCGGGTACAGTGAAGTCCTTCCGGGCGACGCGGATATCCAGGCTACCCTGGTGGAGGGGATCCGGTTAAACACGCCCATCCTCTCGGCTGCCATGGACACGGTGACCGAAGCGCAAATGGCCATCGCCCTGGCGCGGGCGGGAGGGATTGGGATTATCCACCGTAACCTGTCGCCGGAAGATCAGGCCGCGGAGGTGGACAAAGTGAAGCGGTCGGAAGCCGGGATGATTTCAGACCCGATCTGCCTGCCCGCCAGCGCCACGCTCCAGGAAGCGGAAGAGATCATGGCGCATTACCACATCAGCGGCATCCCGATCGTAGAAATGCACAGTCGGAGGCTGATCGGCATCCTCACCAACCGGGATACCCGTTTTTGCGAACCCGCCGACAACCAGCGCCCGGTGAGTGATTTCATGACCGCTGAGAACCTGGTCACCGCGACGATTGGCACCACCCTGGACCAGGCCCGGCAGATTTTGCAAAAGCACCGGATTGAAAAGCTGCCCCTGGTTGACGAGCAAGGCTGCCTGACCGGGCTGATCACGGTCAAAGATATCAAGAAGAAAGCCGATTATCCCAACGCCGCGAAAGACAGCCGCGGGCGCCTTCTGGCGGGCGCGGCGGTGGGGGTCGGGGGCGACCTGGAGACCCGGATCGAGCTGATGGCCTCTCGCGGCCTGGACGTGGCCGTGGTGGATACGGCGCACGGCCATTCCCGCGACGTGATCGAGGCGATCCGGCGGATCAAGGCGGTCGCCCCGCACCTGGCGGTCATCGCCGGGAACGTGGTGACCGCGGAAGGGACGGCAGCGCTGATCGAAGCGGGGGCTGACGCGGTAAAGGTGGGGGTTGGCGCCGGCTCGATCTGCACCACGCGGGTGATCTCTGGGGCGGGCATGCCGCAGATGAGCGCCATTTATGCCTGCGCGCGGGCTGCCCGCCCGTACGGCATTCCAATCATCGCCGACGGCGGGATCAAATACTCGGGCGATATCGTCAAGGCAATCGTCGCAGGCGCAGAAACGGTCATGCTGGGCGGGATGCTGGCCGGTCTGGAGGAGTCTCCCGGCGAGATGATCCTCTATGAAGGCCGGCAGTACAAAACGTCCCGCGGGATGGGGAGCCTGGGCGCGATGCGGGGATACGGCCGCGACCGCTATGGTACGGGGCAATCTGGTCTCGGAAAATTGGTGCCGGAAGGGGTGGAAGGGATGGTACCCTATAAGGGAGCCCTGGCCGACGCCATTTTTCAACTCGTCGGCGGGCTACGCTCGGGGATGGGCTATGCCGGGGCAGAAAACTTGGATGACCTGCGCTTTCGCACCCCCCTGACTCGAATTACCAGTGCGGGACAGGTGGAAAGCCACCCGCACAGCGTCATCATTACCCGGGAAGCGCCCAATTACCAGCGGGGAGAGTATAACAGCGGATGACGACTATTTTGAGCCTGCTCATGGTATATTAATACCAGGAGAGAGACTGGCTTGGATTCAAAGAATACCGCCTGGAGCAGAACCACCAAATACATCGTGGGGGTGAGCCTGGTTCTTTTTGGGATCTACCTGATCTACCTGAGCCGGGATGTCATTCCAGCCCTGGTCGTTGCGGTGTTGATCGCCATGATCACGCATCCGGCAATCGGCTGGCTGCACGAGCGGACCCATATGGCCCGCGGCCTGGCCCTGGCAATCGTCTATCTGGCGGTACTGATCCTCATCCCGCTGCTGCTGCTCCTGGCGGTTCCCGCGATCATCAACGCGGTGAACTACGCGTTGAACGTGGATTATGCGGCGTTTGCGCGCAGCGCTCTCGCGTGGCTGCGGTCGGTTCTGGTGTCCATCCGGGACTTTCAGATCCCGATTGCATCGCTGGACGCGTATGTCGACCAGATGGTGAACGACCTTCTCGCTTCCTTGCAAACCCCCTCATCCGGCGCGGCTCTGGAGACGCCTTCGCTATCCACGATCCTGCGCTCTTTAGGAACCGCGCTGACGACCACCTTTAGCACGGTCACCAACGTAGTCGGCGCGGTAGCATCGAAAGTGGTCCTGCTTATCTATATCCTGCTGGCGTCCATTTACATGAATCTGAGCGCCCATGCCATTCGGGAAGACTTTTTACAGGCAATCCCGTCTGCCTACCGGAGGGAAATCAACCTGCTGATGGATCAGATTGGGCAGGTGTGGAGCGCTTTTTTTCGCGGCGAGCTGACCCTCATGCTGGTGATCGGCGTCATGAGCTGGCTGGGATTGACCGCGCTGGGCATCCCTGCGGCACCGTACCTGGGGTTCATCGCCGGTTTGCTGGAGCTGATCCCTAACATTGGCCCGGTCCTCTCGGCAGTTCCGGCAGTGATCGTCGCATTAGTGCAAGGGTCCTCCTATCTGCCGCTCGACCACCTGGCCGTGGCTGCATTGGTGATTATTCTCTATATCCTGATCCAGCAATTTGAGAATAACCTGATCGTCCCGCGCGTGCTGGGCGACGCGCTCGAATTGCCGCCTTTGGTGGTGATGACCGGCGTGTTGGTGGGGGCAACCGCAGGGGGCATCCTGGGAGCGCTGCTGGCAACGCCGATGATCGCCACAGCCCGCGAAATCCTGCGCTACGTCTACAGGAAGATATTAGGCGTGGATCCTTATCCGCCAGGAGAGGAGACCGTCGAAAAAAAGCCCGCTCTAGACCCCAGGCTGGTTCACCTGTTCAACCAAATCCGGCAACGATTGCCGCGATTTCAGGAGCCTGCCAGGCAAGAGGATGGTCCATCCAAGGTAGAACCTGTCCCTGAAGCTAGCGGCGAGCAAGAGGGAAACGACAGCCAGGATTGATCTTCATTTGCAATTCTGGAAAACGATTCAGGGAAGT
The DNA here is from genome assembly GCA_035542155.1 of Anaerolineaceae bacterium. Taxonomy (GTDB): domain Bacteria; phylum Chloroflexota; class Anaerolineae; order Anaerolineales; family Anaerolineaceae; genus DATKLX01. Next base: position 25,592 of record DATKLX010000012.1, read on the forward strand.
GCGCCATGCGAATCATCGACTTGGCCGGGTACGACGCCTATTTCAACCAGGCCGCGGAAGAGTATGTGTTTCGATCGCTGGATCCCGAGCAGGATACCCTGATCCTCTGGCAAAATCAGAACGCCATTGTGGTGGGCAAGCATCAAAACACAATCCAGGAGATCAATTCCCATTTTGTTCGGGAAATGGGAATCCAGGTGGTGCGACGGTTATCGGGCGGCGGCGCGGTGTACCACGACCTGGGGAATTTGAATTTTTCCTTCGTTGTCAGCGCACCGGGCAATCAGATGAACGTGCGGCAGCTCAGCGAGCCAATCGCGAAAACCCTGGTCAGGTTGGGGGTCGCGGTTCAAATCTCCCCCAGAAACGATCTCTCTGTCGAGGGCAAAAAGATCTCGGGAAATGCCCAATATCTCAGCAGAGAGCGGCTGCTGCATCACGGGACGCTGCTCTTCAGCTCGAACCTGGAGATCTTGTCTCGCGCTTTAGCCCTCACAGGCGATAAAATCGAATCCAGGGCTACCAAATCGGTCCGCAGCCAGGTGACGAACATCAGGGACTATATCCCCAACTTCAGTATTGCCCAATTGAAACGGGAAATCATAGAAACTTTCAAAATCGACCGCGAGGTGAACCCTTTTGAATTCACCGGTGAAGATATCGCCTCGATCTCTGTCTTACGGGATCAAAAATATTCTACCTGGGATTGGAACTACGGCAGCTCTCCAGAATTTGAGATGCGCAAAGAGCGCCGCTTTTCTGGAGGAAACGTGAGCATAACGATGAAGATCTACAGGGGGGAGATCCAGGCAATTCACATCGAAGGTGATTTTCAAGGCGAGGAAAATATCACCGGTCTTGAGCAGCGGCTCATCTCGGAAAAGCTGCGCGAGGATTCAATCTATGCCTGTCTCAGCTCCCTGGACCTGGGACAGTATCTACCTGGGATGACCGTGGCAGAACTGGTCGATTTCCTCGTTTATTAGTGGTGATGGCCAGGTCGCAGTTTGAGATCGGCAAGACGTCGCAGGGATAGATTTCTGAACCCAAATTGATCTCTGGCAATACCGATCCTGGTTTCCTTAATCGAAATCGACAAAATCGCGGATAAACGAGGTGATGAAGCGCTCGGCGGTGTAGCGGCCGTGGATCACGTCCCACAGCCCTTTGGCGAGAGGCATGGCGACGTGCAGCTTTTCGGCGATGTACAGCATGGCCTTGAGGGTATTGTATCCTTCGGGGGCCACGCCCATCTCCTGCTCGATCTGGGGCAGGGTCAGTCCCTGGGCCAGCAGCTCGCCCATCCGCCGGTTGTGGCTGTGCTCGCTCAACGAGGTGGCCAGCAGGTCGCCGATACCGGATAAGTAGAGGAAGGTCTCGATGTGCGCGCCCATGGCCACGCCGATGGTGGTAATTTCCTCCATGGCGAGAGTCAGGTACACGGCGCGGAAATTGATGCTGGTGATCTGCTTGCCGTCGAACAGTCCCAGGCCAATGGCGTAGATGTTTTTCAGGATCCCACCCAGCTCCACGCCGATCTCGTCGTCGCTGAAACGGGTGCGGAAATAATCGTTCTCCAGCAGGCGCGCCACGAGGAGTTGGTCGCTGATCCGCTTGCCAGCCAGGACCACCACGGTGGGCAGCCGGCGAACAAATTCGTTGGCAATGGACGGCCCGGAGAGCATGATCTTCGGGTTGAGCGGGAATAAGCCGGAAAGGGTCTGAAAGGAGGTCAGCCCGGTCCCGGCGTCGATACCCTTGGCCAGGTTGACGAGGATGGTCCCAGGATCGATCTGTTCGCGATAGGGCGCTAGGGTAGACTGGATGAAGGCCGAGGGGATGGAGACGAAGATGACCCGGCTTTGGGTCACCACCTGGGAGAGAACCGTGGTCGCCTGCAGCCCGGGGTGGAGTTCGACGCCCGCCAGGAAGCGGCTATTGCTGTGCTTTTCCTGGATCTCACGCGCCACGGCCGGGTCGTGCTCCCAGCCAAGAACCGCGTGACCATTGCAGGCGATGAGGTTGCCTACCGCCGAGCCCAGGTTGCCTAAGCCGATGATGCCGATTTTGAGAGAATCTTCAGACATGGGACCCTTCGGGAGCGAGACGATTCTGATAGATGGTTGTTCGATAAACTTATTGTATCAAACTATGATCGAGCAGGATGAAATCCCAGGCGGTTACCGCCTGGCAATCAAATCCTGGACTGTCCAGGCGGAAGATGTGAAAAACTATTTATTTCTGGGGTAAAATTTTTCTGGGAGGAAAACGGTGCAGCAATTCTTAAGCACAGAGGCGGTGTTCATCGGGTTGCTACTCGTCGCGGCGCTGGTCGCGATCGTCGTCCGGCGGCTGCAGGTCCCCTATACCGTGGCCCTGGTGCTCGCCGGTCTCCTCCTGGCAACGCTTTCTCCTACCAAATTTGCTCTCACCCCCGAGCTGATCCTGGCGTTATTCGTCCCGCCCCTCATCTTTGAGGCTGCTTTCCACCTGAACATCAGCGACCTGCGGCAGTCATTCCCTGCGATCCTGACCCTGGCCGTCCCAGGTGTGATCCTGACCATGTTCATCGTGGCAGGCGCGGTGGTCGCCGGCGCCAGGATCGCTCTTCCCGTCGCCCTGGTTTTCGGCGCTCTCATCGCGGCGACGGACCCGGTGGCGGTCGTCTCCCTTTTCCGGCAGTTGGGCGTTCCGAAAAAGCTATCTGTGCTGGTGGAGGGAGAAAGCCTGTTCAACGATGGGACGGCCCTGGTGCTGTTTCAACTGATGCTCGGGATCGCCCTGACCGGCAAATTCAACCTGGTCCAGAGCATCGCTGACTTCTTGCGGGTTTCCGCCGGGGGAGTGTTGTTGGGGTTGCTGCTTGGCTGGCTGGCCTCGCGGGTGATCGAGCGGATCGACGATTATTTGATCGAAACGACCATCACCACCGTTCTGGCCTACGGCGCCTACCTGGTGGCCGAGCAGCTTCACTTCAGCGGAGTCCTGGCTGTCGTGGCGGCCGGCCTGATCAACGGCAACCTGGGACCGCAAGGGATGAGTCCCACCACGCGGATCGTATTGTACAACTTCTGGGAATATACCGCTTTCCTGGTCAATTCACTGGTCTTTTTGCTGATCGGGCTCCAGGTGAATATCCCGGGGTTGATCGGCTCCTGGCAGGCGAACTTTTGGGCGATCCTGGGCGTGCTTGTGGCGCGCATCCTGGTGGTCTACAGTCTGAGCTGGATCAACAACCATACTGGTAGGGAACCTATTCCATTAAGCTGGCAGCATGTCCTGACCTGGGGAGGGCTGCGCGGGGCGCTCAGCCTGGCTCTGGCCCTCAGCCTTCCAGGCACATTGGGGCCGGATCGGGAATTGCTCCAGGCGATGGCATACGGCGTGGTGCTGTTTACGCTGCTGGTGCAGGCGCCGACCATGCGACCCTTGGTCAAACGATTAGGAATCGTTACTCGCGGCCCAGCCCAAATCGAATATGAAATGCGCCAGGCGGAGCTGACCGCTTCGCGGGAAGCCGAGGCGCAGCTCGAGCGGCGTTACCTCGAAGGGCTGCTCTCCGCGCACTCCTGGGAAAAAATCAAGCCGGAGTTGCAGAAACAGAGCCACGAGCTGGCGAAGACAGTGCGAGCTGTGCTCCAGGCAGATCCATCGTTGGAAGAAGAAGAGCTGGACGACGCCCGCCGGGAAATTCAGCGCGCCAAAAGAAGTACGTACCTTGGCTTGCGCCGCGATGGATTGATCTCTGACGAGGCCTACGACCGGCTGATCGAGGAGGCAGATGCCATTCTGATCCTGAAAAAAGAGGAACCAACTGGCGTTGATGGCAGCGAGATGGGGGAGGAGGCGGACGAGGGGTTGGAGGAAAATTTGGAGCTTCGCGAGATCATCGTGGAACCCGGCTCGATGGTCGAGGGACGCAGGGTGCGCCACGTCCCCTGGCCAGACGATTTTGTGATCGCGCGGATCCAAAGGAACAGCGAATCGATTTTTCCGCGAGGGAATACGCAGCTTCTGGCCGGAGATCGATTGGTCGCGGTTGCAAGCGAGGAGTCATTCCTCGAGGCCCTGGAGTTGTGCCGGCCTCGTAACCATTCCGGATAAACCTGCCATGGATTCCCTGATCCTTTCGACCTGCCACGCACCGAACATGGATTTCCTCAGCCGTGATCTGGCGGGTTATCTCTCGAACCACCTGCGCATTCCGGTTCATCTGGCCATCGACATCTCCTGGGAAGAGCGCGACCGGCTCCTGGATGAAGGCAAGATCGACCTGTGCTGGATCTGCGGCCTGCCGTACGTGCGCAAAGCCGAACGAGCGCCCGGCGCGATCGTCCCCATTGCGGCGCCGGTGATGACCGCCAGCCGCTACGGAGGCCAACCGATCTATTTTTCGGACGTGGTGGTGCACCGCGACAGCCCCTTTCAGTCGCTGGCCGATCTGCGCGGCGCGGTGTGGGCCTACAACGAGCCCGGGTCGCAGTCCGGATATGGGGTGGTGCGCTATGCGCTTGCCGCGCGTGGGGAAACGCTGGGGTACTTTGGACGCATGGTGGAAACAGGGGCTCACCAGACCTCGCTGCAAATGATCCTGCGGCGAGAGGTGGACGCCTCGGCGATCGACAGCACGGTGCTGGAGCAGGAACTGAGCGACGACCCGGGCATTGGCGCCAGGATCCGGGTCATCGATACCTTTGGACCCAGCCCGATCCCGCCCTGGGTGGTCAGCCAGCATGTATCGCCTACAATGCGCGAAGCGCTGTGGAATATCCTGACCGGTATGGATTCGCAGCCGGATGGCAAGGCGATCTTGCAAAAGGCGCGGATCGCCCGGTTTTCCCCGGTGAGCGACCGGGATTACGATCCGATCCGCGAGATGGCGCGGATCGGCTTTGCTAACTCAATTTGATGGTTCGCGGCGCTGGGGGAGACGCTGTACCGGGCAAAAAACTACGGAAGCCGCTGAAAATTGTGAACGCCGTTCCTTTTTCCGCTGAGGCGGAACAGCCCAGAGCTCAGGATCGACCCGGGCAGCCACACGGGAACCGGCGGCCAGACGGCCAGGGATCCGCTGTTCTTCAGAACGCGGTACATTTCGGGTAAAAGCCTGTCGAGAGGAAGCATGGGGGCAGGGATCACGCCGAGGAGCAGCACGGCATCGAAGTCTCCAGCGTCCAGTCCGGTATTCCTGGCATCGCCTTTGACCACGCGGACATTGCGTAAATTGGCCGCTTTCACCTTTTGAGAAACAAAATCAACCGATTCGGATAGCACATCCAGCGCTACCAGACATCCCGCGTCACCGATCATCCGGGCTGCCGGAAGGGTGAAATATCCTGTGCCGCATCCCACCTCTAATATGATCTGCCCAGGCAGAAGCCCGGCGCCGAGTAAGATCTTCTCCGGGCCAAAGAACCGGTAGCGGAACCGGCTTTCCATCCCAGATCCTAACAGGTTAACGATCAATCTGCCGGTAAGTGACTTCGCAAACGTTTCCATTTCATTTTTCCTTCTCAAGTCATCTGCGGTATGTTTCTTCGACATTTCCCTGGATTTCCATACGGCCCGGCCTGGCCGGGCCATACGGATAGCGCCTCACTTTTTATGGGTGGTTCACCACCGGCAGATCCAGAAACGAAGGATGCTCTGGATCCCGGAGAAGGCGGAGGGACGGGGCCGGGTCGAGCACCGGGGTGGCGAAATTCCCCGCATCGGCGAAGGTGATGGTGACGCGCACGCGCTTGCCGGGGGCGAACTGCCAGGCAGTGGGCAGCAGGTCGAAGACCAGCTCCACCGGTTCACCAGCAGGGATGGGCCGCAGCTCGCTCTGGTAGTAGTTGTGCCAGGGTAACCCAAGGGCGTCGAAGGGAGCCGGGCTCAACGCCCGGTGGGATGCGCGCAGGTTTCCCTCGGTGACATAGACCGAATTTCCTTGCGGGTCGACTTCTTCAATGTATGCAAACACATCCAGGTCGGGCGCGGCTGTCGACAGCCAGAGATGAGCGATAGGACTCCCGGCGATGGTAATCGATGCGTCCAGAGGCGCGGTCGTGTAAGTCAGGGCTTTCGAGTCATTGGCGCGCAGGTTGGGATACTGGTGTGGATCCGCAGGCGCTGACCAGCGCGGTTTATTTCCGGTAGTCGTAGAGTAATCCACCGTGTAAGCGTCCACGAGAGCTGCCGCCTTTTGCACGCCATCGGGGGCGATCTGGGTCAACGCGCCGTTATTGACGGAGATAGACCGGTCAAGGTTTCCACTGGCAAGATAGTAGCGGGAAAGCTCCTGATCCTCCGGCGGCCATTCGGCGGCGGCCTTCCAGACGGCTGACTGGTCCGCGCCCTGCACGTAGTAGTGGATAGGGGCTTCATCCATGATGCCGTTGTCGATGCCTTTCAGCCAATAGTCGAACCAGCGGTGGACCTCGGCGCCATAATCCACATCCGGGCCCTGGGATTCGATCTCACTGTGGTCCACCGGGCGGACGAGCAGCCGCCTGGGGGTCTTGAGGTTGGCGTAGATCAGGAAATCGTCGCGGTCGCAGATGTCGTACCAGCCGTCGATCAGGTAGAAGGGTACCCCGGCGCGATTGATCTTTTCGAACAGCGGGGAAAGCATATAGTTCTCCTCGTAATATCGCTGGCCGCCGGAGGTCAAAAAATCGCGGAAGGGGGCTTTGCCGACATTTTTTACCGTGTCCGCGAGGGTCGCATTTTTGCGTTCCGCACGGGCCTGGGCCAGCAGGGCACCATCACGATCCTGGTCGACCGGTGTGGCGAGCGAGTCAAAAGCCTGGTTGGCGCGAATGTAGAAATTGTCGAAGGCGGTGTCCTGGATACCGCCCGGGAACATCATTGCGCTGTAGGCGTCGACCCAGGTGGTGGCCGGGAGGATGGCTTTCAGATGCGGGTTGCCCGTCGAGGCGGCGACAAACTGGATTTGGGCCTGGATCGAATCGCCAAACATGCCGATGCTGCCATTCGACCACTTCTGGGCGGCAATCCAGTTAAGGATTTCATCCGATTCTCTGGCGCCCAGCTCGGGGGTGAACTTCAACTGCCCGAAGGATGCCCCGGTCCCCGGGCGTTCGACCACCACCGCCGCATAGCCGGCATACAGCATGTCGCCCAGCCATTTGGTGCGCCAGACGTGATCCAGGATCACGTTGTGATTGGGGGTGAAGCGGGCTTTCAGCTTCAGAAGCGGGTTGTAGTACCAGGGCAGGTCGACCAGCCTGGCGAGGTTGTTGTTTCCATCCGGATCAAACACCGTCCAGGCGCGGTCGTAGGGAGTGTATTTGAACAGCACCGGCAGAGGCTCGCCGGCGGGGACGCCCTTTTTGGTGGGAAGATACAGATCGTAGGCCAACCGGGCGCCATCCGAGAGGGTCAGGTAATCCGAAGTGCGCCGGTAGCCGTCATAAACCTTTGCTGAATAGCCTTGATATTTGCCGAATTGTGAGATCATGCGTTGTCCCTCCTTTCTCGATTGTATTGCGGAAATCAAAAAACTGGCCAGCAAAATGATCGCCAGCGACACAATGGCCCATAGCCATGAGCTCCTGGCAAAGTTTTTCCGGTGGGAGTGATTGGATCGAACAGACATAAAGACCTCCAATGCTTTTTTCTATTCTTCAGTTTGAACTGCCGAGATCAGGGGAAGATTTAAATCGCGAATCCGCTCCAAAATCCCAAATAATGCCGGCTGGTCGGGAATCTCGCCTGAGATCGTCGTCACGTTTACCCCATTTTCTTCGCTCGTGGAGATCTGAACCGACCCTAGCCAATCAGTCCAGCTTTCATCCAGAATTCCCTTGATCTTGATTTGATATTTCATGTGTATGTCCTTCCTGGATGATCTCTTACAACCCTTTTTCCTATGCGTCCAATGTACGCCGAAACTGGTCCGGAGGATAACGTACCAGAGTCCAGGAGAGGTACAGGTCTATGCTAGGATCCAGCGACCTGGACTCCCCCTGTAGCTGGGAAATCGCTCTCAAACGCTTTTTCCAGGACTCGGAGTCTGCCAGGAATAGATGATGTGTGATTGCAATTTGCCCTGAAAAGCGTACAATGAATTTTGCAGAAGAAAACCGGATCCCGAATATCCCCTCCATACGAGAACAGCCTTGTCCATTCCGCTGCTGGCTACCAAGCTGCATATTCCCCCACCGGGCGGTTGCCGGGTGGATCGAAAGCGCCTGTTGAGCCAGTTGGATGACTGCCTGCGCCCAGATTGCCGCCTGGCGCTCATCTCCGCGCCGGCAGGTTTTGGCAAAACCACCCTCGTCAGCCAATGGATTGAGGATTGGAGATTGAATCCCAACCCATCGCCGCAGTCCACTGTTTCTCAATCAACGATCAGCAATCAAAAATCAGCAATTCCCCATCTCCAATTTTGCTGGCTTTCCCTGGACGAGGGAGACAGCGACCCGACCCGTTTCTGGACCTACCTGGTCTCTGCGTTACAGACGGTGGAGGGCCAGTGGGGAAAAGATGCACAAACGCTCCTTTCGGGCGGGTTCGGGAACAACTCCGAAGCCATCCTGACCACGCTGATCAACGATCTTGCCCGTTCGCCAACCCCGGTTGTCCTGATACTGGATGATCTCCACCGGATTGAAAATAAGGAGATCCTCAAATCGCTCGCTTTTCTTCTGGACCGGGTTCCTCCCCATGTGCACGTGATGATCCTGACCCGCTCCGATCCGAACCTGCCATTGGCGCGCTACCGCAGCCGGGGCCAGCTTCTGGAAATCCGCCTGGCCGATTTGTGCTTCTCTCTGGAGGAGGCGCACACGCTGCTGAACACCGCTATGGGATTGGATCTGCACCAGGCGCCCATCGAGACGTTGCACGCCAAAACCGAGGGATGGGCTGCCGGGCTGCAGATGGCCGGCCTGGCTTTAAAGCGCATGGTCGCGGATGGATCGTCGGATGCTGAGGTCAGCGCTAAGGTTCAGCGGTTGGAGGAATTTATCGCTTCGTTTTCGGGCAGCAACCGGTTTATCCTCGATTATCTGCTCGAAGAGGTGCTCCGCCGGCAGTCCCCTGAAATACAGGAGTTTTTGATCAAAACATCGATCCTGGAGGGAATGAGCGGCTCACTCTGCGATGCGGTGCTGGAAAGCAAGAAGCCAATCTCGCAATCAATCCTGGATACTCTCGATCGCGCCAACCTTTTTCTGATTCCCCTGGATGCCGAGCGGAGCTGGTACCGGTATCACCAGTTGTTCGCCGATTTGCTAAGCAAACGCCTGCGCCAGGTCCATCCGGGGCTGGAGGCGCAGCTTCACGCTCGCGCCAGCCGCTGGTACGAGGAAAACCAGCTTATCCTGCAGGCTGTAGAGCATGCTTTCCAGGCCGGAGAGGCTTCCCGCGCCGGGCAGATGCTGGAGGATCGCGGGGATATGATCCTGGGGCGCGGCGAATACCGATGGCTGCTCCGCCAGATTCAAAAAATCCCTCCGGACTGCGTTCAAGCGCACGGAAAATTGTTCCTCTACCAGGCCGTGATATACGCGTCGATGGGGCAGTTGAATCAGGCGGAACGGAGCCTGCAGGCGTTTGAGGCCAGCAGCGCGGCGGACCAGGCTAACCGGCGAAAGGGAGGGGATTGGGTCACCGGAAGCGCCGCGGCGGTGAAAGCCTTGATTGCGATCTTCCGTGGAGATGCCGTGACAGCGCGGAATTCTGCCCGGCTGGCGCTCGAAAAATTCCCTGAAGGCAGCGTTAACCCCTGGCGCTCGCACCTGTTGATCGCCCTGAGCCACATCCACGAGATGGATGAAAATTTTGCAGAATCCCGGCAATATTTGATCGACGCGATTGAGGCGGGAAAACAAGCGGGGGATATTTACGTCACCCTGGACGCGACCGCCCACCTTGTGATAACCCTATGTTACCAGGGTTGCCTCAAAAAGGCTTGCGATTATGCCCGGCAGGGATTGGGATACATCGAACATTTCGGGCTGGCCCATTCGCCGGAAGCGAGCATGGTGTTCCTGGCCTGGGGATACATCCTCTGCGAACAACATCATCTCGAGGAGGCATGGATCTACGTTCAGAAAGGGATGGATCTCTGCCAGCGATCCCGGATTCCAGGGATGTTGGCGTGGGCGCACCTGGTCGCCGGGCGTTATTGGATTGCCACAGGTGATACCGGGAACGCAGAACAGTCTGCCCACGAGGTTGCCAGGCTGACCAAAGATGTGGAGATACCGGCCTGGATTGTGAGCGGGTGTTCGGCGCTGCTGGCCCAGGCCTGGATCCGGGAGGAAAAGCTTGCCGAGGCAGAAGAAGTTCTGCATGGGCGAGGGATCCCCTCCACGATGCCATTGAATGTAATCACGATCGCGGAATACACGGCATTTGCCGGCGTACTGGTCGCGAAAGGGGAGTTGAATCTCGCCGAGGATCTACTCGAACGAGTATTGGAGCGGGCGAACGCCAGTGGAATGCGTCGTCCCATGCTGATGGCCCTCATTCAACTGGCGCTCCTCCATGAAATGAAAGGAAACCAGCAGGAAGCAGTTCGGGATCTTATCCGCGCCCTGGAGATCGGCGAGCCGGAAGGGCATCTCCAGGTGTTTTTGGACGAAGGGAAGGCGCTGGTCGAATTGCTAAGCAGGGTGGTCAAACAGGACCAGCACGCGGTTTTTGCGCAAAAAATCATCGACCTTGTCGGCGAAGCCGGGGTAAGCCCAACTCCATCCCGGTCCGTTCGAGCCGGGGAGGCTGAGCTGAGACCGGCAGGCGAATTTGGAACCCTCACCAGGCGAGAAATCGACGTGCTTAGCCTGCTCGCGGAAGGGCTCTCCAACAAAGAGATCGCCCAAAGATTGTATCTCTCCCTGCGCACGGTGAAATATCACACGACCAACATCTTCACCAAGCTCAACGTGGAGAATCGTACCCAGGCGGTGCTGCGGGCAAAAGCGAGCGGGATTCTTTTGTAACCCGGAGACGTCGTTCAAGAAGAAGGAACGTTACCGTGCTCAATAAGATGACGAACTGGCTCAAAGCGAATCTACAGGGTCCTTTGGTCCTGCAAAACTGCGTCTACTTGATCATCTTTTTAGTTCTGGTCACCTTTATCGTTAACCACCCATCAGATCTGGCCGAATGGAAATTTTTTGGCACTGTTCTGGCCTTAACGCTATTGTTTGTTTTAAACCTGGTCTGGTCGGTGCCAGCTGCGTCTATTTCGACTCAAGAAAAAAAAGTCCAGGCCTGGGTATTTCTGATCCTTTCGGCTATCCTGCTCCTCGCCGTGATCTGGATGAGCGGCCAATATGACGCCGCGTATCTGCTGGCTGTCCTGTGCATCCAGGCGGGTATCAAACAAGGAGTGTGGCCGGCTGGGGTGATTTTTGGGGCTGCTAATCTGATCGCCTGGTCCGGTCTCCTGGCAATTATGGGACTGCCAGCGGCGATCATCGCCCTGCTGAAATCCGTGGGTCCGGGCGTTCTCTTTGCACTGCTCCTGACGACTCTCCTCGAACGCTATGCGCGGCAGACCCGGCGGGCTGAAGCATTACTTCAGGAGTTGCAGAGGGCCAATGCTGCCCTGGAAATGGCGCGTCAAAAAGAAGTGGACCTGCCAGTGGCGGAAGAGCGAGTGCGCCTGGCGCGGGATATCCATGATGGCCTGGGCCACCACCTCACCGTGCTCAGCATCCAGCTCCAGGCGGCCAGCAAGCTGGCTGATCGCAACCCACAGGCCGTCACCGAAGCGATCCAGGTCTGCAGGGAAGAGGCGCAGGCTGCTTTGGAAGAAGTGCGGCACAGCGTGGGCTTGATGCGGCAAGGCCCGCTGGAGAGCAGGCCGCTCCCTGAGGCCCTGGCCTTTCTGGCCCAGGGTTTTGACCGCCACACCGGGATCCATACTACCCTTGAATGTTCCGGTACCTACCAGGAACTCCCGACCTATGCGCGCGAAACGCTTTACCGGGCGGCGCAGGAAAGCCTGACGAATGTCCAAAAACACGGGAACAACGTTCAACGTGTGTCTGTACACCTGAGATACGAAACTGGCTTCGTTCGGCTATCGGTTATGAATGATGGGCAAAGGCCCGTTCCAAATCATTCGGGCAATCAAACCGGTTTTGGCCTAGCCGGTATACGTGAGCGCGTAACCCGGCTTGGCGGCGCGCTCCGGGTAGAGCCAGGGGCAAGAGACGGATTTGAACTGGAAATCTGCATTCCTGTTCAGGGAGGGGAAAATGATCCGGGTATTACTGGTTGACGACCAAACGCTGGTACGCCAGGGAATTCGCCTCCTGCTTGAAATCGAGCCGGACATTGAGGTGATCGGCCAGGCCGCCGATGGCTGTGAAGCGCTCCAGAAAGTGGAAGAAACCCATCCTGACGTGGTGTTGATGGATGTACGTATGCCGGTGATGGACGGGATTGTCGCTACCCGAGAACTGAGCCTGCGCTTCCCTGAAATCGGGGTGATCATCCTGACCACGTTCGAGAATGATGAATTTGTTTTCGAGGGTCTCAAAGCCGGGGCGCGCGGATACCTGCTCAAGGATATCAGCAGCGAAGAGATGGCCCAGGCGGTGCGTACCGTTGCTGCGGGGAAAGCCTTGATCCAACCCAGCGTCACCCGCAAGGTGCTGATGGAGTTCTCCCGTCTGGCCAGCGCCAGCTCAACCTCGCCGTCCGACGCCGGGCGCCTGCCGGATACAAAGCATTCCAGTCTTCCGGAGCCCCTCACCAGCCGTGAGCGGGAGGTGCTGCGCGCCCTGGCCAGAGGTTTTTCCAACCGGGAGATCGCCCAGGAACTGTTCATCACTGAAGGCACCGTCAAGAACCATGTCTCGAACCTGTTTGCCAAGCTGGAAGTGCGCGACCGTACCCAGGCGGTCTTGAAGGCTCAAGAACTGGGTATCCTATAACTTTTCTCCCCCAAAAGTAACACTCAAAATCTATCGACATCGCATTCGATGTCGATCTTTTTTCACTTACCTGGAGCTTTTTGCCGGCGTATGCTGGTATCGAAGCCAATGCTTACCGGAGGTTATTGTGAAAGGCATACAGCAAAAAGAGAGCCAACTCTTACCTAAGAGGCCATCCCCAGGAGCATCTGGGGCGTTCCTGATATTGATTGGGATCGGGTTGTTCGCGACCACCTGGCTGCGATTGGCCTGGATCCCCATCTGGGTGGCTGGCCTCGCTTTGCTGTACTGGGGCGTCAGCCGCAGAAGGTTTCGCCTGATCTATGCCGGTGGGATCATCACGGGAACCGGGTTGGCGATTGTGGTGCAGACCGCACCCTGGATCAACCACGTGAGCGAAACGGAACGGACCAGCCTGTTTCTCTTCTGCATGTCCCTGGGCTGGCTGCTAATCCCCGGCATGTCTCGCCTGGTGTTTGGAAAGACAACCTGGTGGCCGCTGGTTCCCGGACTGGCATTGTGCTGTGCCGGGGCTGCCTTCTGGTTCTCAAATGCCTGGGTGAAGATGGTCGCTCCCTGGATCGGGCCATCCTTGCTGTTGATCGCTGGCTTGTTCTTGATCTTTGTCTGGGGAAGAACCAGGTGAATCCCTGCCAATTTGTTTGACGATAGGAGAAAGAATGATTACCTTCACGAGATATCTTGAACAAAACAGGACGGTGGTATTCGAAACCGTTCAATTGACCCTGGTAGCTGCTGTCTGCAACCAGCTAGAAAGCGCTGGTTTGCCCGCCAGGCTAGAAAAGGTCATGGATGGATATGCCGTGACCGTGCCGCCGGAGTACGCATTCCAATCACGGAGCCTGTTGTACGCAAGCCCGAGCAGCGATGAAATGCTGCCGGTCGTTCCTGAAGAGCAAACTGAGGAGTAAGAACATCATGAATACACAATCTCGGATCGATTTTTTGGATACACTGCGGGCTTTCATCATCTTTCTGGTGATTGCCATGCATGCGGCTCTGGCGTATGTCAGCGGCTGGCCCGATTGGGTTCACAATCCCCACACTGACCCCCTGTTTGGGTTGATTTATTATTTCGCGGAAAGCGGCGTATTGATGCCGATCCTGTTTTTTATTGCAGGATACTTTACCCTGCCCTCCCTGCTCAAGCGCAGCCCGGGCGAGTTCCTCAGGGATAAACTGGCTCGTTTGGGGATTCCGTACGTTATCGGAGTTGTCATCCTGTCTCCGGTTATGGTCGGTCTGGTCTATTATGCCAACGGGGGTACCCTGCCGCTGATGCAAGCGCTGTTCCAGTTTGTCCCTCCGCATTTTGTCGGGCAGTACCATTTCTGGTTTTTGGGGGTCCTGCTGCTGTATTTTGCACTGGTTATCCTGGTTAGCGTACGCTTACCTGAAGCTCTCAGTTTTGCCAGGTCTCTGCCTAATCGACCCTCAGCGCGTTTTTGGGCTGTTGGAATTGGAATCACCTGGGTGGCGTGTTTCGCTGTAAACCTGGTTAGCAAATATTCGGTCTGGACCAGTCTTTACGTGCTTCAGTTCCAATCGGTGAAGTTCCCGTTATACAACGCGTTCTTCTTATTGGGGATGGTCGCCTATCAAAAAGGCTGGTTTCAGGGAGGATACCAACCCCGGCTGTTCCCCTGGGCGGGCATTTACCTCGTCACTCTGGTTTTCATGCTGGGTATGGTTAGCGTCAATGGGGGAGAACCGGTTACGGTCCTGGGGAAAGCTCTAATGAACCTTACCGCCTGTGTGGAAACCCTGGCCGCGCTGATGACCTACCTGGCCCTTTTCCAGAGTCTGCAGAAGCACGTCCGGCCTTTCTGGATGAAATTGTCCAGCCTCAGCTATAGTGCCTACCTGATCCACCTGACCGTGTTATTTATTGTCCTGTCTTTCACCCGAGATTTGGCGGTGCCCTTATTCTTCAAGTATTTGCTGCAGGTCATGGTGACCGAGCTGATCGTATGGGGAAGCGCCTATGGGATACAGAAGGTGGCCATATGGCGATCTCCGGGAGCCCTTCGAACCAAAATTAGTGAAAGCTCCGATTAAAAAGTAATGCCCCACTCTGCGGGGCATTACTTTTTAATCGGAGCTACATTACTCCGCGGCCGGCTGCCCGGCGGACAGGGATTTGCTGCGTTCGATGGACTGGAGGGCGAGGTAGCGGTCCCCGAATTGATTAACCTTGTCCAGCTCGTTGTCATACTGGTCGTAATGAACCTCTTCTTCGCCGACCAGTTGCTCGAAGATCTTCTTGGTGACCGAATCGGCGTTGGCCCCGCACTCGTTCGCCCAAAGGTTATACTCGCGCGCGCTGTCTTCCTCCATCTGGCGCGCCGTCTCGAGCATTTCCGCGACGCCCAGGCCGGTCTTTACCTCGCCGGCGGCTTTCATGACAACGTCGCCCTTGAGGAACAAAATTCGCTCGGCGAGGAGCTCGACATGCCCCATCTCCTGGATCGCCGTGCGCTTGAAGAGGCCAGAGAGAAGGTCATACCCCTGGTCGTCCAGGTGAAAGTGGAAAAACATGTATTGATGGACGGCGGTCAATTCATCCCCGACGGCGCGGTTCAGTAATTCGATGCTTTTCTCGTGCATTTTACCCTTCCTGTTGTTTGTGATTTGGTGAACAAAGCTTAAGTTTATTATAACAAATAAGATGTATTTTCGGGTTAATTTTTGCTCTAAAAGTTATCTAACCCTGAAGTTGGTCCAGGTTTACATCGCTGCACCTTCACTCATTTTGCGCCAGCACAGTGTTGATCATCACGTCCAGCGCGGCGTAGAGGGTGCGCACACCCTTCGCCGGGACTTTGGCGACGACCGTGCAGTCCCTGGTAGTCGGTGACGATATTGGCGCCGTAGAAGCCGCCGCGCGCCAAGGAAAAGCATTCTTCGATCGTCCGGTAAGAAGCCATCGTCGAGTGGAGCGGGTTGCCGTGCGAGGAGGGGGTGCCGTCGATCGCGCCCGATAGCATGATGTCCACCCCCTGCTGGCCGGCGAGACGGTTGAAGTCGAGATATTCCATATCCAGGCAGTTGGTGGAGGCCAGCTTCCCATAGGGCGTCTCGATGGCGTCGATCACCCGCGGCCCGCGCAGCACGTGATCGCTTTCGGGTCCGACGAGCAGATTGTGCTTGACATACTGGTAGGCGATTTCGCCCCGCGGAGTGAACATGACCGATTTATTGACCCACTCCGTCTCCGGGGCGGGGCATTTGGCGACGTCGGGCTCTTTCACAACCAGCGGAAAGACCAGGGTGGATTGGCCGGGTAGATTCGAGTCGAAACCAACCGGAACTTTTCGGGAAATCGGGCG
>DATKLX010000013.1:0-16175 GCA_035542155.1 Anaerolineaceae bacterium
GATATCGTTGGGGGTGACGCGAAGGGCCACCCGCAAGCCATGGCGCAGGGCTGTCTCGTCCAGGACTTCGCGAAGGATTTTGGTCACTTCGGCGCCCCATTCCGGGGCCAGGGTGAGATCGGGGAGCAGCTCAAATTCCACCACGAGCCCAGGCGCGGACAGCTCCACAGCGCGCTGACAAACCCCGGTGATCATCTCGCGATACTGCCTCTTGACCTCGGACATGCTTTGGGTATCGATGGTCATTTCTGGAAGGGTAAAGTTCAGCTCGGGGTAGACAGTGCCGCCACCGATCACCAGGCCGTTGGCGAGAGAAACAGGTTTTGGACTGCGTCCGTAAAGAAACTGGTCGAGGGTACCAATGGCGAGCGAGGAGTACTGTTTCATGGTGGTCGCATGGGCTCCAATCTGGTAGAATACAGGGAAGGTTGACAACGTTATCATAGCAGATCTTGACAACGTTGTCAATAACGAATATTCGGATTTATGCTATGATTCTTTGGAATCCTGACTTCCGATTTGAGGATGTATGGCTGCGACCATCAAAGATGTCGCCAGGCTGGCCGGCTGTTCCATCAAAACGGTCTCACGGGTGATCAACAACGAGCCCTATGTGACCGAGGAAACCCGGGCACGCGTCAACAGCGCAATCCGCGAGCTCAATTTCGCCCCGAACATATCCGCGCGCCGTCTCGTCCAGCAGCGCTCTTTCGTAATCGGCATTCTGCTTCTTGCCGGGGGCTATGGACAAAGCGAACTGCTTTCCCGGCTGATGGAAACCGGTTATGAGTATCACTACGATTTCCTGGTGCAGACCTATTTCCCGACTTCAACGACCTCGAAAGAAAAACTGGCCCGACTGGTGCGCGAGCGGCGGGTGGATGGGCTGGTAACGACCCCGCCCTGTGATATGGACGACTACATCGCCGGGCTGGTGGTGCAGTCTGGAATCCCACTGGTGCGGATCAATCCTTATGACCGGCTGATCGACCTGCCCTACGTCGCCGAGGACGATTTTCAGGGAGCGCGGTCGTTGACTGCTCACCTGATTGGCCTGGGCCACCGCCGGATTGCATTCTTTAAAGGTCCACGCAATCACCGCATGAGCGCAGACCGCTACTTGGGATATAAGGCCGCGCTGGAAGAGCACGGGTTACCGGTACGGCCGGAGCTGGTCAAGAACTCTGAGTTTAATTTCGACGGGGGATATACCGCCGCAAGGCTAGTCATTGAGGAAGACCCCGCGCCTACCGCCATCTTCGCCGGGTCAGATGAAGCCGCGCTGGGGGCGATTTTTGCGATGCAGGAAGCCGGCCGGCGGATGCCGGAAGATATCTCGATCGCCGGCTTTGATGATCTGGCGCATGCCAAAGAGGTCTGGCCCGGGTTGACCTCGGTCTCCGTGCCCTACAACGTCATCGTCGAACGGGCCACGCTGATGCTGATCGATTTATTAAACGGGAAGACCGTGGACCAACCCCAGGTCGTGTATCCCACCCGGCTGGTGGTGAGGGGGTCAACCGCAGCGGTTGAAACATAAACCGAGAGTGTAAGGGGACTATCCAAAAAAGCTTTTCTCCCAGGCTGCCTGGACGGATCGGGCGGGATGATCCCAGAATAGGAGATCGTTCAACAGCTTTTCGGCGCAAAAACCCACGTGCAGATTGCGCAGATAGATCACCGATTTGACCAGGAGAGGAAATATTTCGGATCGCTCCCCCTGGATGACTTCCGCCATGATTCCAGAGAGGTATTCTTCGTTCTCCTGAGTGCAAACCATCTGCAGCGAAGCGCCAAGATCCCGGCAGGGAAAGGCGGGTTCTTCATTCAACAGACTTAAAGCGGCGACGAGGTAAAAAAGGGGCTCCTCCTCCGGCGCAACCTTTTCCGGCAAAGCCGAGTAAAACCCGATCAAAGCCATCCCGTTGGACCGGCGCAGTGATTCGGCTGGCGCCGAGCGGAAGGCTTCTTTTTTAACCTCCTCCATCTGCTGAACACTGCTCAAAAATCCGCGGACAGGATCTTCCATTTCCTGGTCGAGCGAAGAGACCTGGCTGGAGAACTCTTTGGCCCAGGACTGCTGCACAGTGCGTTCCTCCTGGCTCCAAGCAAGGATATCGCGGACCAGCCGGGTGCGGTCGAGGTATTTTTTTCGGGAGTTCAAAAAACGAATCCCGTGAACGATCTGGGACGCCAGTAAGGGCATGGAAGAAATATCCAGGATGTGAGCCAGAAAATCGGTGAACTGGCGGGCCTGGTCGGCTGCTCCAAGCTGGCAGGCGAAGCTGCGATTGGCTTCTTTCGCCGGTTTACAAGCCGCACAAAGGGTCACGGCGCAAAAAAAGGCTTCTTCGTCTTCCTGGGAAATTGGGCCAGGAAGAACCTCGCGATAGAGCTCAGACACCCGGGTGTGCTCCCAACTCCCCAACCCAACTGCCTTGCGTAGCTGGCGTAATGAAACGTGGTCGAGATGATCGATCCAGGCGACGATGGCGGGGGCAGAGTCTGTTGGATTTTTTTCAGCAGCCATGGGGCATTCTCATGGTTCCACCCAAGGAAAAAGAGAGCAGATTGCTCTTTTTATATTACCTTAAGGAGGATAGGGGATACAACCTCTGATTTTCGAGTTATGACGTTAATCATCATTGACATCGCTTTTTCAGCGAGCTATAATAGCGTAATAATAAACCGACCGCCGGTTTATGAATGAGGATGATCTATGTCCAGGACTCTGAAAGAAGAAGAACATACGCTCAAGCGCAACGAAATCCTCGATGTCGCCCAAAGGCTGGTATATATCCAGGGGTACGAGCAGATGGCGATCCAGGATATTCTGGACGAGCTGCACATCTCGAAAGGCGCTTTCTATCATTATTTCGATTCGAAACAGGATCTACTGGAAGCCCTGTCCGAACGGATGGTTACCGAGGTCGAAAAAATCCTGGTCCCCATCGTGGAAGACTCAACACTCCGGGCCGAGGAAAAAATGCGGCTTTACTTTAACACCGCAGCCAACTGGAAGACCGCACAAAAACCATTCATCATGGCGTTATTACGGGTATGGTACTCCGAAGACAACGCCATCCTCCGCCATAAACTGCTAGCGATTACCACCAAGCGGGTTGGCCCGGAGATCACCAAGATCGTCGAACAGGGGATCGAGGAAGGCGTCTTCAGCAGCCGGTATCCAGACCAAATCGGAGAGATCCTACCCGCCATCGCAGAGGGAATTTCCGAAAGGATGATCCGCCTGCTGCTTTCTATCGACCAGCACCCAGAATTGAAGCCGGAGCTCGTGCGGCAGGTTGACGCATATATCGAGACGATAGAGCGGGTTTTGGGCGCACCTCCAGGCTCATTCGCCCTCAACGGCTCCGACTGGCTGGAACACTGGATCAATGCACCAGAAAATCGCCCTCCCGGGGAGGCAATGGACCCCCAAGTTTCGTTGGATGTAACCAACGAGCATACCTGAAAGGAGAATCATCATGAGGTTATATCTGCGATTGGCATGGCGCAACATCTGGCGCCATCGCCGCCGGACTCTGATCGTCGTGTCGTCGATCGGTCTGACCCTGGCGTTGATGATGGCCTACGATGGGATCCTGGCAGGATTTAACCAGGCGATTTACGCCAACGCCATCAAAGTATTGGGTGGAAATATCCAGATTCATGCAGCCGGTTATCAGGCGAAGCTGGATCAAAAGCCGCTGCTGCCGCTGACGGACGATAATATGATCGTCAAAGCTGCCCAGGCACAGCCTCAAGTTGCAGCGGCTTCGAAGCGGATCGTCACCGGCGGGTTGGCGACCAATCGTGAGGGAGCTTTCGCGGTGGCCATCGTCGGGATGGAGCCCGAAAAGGAAAATCCGGTCAGCCTGATCGCGCAGCACGTGAGCTCTGGGCGCTATCTGACCACAGCGGATCAGGACGCAATCTTCATCGGTAATGGGCTCGCCCAGGCGATGAGTGTTAAGGTAGGGGACCGGATTACACTGGCCGGGCGAGCGACTCACCAGCAAATGCGCACGCGGACGATGACCGTCACCGGGATTTACGACCTCGGCATGGCGGATATCGAAAAGCAAACCATCTACCTGTCACTGGGTGAAGCGCAAGAGCTCTACGGCTTAAGCGGCCAGTCTACGGAAGTGGTGATCTCTCTAAAGAAGCTGGGGGATGAATCGGCAGTGATGAATGCCCTGGCGCCATCCCTGGAGGGATACGAAATGACTTCTTGGGAGACCAATTATCCCGAGCTGCAAACGGCGATCAACAACAAGAACCGGGTGATGGACATATTCGCGATCATCATCCTGGTGATCGCCGGGATCGGGATCCTCAACGTACTATTGATGGCCGTATACGAACGCACCCGTGAAATTGGCGTCTTGGGAGCGCTGGGGATGAAGCCGCGCCAGATCTCGTGGCTGTTTCTCCTGGAAGGCACGATGATTGGCCTGGTAGGGGTCGTTTCGGGGATTATACTGGGGCTGCTGATAAACTGGATCGGAGGCCAGGTGGGACTGGATTACAGCCAATTCAGCGGCATCACCAGCTATATGGCCCTGATCCAGGGGAAGATATACCCGACCATGGGGACGGAAAAGCTGCTGATGCGCAGCCTGACAGCCCTGGCGATCGCCTTACTGGCATCCCTTATCCCGGCTGGAGAAGCGGCTGAAAACGAACCCGCTCAGTCGCTGCACTACGTGTGAGGTTGACGATGAAGCAACTCTTTACAATGGCTTTCCGTAACCTGGGCCGAAACCGCCGCCGCTCGTTATTATCCTCGCTGGCGCTGGGGATCGCCCTTTCGTTGCTGCTCTTGATGGCCGGCGTGCTGAGGGGCGAGATGCGCACTTCGCTTGAATCATCCATCCGCCTGCAAAGCGGCCATCTCCAGGTACGCGCAGGGTCGTACAGTGAAGAAAAAACAAGCCTCAAGTGGGAGGACCTGGTTGAAAACCCGGACAAAATCGCCGTCCAAGTTGCCACCCTGCCGGTGGTGACAGTGGCCACGCCACGCCTGTATGCCAGCGGGATTGTGGCCAATGGAGACAATTCGGTCGGCGTGCGGATCATCGGGGTCGACCCCACTTCACCGGCGAATGCGCCGCTCCAGGAAGGTTTGCTGAGCGGAACGTTCCCCGCCGCCGATGACCGCCAGGGTATCTACATGGGCCAATACCTGGCGGATAAGCTGGGTTTGAAATCAGGCGGCCAGGTGGATCTGCTGGTCAATACCTCAAGCGGAGAAGTCGACGAGCAACTCTTCACCATCCGCGGCACATACACGACGCATAACCCGGGATTCGACCAGATCTCGGTGTTCATGCCGCTGGCCAAAGCGCAAGCGATGACCCGCACCGAGAACCACGCCAGCACCATCTTCGTGCTGCTGAAAGACCGTGACCAGGCCGATGCGGCGGCCGCGGCGTTAAAAGGCGGCAATTACCAGATCAAGACCTGGAAGGATCTGAACGCGCTGTTCGTCAGTTATGAGCAGTATGCTGACGCAGCGATGTACCTGCTGTACCTGATCATCCTCGGAATTACCGCCACGGTGATCATCAACACGCTGATGATGTCGGTATTCGAGCGGACGCGCGAGATCGGGATTCTTTCCGCGATCGGAATGAAGAGCCGCCAAATCATGGAAATGTTCTTTGCCGAATCCAGCCTCCTGGCCGTTGGGGGGATCCTCATCGGATTGGCGCTGGGCGGCTTATTGGTGGCTTACGCGAGCCGGTATGGTTTCTACCTCGGCAATTATGGAGCCACCGGGATCCTGATCAGCGATCGGATCTATGCTTATCTAACAGTACAAGATACGGTTACCCTCACGGTGCTAACCCTGATCATATCTTTGCTCGCGGCGCTCTATCCCGCGTCGCTCGCAGCCCGCATGGAACCCGTCGAAGCTTTACACGGCGGCGGGAATCAGGCGTAAGGAGATCACAATGGAAGTCACAAGGATTGAGAACGTTACCCGAACTTTTCAGGTTGGCAAAACCGAGACCCGGGCCTTGCGCGGCGTCAATCTATCGATTGAAAGCGGTGAATTTACGGCTCTGGTGGGGCCGTCCGGTTCGGGGAAAACGACGCTGTTACAACTGATTGGCTGCCTGGACCAACCGACAAGCGGAAAAGTCTGGATCAACGGCAAGGACGTCAGCCGGCTGAACCGGGACCAGCGGGCGGACATGCGGCGCGGGACGATTGGTTTCGTCTTCCAGTTTTTTGCCCTCATCCCGACCCTGAATGCCTACGAGAACATTGAGCTGCCCCTGCTCCTGGTGGGGAAGAGCCAGGCCGAACGCCAAGAGCGGGTCAACTTCCTGCTCGATGCGGTCGAGCTCACGGACCGGGCGAACCACCGCCCGGATCAACTGAGCGGGGGGCAGCAGCAGCGCGTCGCAATCGCGCGGGCGCTGTCGACGAACCCATCATTGATCCTGGCCGACGAACCCACTGCCAACCTGGATACCCCTAATGGCAAGCAGATCATGGACACGATGACCCGCTTGAACCAGGAGACGGGAGTGACCTTCGTCTTCGCCACCCACGACCCACGGGTGATCCAGTATGCCCGGCGAGTCATCACCCTGCGTGATGGGCTCATTATCGATACCACGGAAGCGGAGAAGATCCCCGCGGGAGATTAGCATGAATACCAGAACGCTGAAAGTCAGCGGATCGATCCTCATGATGGTTACCACCTTGCTGGCCGGATGCAGCGCGCTCGGCCAGGGCCAGCAGCCACTGCCGACCGTGGTGCTGGACCAATCCAAAACCACTCCCGCGCCTTCAGCAGTCCAGGCAGACAGCGGAGGCGGGGTGACCGCTTCCGGAACGGTGATGGCCGCGCAGCAGGCTCAACTTGGCTTCCCGCTGGGCGGCGAGCTGAAGTCGGTGAATGTCAGCGAGGGCGACGTGGTCAAGGCAGGGCAGGTCCTGGCCCGCCTGACCGGAGATGAAGAACAGCAGGCCGCCGTATCGGCGGCTGAGCTCAGTGTGCTGAGCGCGCAGCAGGATCTGGAGCGGCTGCAGAAGGGAGCCGCGCTGGTCACCGCGCAGGCTCAACTGGCGGCGACCCAGGCGCAAAAAGCGCTCGACGACGCCCAAAAACACCGCCGTAACCTGGACTTCCGCGCCAGCGCAGACCAGATCGCCGCGGCCAACGCCAACTACATCCTAGCCCAGAACGAGGTCGACAAACGTCAGGAACAGTATGATTCCATCGCTGGACGCCCGGAGGACGATGCTACTCGAGCGCTGGCGCTGGCTAACCTGGAAAACGCCAAGAAAGCCCGGGACAAAGCCCTGATCAACCTGAACTGGTACAAGGGGAAGGCTGACCCCAAAGATATCTCAGAAGCCGACGCCGACCTTGCAGTAGCCCAGGCCAAGCTGGACGATGCGAAAGCTCAGTTGGAAAAAGTGCAAAATGGCCCGGACCCGGACCAGTTCGCTCTGCTCCAGTCGCGCTTGAAATCAGCGCAGGATCAGGCCAACGCGGCCCGCGCCAGCCTGGAAAACCTTGAACTTAAAGCACCGATCAATGGTACGGTGGTCGCAGTCAGTGCTAAGGCTGGCGAGATGCTTGCCCCGGCGAAAGTGTTGATCGTGATCAGCGACGTATCCAATTTTTATGTGGAAACAACCGACCTGAGCGAGCGCGACGTGCCGATGGTGGCGGTCGGCCAACCCGTGCGAGTACACGTCAAGGCGCTGAACAAGGATGTGAAGGGAAAGGTTACCCGGATTTCGCCAGTGGCAGATACCCTGGGCGGTGACGTGGTTTACAAGACACGCATCGAAATGGACGAGTATCCATCCGGTCTGCGGGCCGGGATGAGCGTGGACGTGCAGTTTGGCAGTTAATCAACGAATCAGGAGGGGATATGGCGTTTCGGTATGCAGTCTTTGGCAGCGGGAGGCAAGGCACCGCGGCGGCGTATGACCTGGCCCGTTGGGGCGAAGCTGAATCGGTCCTGCTTGCCGACCAGGACCTGGAAGCAGCCTGTGTGGCCGCCGGCCGGGTGAATGATTTGATCGGGGGGGAGGTTTGCCAGCCGCTCCAGTTGGATGTGACCAATGCTCAGGACGTCGAAGAGGCGCTCACCGGGATCGATGTCCTGCTCAGCGCAGTGCCCTATACCTATAATCTCAAGCTGACCGAATTCGCGGTGCGAGCCGGGGTTTCCATGTGCGACCTGGGCGGGCACGTTGGAATTGGACGCGAGCAGCATGGCTACCACAGCGCAGCGCTCGAGGCGGGGATCAGCGTTATCCCGAACTGCGGCCAGGTGCCGGGGATGGGGACGACGCTGATCGTGCACGCCATGAGCATGCTGGATCAGGCGGTGGATGTAATTATGTGGGACGGCGGTCTGCCGCAGTTCCCGCGTCCACCGTTCAACTACAAGATGACCTTCAGCATCGTCGGCTTGAGCAACGAGTACGCCGAGAACGCGATGTTCCTGCGCGATTGGCAGGTGACCGAGGTCGAGACGATGACCGAGCTCGAGGAGGTTGAGTTTCCCGAGCCGATCGGGAAACTGGAGGCTTTCGTCACCGGGGGAGGAATCGACACGCTTCCCTGGACCTTCGCCGGGAAAGTGCGCAGCTTGCAGAATAAGACGCTGCGTTACCCCGGGCATTTTGCCCAGATGAGAGCCTGTTACGACCTGGGACTGTGGGGGCTCGAACCGATCCAGGTCGATGGGGTGGAGGTGGTTCCTCGCCGGGTCTTCGAGGCGCTGTTTGCCGCGCGAGTCACCTTCCCGGATGACCCGGACATGGCGATCATCCGGATTAAGGCTGCCGGGGAGAAAGACGGTCGCCCGGCGGAGGCGCTGGTCGAGATGATCGATTATTACGATCCACGTACCGGCTTCACCGCGATGGAGCGCTGCACGGGGTGGAGCGCCGCGATTGTGGCCGGGATGATGTCCAGGAAGCAGACTCCACCAGGGGCGGGAGGGGTGGAAATCATGGTTCCGCCGCAGCCCTTCATCGAGGAGCTGGCACGGCGCGGGATAGCCATCAAAGAAGTGGTTCGGTTTCAGTAAATTGGGAATGGAAACCAGACCCTAAGGATTTCCGAAACCCTTAGGGTCTTCTTTGTGAATTACTGCGACCACCTGGTCGGAAGGCGATCCCAGCGGTGGGCGCGGAGCTGTTCGAGAAGGGCCGGATCCAGAGGGCCTTTCTCACTGGCAGCGATGTTGGCCTCGACGTTGCGCAGGCGGCGCATTCCGGGGATCACGGTGCTGACGACGGGGTTGGAGAGGATGAAGCGCAGCGCCAGCTCGGGCATGGTCATGCCGGCAGGGATGAGGGGTCGTAAGGCCTCGGCACGTTCGACGCTGGATTTCAAATTCTCGGGGACGAAATAGGAATTGCGCCAGTCGCCCTGCGGCCATTTGCTATCGAGGGTGAGCGCGCCGGTGAGAGTTCCCTCATCGAACGGCACACGAGCGATCACCGCCACGCCCAGCTCGCGGCAGAGGGGGAAGAGGTGATCCTCGGGAGCCTGATCGAAGACGTTGTAAATCACCTGGACCGCGTCGACTAGGCCGGTGCGCAGGGTTTCGAGGACGTTGTCGGGCTCCCAGCGGTTGACGCTAATCCCGATCGCGCGGACCAGGCTCTCCTGTTTCAAGCTTTGAACGGCTTTCTGCCAGCCCGCATCCTGGCCCCATTTGTCATTCCAGGTGTGGAACTGGATGAGGTCCAGCGTTTGGAGGCCGAGGTTATCCAGACTCTTCTCGGTGTACTCGCGGATGTGATCCGGAGAGTAATTGTCCGCCAGAAGAAACCCCGACCGAGAGGGCCATTTTCGACTCCTGGGCGGGATTTTGGTGGCAGTATAGAGGCGCTTTTCGGGATGTGCGTGGACCAGCTTCCCCAGGAGGCGCTCGCTGTGGCCATCCCCATAAGCCCAGGCGGTGTCGAAGAAATTGCAGCCCAATTCGACGGAGCGTTCCAGAGATCCCATCGATTCTTCATCTTCCGAGCCGGTCCACCCGCCCATCCCCCACATGCCATAGCCGATGTCACTGACCTGCCAGCCGGTCCTTCCAAAGGTTCGATAGCGCATTATCGGTTGCCTCCAAATTCAAAGAATTGGTTCCGAAGTTTATGACCGAAGCGAACTTAACCTCTGGAATTATAGGGTCTGTCCACTTGAATCGCAAGAAACTCTTTATAATGGGGGTAGCATTTGAATTCCAGAGCTGAGGAGGTCAAAGATGCAGATCACCAAGGCTGAAGTTACCCCGGTTGAATTAAAGCTGCAGCACCCAACCAGGCTGGCTGGCTTACCAGAAATCGGCAGCGTTACGGCCATTTTTGTACGGCTGGAAACGCGCCAGGGCCAGAGCGCCTGGGGCTGTACGGTTGCCCATCGCGAGCTCACCGGCGAGGATCCCGGTGAGGTAGTGCGAGTCTGTGAAGATTGCGCCACCCTGGTGGTTGATCTGCACCCACTCAACCTTGAATACTCATTAGACCGCCTTGCAAACCAGGAGAAGGTTACCCCGGCGGTCCTGTGCGCTTTCGATCTTGCCTTCTTTGACCTGCTCAGCCTGGCCGCGGATATGCCGCTCTACCGGCTGCTGGGCGGATACCGCAGCCGGATCCAGACCTCGGTGACGCTGCCAATCGCTCCCACCGACGAAAGCGTGGAAAGGGCCTGCGAGCGGGCCAGCCAGGGATTCCGTATCCTCAAGATCAAAGGTGGGATGGACCCAGACGAAGACGTCCAGCGGGTCGAGGCGATCCACCAGATACTGCCCGACCATTTGCTGCGCCTGGATGTCGACGGGGGTTATTCCATCCAGGAAGCGCTGGACGTTGCGAGGGCCCTGGAGGGAAAGATTGAGATGCTGGAGCAGCCGGTCCGCGCTGAAGATCACGAGGGCCTGCGGAAGGTGAAGGAGCTCAGCCCGATCCCAATCCTGGCCGATCAAAGCGTGACCGGCCCTGCTTCTGCCCTGGAGCTGGCGGCCAATCGGGTCGTGGACGGGTTGACGATCAAGCTGGCGAGCTGCGGGGGACTGCGCTGCGCTCACCAGATCGACGCTGTTGCCCGTGCCGCGAGAATGGCAACGATGGTCGGCTGCTGGATCGAGCCTGCCATGCTGACTTCCGCGGGATTGAGCCTGGCTCTGAGCAGTCCAAACGTCCGCTACGGGGACCTGGATGGATTTTTGGACCTGATCGATGACCCGTCGCGGGCGGGCTTTGTCTTGAAGGATGGCTGGTTGTCCGCCGCGGAGGTGTCCGGGCTCGGCTATACGGTTGAATTGTAGGGCTTAAGCCGCAACTATCGGGATGTGTCTTTTCAACGTTATAACCGGGGAGGAAGGGAGGAAATAAGCTATGCCGGCTCAAATCATCGATGGAAAGGCGATCGCGCAGGAGGTACGCGCGGAAACCGCGGCGGCGGTGGCCCAACGGAGCCTGAGGGGGCTTTCACAACCCACGCTGGCGACTGTACTGGTGGGGGACCGGCCCGATTCGGCGGCGTACGTGGCTTCCAAGCAAAAAACCAGTGCTGAGCTGGGGATGGGCTCGGTGAGCCGCCACCTGCCAACCACCACCAACCAGGCCGAGGTCGAAGAGACTGTCCGCGAGGTGAACGCCGATCCACGAGTGAACGGGGTGCTGGTACAACTGCCCATGCCGAAGCACATCGACGAGGAGCGGGTGCTCTCGCTGATCAGCGTCGAGAAAGACGTGGACGGGATCTCACCGCTGAATATCGGGCGGCTGGCGCAAAAAGGACGGGAGCCGCTGTTCGCGCCCTGCACCGCGGAGGGGTGCATCTACCTGCTCGACTGGGTGGGGGTTTCGATCGAGGGGGCAAACGCGGTGGTCCTGGGGCGCTCGAATATCGTGGGTATGCCGGCGGCGCTGCTGTTGATCCGGCGCAACGCCACGGTGACGGTATGCCACTCCCGGACCCGGGACCTGCCAGGAATGATCCGCCAGGCTGATATTTTGATCGCGGCGATCGGACGAACGGAGTTCGTCCGCGGGGATTGGATTAAACCTGGGGCGGCGGTGATCGATGTGGGGATCAATGAGGTGCCAGATGCGACGAAGAAGAGCGGCCGGCGGTTGGTAGGGGACGTGAATTTTGGAGAGGCCAGAGATGTGGCTGGCTGGATCACGCCGGTGCCGGGGGGAGTCGGGCCGATGACGATCGCGATATTGATGCGGAATACGCTGAGGGCAGCGGAGATACAAGATGGGGCCAATTGAGAACCGAGAACCGAGATCCGAAAACCGTAAGAACATAGGAATCCGTTCTTCGCTTCGTTTGCGGATGAACCGGACCTTTGGCAACCTTTGTGTTTTTTGTAGTTAATGTTCTTCGGCCTGTTTGCGCCAGGATTCGATGTATTCGAGGGACTGGTGGCGGAAGTAGGTGTCATAGAGGCCGGCATATTCGCCACCCCTTGCCATCAGCGCGGAATGGCTGCCTTCTTCGATGATCTTCCCGTGGCGGAGGACGATGATGCGGTCAGCGGATTTGATCGTGGACAGGCGATGGGCGATGACGATGGCAGTGCGGTCCTGGAGAACCACGTCCAGGCCCTCCTGGATCTGGGCCTCGGTCAGAGGGTCGACGCTGGCGGTAGCCTCATCCAGGATAATCACCGCAGGGTCCTGGAGGAGAACGCGGGCCAGGGCGACGAGCTGGCGCTGGCCCATGGAGATGCCCTTGCCCTCCTCGCCGACCTGGGTCTGCAGGCCTTGAGGAAGAGCGTCCAACCAATCACCGCCGCCCACGCGAGTCGCCGCGGCGACCACTTCTTCATCGCTGGCGGAAGGCCGGCCGTAGCGAATGTTCTCGGCCACAGTACCGGCAAACAGGAAGGGAGTCTGGGGGACAATGCCGAGATGGCGGCGGTAGGATGCCAGGTCGAAGGCGCGGATGTCC
Organism: Anaerolineaceae bacterium; assembly: GCA_035542155.1. Taxonomy (GTDB): domain Bacteria; phylum Chloroflexota; class Anaerolineae; order Anaerolineales; family Anaerolineaceae; genus DATKLX01. Next base: position 12,959 of record DATKLX010000013.1, read on the forward strand.
ATTCCATCGACAAGGAGCTGCCCGCCCTGGAATTCGTAGAAGCGGGCAACGAGTTTCCCCAGGCTGGATTTTCCTGCGCCGGTATGGCCGACCAGGGCCAGGGTCTCGCCGGCATGAATGGTCAGGTTGAAGTCCTCCAGTACCTGCTCGTTCGCGGTGTAGCGGAAATCCAGATCGCGGAACTCGATATGGCCTTTGAGGCGCGGGGCCGGGCGGTCGCCGATCTGCACGATGCGAGGCTCGGCGTCGATCAGGGCAAAGACCCGCTCACTGGCGGCCAGACCGAGCTGGAACTGGCTCCAGAATGAGGCGATGCTGACCAGGGGAAACCAGAAAAGGTTGATGCCCTCGATGAAGAGGTAGAAGTTGCCGCCGGAGATCGTTCCACCGATGACGCTCATTCCACCAAAGTAGACGATCAATGCCGTGCCGATACCCGAAATGGCGCCGAGGATGGGGAAAATGCTGCTCAAGGTCAGACCCTGGCGGAGGCTGAGGCGATAGGCGCGGGCATTGACCGGCACGAATTCAGCGTAGATGCGCTGTTCCTGGCGGAAGTTCTTGGCGACGCTGATGCCAGTGATCGATTCCTGGACGTTGGCGTTTACCTCAGCGAGCACGCGGCGAGCCTGAGTCGTGGTCCGGCGGGCGATGCGGCGAAATGCCAGGGCGGTGAAGACCACCACGGGGGCGATGGCCAGGGCGATCAAAGCCAGGCTGAAGTTGATCGTGACCAGCAGGCTGACGACGATGATTACAATCAGCACCTGACTCATTAAGTCCAGGGTCAGGGTGACGACGTTGGAGAAATCCTGGGTGTCAGAGGTGACGCGGCTGACGATCTTGCCCGAGGAATATTCATCGTAGAAGGACATGTCGCGGGCGAGAACCGCATCGAAAGCATCCTGGCGCAGCTTGAGGACCACATCACCAACAGTGCGGGCGGTGAGGTTCTGGCGGAAAAAGTTGAAGGTCCAGGAAAACGCGCCGGAGAAGAAGATGGCGACGATGAGCCAGGCAGTGCGCTGCCAGAGGGTCTCTTTGAGGTCTGCTACTCCGCTCAACTGGTCGAGTCCGCGGGCGATGAGGAACGGAAAGGCAGCGTCCATGAGGGAATTGAGCACGATCAACACAGCCACCACGGCCATTTTTGAAAGGTGTGGGCGGAAATAACCGATAATGCGCGCCACAAGCTGGCGGTCCTGATATTCACGGTCATACGCCTCAGCGTCGAGACCGTCCAGAATAAATCCCATAGATTTCTCCTAAACGCTAATCGTAGCGTGAGAAAATCCGCTGGTAGAGATCACAACGCTGGATCAGCTCCTCGTGCGTACCCTGATCGACGATCTCGCTGCGGTGGAGGACGATGATGAGGTCGGCGCGGCGGATCTGGGATAGGCGGTGGGTAATGAGGAGGGTGGTGCGCCCCTCGAGGACGGTCTTGATGGCACGCTGGATCTGGTCTTCGGTGGCGCTGTCCACCGCGCTGGTCGAGTCGTCGAGGATGAGAATGCGCGGGCCGGTGAGCAGCGCGCGGGCGATGGCGATACGCTGGCGCTGGCCGCCGGAGAGGGTTACGCCGCGCTCGCCGATTACCGTCTGGTAACCGAGGCTGAAGCTCTGGATAAACTCATCAGCCTGGGCGGCTTTCGCAGCAGCCTCGAGGGTGGATTGATCCACCTCACTGTTGAGGCCGAAGGCGATATTCTCGGCGATCGGGCGGGAAAATAGGAAGATATCCTGCTCGATGGTGGAGATCTGGGAGCGGAGCGAATCGAGGTTCCAGTCGCGGACGTCTACCCCGTCGATCAGGATACGACCTGCATTCACGTCATAGGTGCGATTGACCAGCTTGCTGAGGGTCGTCTTGCCGGAACCGGTCTGGCCGACGATGGCGATGGTTTCGCCAGGCGCGGCGCGGAAAGAGACGTCTCTTAATACCGGCAGACCTTCTGGATCGTTATCCAGGTGGAAGGTGACGTGGTCGAAGACGATCTCGCCGCGGATGGGCGCGACATAACCGCCCTTGTTTTCATCCAGCTCGGTCTGCTCTTTCATCAGGTCGAGGATGCGGCGGGCGCCGGCCAGGCCCATCTGGACCAGGGAGAAGGTGAAGATGGAGATAAAAGCCGGAAAACGAAGCACCCCCATGAGGCCCATGTAGGCGACAAGCTGGCCAATGGTGAGCAGGCCCTGGGAGACCAACCAGACGCCATGGGCGAAGGCAGCGGTGAAGGCAAAGCCGAGAAGGAGGAGGGGCAGGTAGCGAGCCTGGATCTCGCCCTGTTTGACGAACAGGTCACGGATGCGGCGAGCGTTGCCGATGAATTTCTGGCGCTCCTGAGTTTCCTGGGTGGCGGATTTAACCACTTCGATCCCGACGATGGTCTCATTCAGGCTGGCGTTCATCTCCCCAAAGCGCCAGCGCTGCTCGCCGGCGACGGGATTAAGCTGGCGGACATAGCGGCGGAGGGTGAAGAAGAAGGCGATCACGAACAGGACGGGGGAGAGGAGCAACTCGGGGCGGATGAAGGCGATAAAGACGAGGGGGGAGACGATCCCGATCATCGATTCGATGATCAGCGAGGCGCCAGGGTTCATCATCGGGTTAAGCTGGCGGACATCGTTGGTGGCGCGGGCCATGATATCACCGACACGCTGGCGGTTGTGGAAGGTCTGGCTCTTGCCGAGCAGGCTGAGATAGAGCTCCTCGCGAGCATCGCGCTCCAGGCGCTGGCCGAGAGTTTCCACGGACCAGGAGCTGGTGATGTCGAGCACGCCGCGAATGAGGACCAGGCTGAGGATGGCGAGGGCGATGGAGGCCAGCCGGCCAGGATCGGGCGAGGGCGAGAGCACATTGTCAAAGACCTGGCCGATGAGGCGGGGGATGACGGCAAAGAAGACATTGGTCAGGGTGGCGGCGGTGAGGAAGCTGGCCATGAGGTGCGGGTAACGAAAGAGATGGGAAAAGATCCAGCGGATAGGGCCGGCGCGGTTGTAGATGTGTTCCCCAGCGACGCTGAATTCCCGATTGTTCGGAGTGGTCGTTTCGAGGGCAGTCACTTTCATTCCTGAATGTAATTACTCACCGGGTTGCGGGAACCCGACGAAATTTGGTAAGATAGTCAGCAAATGAACCGTGAAGCGCTGGAACGGCTGACCAAAGAGGAATTGATCGACCTGATCTTGTTGCAAGCTGAGCAACTGAAACAGT
>DATKLX010000014.1:0-12977 GCA_035542155.1 Anaerolineaceae bacterium
TTGTCGGGAGAATCGCAAAGACGATTGCGGTCCCCTGTGCCCATGTCGGCCACCTGATTTATAATCATCATACCAGTCCTGCTTCGCTTCAAACCGGCCGACATCAATCGGAATCGGTGGCCGATTTCATCGGAATGCGCACCTCGGGCAACAATCTGGAATTTTATGAAAGTTGTTAGTTGTGATGATCTTGGAGGTAATGATCCTATCCTAAGTGGTACTGTAGGAGACGGAACATCTGACATACGAAAAATGAATATCGCCTATGATTTTGGGGTTGATCCACACGGTATGGCGTGGACGATGTGGTGGGAGCAGCAGAATTTCAATAGAAATTATCACTATTGGATTTATCCTGATGCGGATAGGGGCACCTTAACTTTTTTAGTAACCCTTCGGTTTTACCACGAACCAATCTTGGTTGCGGTTAAACACGGCTCTCATTGGGTACTTGTTACAGGTTACGATGCAGATATTGATTCTCCATATTCGCCTTCACAGCTACATCACATAAAATACTACGATCCATTAGATGGACAACCTTATACTCAAACATATAGCGACTGGAAAAATAGTTGGTTCACAATATACACAGATAGTAGAGATCCTGATCCTTCTGTAGGACCATATGTGCCACCACCTGACCATTGGGTAAATCATTTCGTAACAATTGAGAGGGATGGGTATCAACTAAATCCTGACTGGGGAATAAGTACTAACGGTCCAATACCAAGATATCCGGTCTATTTACCAGTTGTTCAAAAATAGGCGGCCCAAAGAATCCTTATTCAGGCAATGAAGTCTATGAATATAAATGCTGGTGATCATCTTTCATAGCCTTTTTTGTAACGTACACTCTATATAAACGAGAATAAGTGACAAAAAAGGACTCCGAATTCTGGAGTCCTTTTTACAACTGTTTCACCTTCACGTGGTTTGCTTCAAATCAAAAATCACTTCACGCAGGCGGCCTCTCTCCAAAATAGTTGTAGTAATAAGCAAAAATACTTTTTCCACGCTTATATAAGAATCTGATACATTTTCCACAGTTACGGTGGAAATTTCTAAGCCTACAAAGCACTAAATTACTTAAAAATGGCATTTCTATTACACGATTATGGAAGACAGAACACCAGTTCCTGCTGGGCATTTTTGTTATTAACTCCAGGACCTTTCATCCTTTGGTATCATTTACCATAATCCGGAGGAAAATAAATGCCACCTACAACGGAATCTACCTGCGCATGAATGCCGAGGTTCCTGAGCTTGGTCCTGCCCGGGACCCGGCTGCTATTTTCTTGCAGACCAGAGCTCCGATTGTTTTCTTCTTCTGCATCTTGATCGCCAATTGTTTTGCCACCGCTGCAACCATTACCAAGATCGATATCCGTTTTGCCATTGAATAGACGCGATTGAATATTGGCCCAGCGCCCTGGCTCAGCTTCAAATGCAAAATCCTGAGCAATCCTTCAAGTTCGGATTTCAAGCCATACGGGATGCTTTCTTGACGTCGCAGCCCCGGTACCCCTCCACCAGCTTCTCTTATTCAGGAATTATCGCACAGTTCATTCCGTTCCTCCAAAACAAAGAAATGATACTTTTCTACACTTTGGATACTTGACCGCCTTATTCCATATGATTATGCTGTAAATAGCGGCTGGTGAGGTCCTTTGTTTGATTCTTCAGGAGAACCTCAGCCTGCTATTGAAAATGTTTTTACGCGAAAGGAGAAAATGATGGACACGATGCTTGTTGTTGTATTGGATAATGAGGAAAAAGCTTATGAAGCCACCACGGCTCTCCAGGAGCTGCAGAACGAGGGCAGCATTGATGTTTTTAGGAAAGCTGTAGTCGTCCGGGATGCCGATGGAAAAGTGCAGGTCAAACAGCAGGAAGACATGGGGCCGGTCGGATCTGGCTTGGGCCTGCTCACCGGGACCTTGATCGGCCTGCTTGGCGGGCCAGTGGGGGTGGTGATTGGTGCTGGCCTCGGGACCTATGGGGGATTGGTCTACGACCTGCTACGCCTTGGATCCAATGAGGAATTTGTTTCGGATGTTGAAGAAACCCTGCAGCCGGGCAAGGCTGCCGTCGTAGCTGAAGTTTGGGAGGAATGGACGACGCCGGTCGATTCTCGCATGAAACCCCTGGGCGGAACAGTGATCCGTCGCTCGAGCAAAGAAGTTTGGGATGCCCAAATCGATGAGGAAAATGCGGAGATCAAAGCCGACCTTGCCGCCCAGAAGGCTGAGTTTAACAAAGCAACCGGGGAAGCCCGGGCGAAGCTCCAGCTACAGATGGCCGCGACCAAAGTCAAACTGGAAGCTAATCGGGATAAAATCCAGGCCAGCCTCGTGGCGAGCGAGAAAGATACGGATGCAAAGGTAGCGTCCTTGCAGAAGCAGGCAGACAAGTCAAGCGGTGAGCAGAAGGCGAAGCTCGAAAAGCACATCAACGAGCTCAAGGCAGATCAGAAGCATCGCAGCGATCACCTCAAGCAGTCGTTGGAAGAGACTAAAAAAGATTTGTCGGAATGACAGCCCGGTTGTGGCTCGCCCTGCGGTGATAGAAACCATAACACCTGATGCTGGCTTGCTGCACATCGCTGGTCTCATCGGCGAAGCGGCAAGCCAGCACAGACTCTCTAAAAATATCCAGGGGCCTCGACAAATTTCGTCTGCCTCCTGGCTTATGTCTTATTAAGCGTTACGGTGATCCCTTCTGATCCGATCACCCTCATGGTAATTTCGTGGAAAGGGCCGGGTGTTGCTGCCGTTCTGGCCGCCGTTGGCAACACCATCTCATCCATCCTGGAATACTACGTTACTTCTTTTTCCCAATCATCTTATTTGGCTCCGAGTACTGATCGGGTCTGCTGGCCTGGCTGCGCGGCACCATGCAGCCCGGAGGCAAGATCACATTCGCGGACCTGGATCTACTCCAGATCGCTGATTCTCCTGAGCGGGTTCGCGATCTGGTGATGGACTCGATTAAAAGCATCTTTCGCATTTCCGGTAAACGAACGCTTTCCCAAATTACCCCGTATGATTTTGTGCTTCTCTTGATCATCAGCGAAGTGGTCCAGCAGGCAATGATCGCCAACGGTAATTCGATGGTCAAAGAGGTCTTGTTGGTCTTGACCCTGGTTGGTATGGATATTGGCATTTCCCATCTCAAACAGCCCTCAGAAATACTGACCATGTGGTTGGATAGTGCCCCGATCATTCTGGTGAATAATGGCAGGCCCATGAAAGAGTGTATGGAAAAAGAGCGCGTGAATGAGACTGAGATCCTGCAGCGAGCCCGTGAACTGCAGGGTTTAGAACGCCTGGATCAAATCAAGTATGCCATCCTGGAAAACAGCGGCGGAATCACGATCGTTCCGAAAGAAGAAGCGAAATAGAACCCCGTTTACAGACTCGCCAGGTGATGGTACGATTGGCGCATGCACTCCCAATTCAATCCAGTACAATCTGCCCTCCATCCTGGAAAAGAGAGGAATTCCCTGAAGTGGCTTGCGGCCTTCATTCTTCTTGTGATCCTGCTCAATGCCTGCCGGCCGGCCCAACCCGGCCCCACTCAGCCTGCAGGCCCATCGTCTACCGCGCCGGTCACCCATCCGGTCCAGGTCAAAAAAACGCAAACACCCGATACTGAATCCGCGGTCCATACGTTCTTGGACGCCTGGAAGAAGGGCGACCCCGGGACGATGTACGGCATCCTCTCCATGGCCAGTCAGGGGACAATCACGGTCGATGATTTCGCGAAAGCCTATTCGGATGCCGCCGACAGCCTGACCCTTTCTTCTCTGGATTACACTATCAACAACCACACGACCAATCCAACCACCGCGGAATCGACTTACAGCGTCGTCCTTCACACGAATCTCTTCGGCGATCTCCACCGCGATTACCACATGGACCTCGTCCTTGAAAACCGCGACTGGCGGATCAATTGGGACTCAAGCCTGATTCTTCCCGAGCTAAAAGGCGGCAACCGGCTCGATCTGGCTATCTCCGTACAGCCTAGAGGAAAGATCCTCGACAAAAATGGCGACGTGATGGTCTCAGAGGAAAACGCCTATGCCCTGGGGGTAGACCCTGGTGAGATCGGCGATAACGAGCATACCATCCTCACCCAGCTTTCCGACCTGACCGGGAAACTGCCGGAATGGATCAAAGCGCTCTATGAGAATTCGGCCCCCCAATACATTCCCGTCGGGGAAGCCTTGGCTTCAGACGTCAAAGCCAGAAGCGAAACTATCCGCAGCCTCTATCCCGCCGTGATGAATACGCCCTACTCCGGCCGCTACTACCAAAATGGAGGCATCGCTCCCCACGTCACTGGCTATGCGCAGTTGATCCCCAAAGAAAAACTGGAATCTTACCTCCGGAAGGGTTATCTGCCCAATGAAATGGTTGGCGTCAGTGGGTTGGAACAATGGGGAGAAGATTATCTCCGCGGTAAGCCATACGCGGTCCTTACCGTGGTCGATCCCGCCGGCAACCCGGTCAGCCAGATCGGTGAGGTCGCCGGCGTTCCACCCCAGAATATCACCACGACCATCGATTGGAAGCTTCAGAAGGCTGCTCAGAATTCATTGATGAATTTCCGCGGCGCAATCGTCGTCCTCGAGCGCGATACCGGCCGTGTTCTAGCCCTGGCGTCTTCCCCCGGTTTCGACCCCAATCTTTTCCAGGCCGATAATTTCAACCGCGGTTATGCCCTGAATCAGGTATTTGACGCCAACACGACCCCCCTGGTTGACCGCGCCACGACTGGCAGTGGTTTCCCCCTTGGATCGGTCTTCAAGATTATCACTATGTCCGCGGCCTTAGAATCGGGAGTCTTCACCACCAGCTCCACTTATACATGCCCTTACGAGTGGGACGAGCTGGGAGTGCCTTTATATGACTGGACCTACGACAAAAAAGTCCGCGCCAGCAGCGACCTGTTTCCGCCCAACGGCCTGCTAACCCTGCCTCAGGGCCTGATGCGTTCGTGCAATATCTGGTTCTACCATATCGGGCTGGACCTGTACCGCGATGTGGGCCCGAAAGCGGTCACCGATATCGCTCGCGGTTTCGGCCTGGGTAGCCCCACCGGGATCGGCCAGATCGACGAGATTGCCGGTTCCATGCCCGATCCACAGTCGGAAGATGAAGCGGTCCAGATGGCGATCGGGCAGGGGAAAATGCAGGTAACTCCGCTGCAGGTCGCTCGTTTCGTCGCGGCGGTCGGCAATAACGGCACCCTCTACCGCCCCCAGGTAGTTGAATCCATCGCTCCGGAAGGCGGCCAACCAACCTACACCTTCAAGACAGAGGCGCAGGGAAAGCTTCCAGTCAAGCCCGAAAACCTTAAGGCGGTTCAGGACGCCATGCGCTCCGTGGTGAATAACCCTAAGGGCACTGCTTTTAACGTGTTTGCCGGCTTTACTTTTCCAATCTACGGAAAGACCGGGACGGCTCAAAATTCCGGCGGAACTCCCCATGCCTGGTTCGCTGGGTACACCGACGCCAAAAGAGAGGGTCTTCCAGACCTGGCCATCGCGGTCCTGGCAGAAAACGCCGGGGAAGGCTCGGACATCGCCGCGCCAATCTTCCGCCGCATGATCGAGGTCTATTTTTACGGCCACCCGCTGCGCCTCTTTAAATGGGAAGGCGGCAAGTATTATGTGACCCGCACCCCCACTCCCAGCGTCACCGATACGCCCGCTCATCCCGAAGCCACTGAAACGCCGAAACCATGATTTCCTGAGCCGGGCGATCTAACCTTCTTCCAAACCGCTGCTCCCCGCCGTTACATCCAGTCCTATCTGCTTTCAGTCGAGAACGCGAATTGAGGTCCTTTAGGAATCGTCGTGAGATGGCAATCCATCACGGGAAATCTCAATATAACCGACCTGAAATGTGTAATACATGATAAACATTAATGATAAGATTAATGTATAATTAACCACAGAAGTCTAACAACTCAGTCAATGAATGCAGCCGCATCTATACCGTGAAATTCCACAAATTTAAGAAAGGAGATGATATGCCTCAAGAAATCACTCGCTCCTGGTGGTTGTTTGTATTGCGCGGCATTGCAGCCATCATATTTGGTATCCTTGCCTTCGCCTCTCCGAGATCCACTATCCTTGCTCTGGTCATCGTCTTTGGAATCTACGCCGTGATTGATGGGATTATGGCGATTATCGCTGCATTTCAAATGCGAGGAACTGTGGATCAGTGGTGGGTGGTCCTCCTGGAAGGCATCGCAGGGATCGTTGTAGGAATTATTGCGCTCGTTTACCCCCAGATCACAGCAGGTGCATTTTTGTTCTTGATCGCTTTCTGGGCGATCTTTACAGGCATTATGGAGATCATTGCCGCGATTAGCTTGCGCCGTGTGATTAACAACGAATGGTCCCTGATCCTCAGTGGGATTCTTTCGGTGGTCCTGGGAGTACTCCTGCTGGTCTATCCATCTTCCGGAGCGGTGGGCCTGGTCTGGGCCATCGGGCTTTATGCGATTCTCTTCGGGGTGTTGACGCTGTATCTGGCTTTCAGGATTCGTGGCTCCGCAGAAAAGATCCAGGCCGGACCACAATAATTCTGGTTTGTTCACTGTTTCGGGGGTAATGACCTGTGGATGGGTCATTACCCTCTTTCAATTGTCGATCCTTATTGTAAAACGGGGCCGGCCAGGTATGTAGTGCGTGGCGCGCAAGACGCCTTCCGGGATGTAATTCGAGCTGCCAGAGCGGGCCGCTTCTTCGAGATTTGGGAACGCGTCCAGGGACGGGGCCTGGGTGGATAGCAAGACGTGTGCCTGCGAATGCCCGCTGACCTGTACGGCGCTTGCCAGGAGCGGCACAGTACGATTTTGAGATGCAGTTTATTCGATCCGCATCACTCGTGTTAGCGTAGTAGCGCTGGACCGGTATCACTCAGATCTTCCCAGGGGCACCTTGTACAAAAAGATGAGATATACTATATCCAACAACTGCTTGCAACTGGTTAGCCCTGGGTTAGAAAGACCTTGATACAAACAAATGGACACAAGTGTTCTATCGTGGGGTGGCGTTGCAATCCTCGTAATCCTTCTCCTGATAGGCCTCAGCCTGCTGGTCCTGTACTACATCCCCCGGGTCTGGAAAAAACGATCCGCTGTTGAGATCAAACAGATCGGATCCCGGATCCGCTCCCTGGAAGGGCGCCTCAAACAGGCACGGACCACCGCTCAGGATTACTCCCCCGATGATCCTGAGCCGTACGGTCCGGTGGCGCGCTCCCTTTTCGCGGAGATCGACCAGGTCGGCGCCAGGCTGCAGGAGCTACAGAAGGAATATGGCGAGATCCACCAGGCCATCCGCCACGTCGACCAATATCCCTCCTACCAGGTCTTCTTGACCGCGGTCGAATGGTACCAGGTCCGCCAGCAGATAAAAATACTGCGCAAATCCGCTCGGGATATCGATGAGCAGAATTCGGCGCTAGACCGTATCCTGCAGCGCCTGCGCCGCCAGATCTGGGAAACCGCTCTCCAGGCGCGCCAGGCCAGACAGGATCTGGTGGAAACCAACCAGGTTCTCCAGTTCCTCAAGACGACCAACACCACCGGAGCCTCCTACGAAAAGCTCCTCCGCCAGAAGAGCATCGTTCAAATCGCCCTCGATAATATCCCAGACCATTTCATCTCCGGGAATGAGGATGAGCTGATTGAGCAGAAAGACAAAGAAGGGGTGGTTCAGGTGCACCAGGTCCTGGTCGACCACCATTCCTCCTTGAAAGAGATCAACCGCCAGTTCAACGCCTGGAAATCTCAATACGAAGACAGCCAGAAATTAATGGACCAGGTCCATTCGCAGATCGAGGCGGTTCGCCAGAAGATGGCGAATGCGCCGGCGAACCTGCTGCTCACCCCCATTGAAAGCCGCCTCAATCAGGTGGATGCCGCCTACCAGGCCCTCGAAGACCGCCTGGCGAAGCCGGATCCAGATGAGTTCAAATCGATCAATCGTGAAGCCTCCCTCCTGGCGCGCACCGCAGGAGATGTGGACGCTCAATTCGATCGGGCGGTCGAGCAGTTATCTCTCTTGGTCAAAACGATGCGCGAGCTGGTCCACACCGTCAACCAGCTCAGCCAGTCGATGGGCGACCTGGCCAAGCGCGAAACCTACCCGGTCGATTGGGATATCGATTACGCCCGCCTGACCACACTGCGTAAAGAGGTCAAGACCCTCGGTTCCTCCAACGATCCTCGTTCGCCCGAGCAGATCGACCGTGATCTCGAGCAGATCAGGCAGCTTCAGGCTCGCCTCGGCGAGATCGACCAGGCGACCGTCATCACCTCTCGCCAGCACCAGGAGGTGTTGGCCATCCTGGAAACCCTCAACCTCGAGGCCAGTCTGGCCTGGGGTCTGAACACCCGCAGGCTGGCTGAGCAGGTCAGCCAGTATGATCCCGAGAACTGGACCCAGAAGAACAGCGTCACTGAGCTCGCAAACTCGGCGGAAAACCTGCTTCTCCAATTAAAAGAAACGGTCCCAGCCGATAATAAAAAGCCCATCAAAGAGAGCCGCATGGCGGGACTGCTCGACCGTCTCCGCCAGATTTCCGAATTTTATGTTTCGCTTCAGAACCAGGAAGATCGCATCCGCCATCGCTTCCAGGAAATCCAGGCGTTGGAGGTCGGCGCGGAGGAGACTCTGAACCGCTGCCGGTCCTATCTGAAGCAAATCGCCCTGGTGATAAAATCGAATCCGTTCCTGCAAAAACTGGCTGTCAATCAGGTCGACCAGTTCCAGACCGAAGGCGAACGCCTCTCCGTGGATCTCGCCGACCGCGGCCACGGATTGGTGCAGCGGAAGTACCAGCAGATCAATGAGTACACCGGCCGTCTCGAAGTAGCCAGCAACCAGTGGCTGTTTACCCTGCTCAACGAGATCAATAACCAGAAAACCGATATCGGCTCCCGTCTGAATACCCTCAAGGAAATTGGCGCGGTCGACGAGCCGGTTGTGAAAGAAGCGGCCGATCTCCTTGCCCAGCTCGCGGATACGGCCGGTTCTAACTCGAAAAAAGAGCTCCTCCCGGCCAGCGAAATCACTCTACAGGTGAAATACCGTTCTGAGCAGTGGCAGCGTTGCGTGGCCACGAACCGTGCCCTGGCGGAGATCGAAACCCCGCTTCTCGAAGCTCACCAGAAGGCAGAAGCGGCTCGCGAGGCTGCCGGCGGAATTCTCTCCGAAGCGTCCCGGACTGTACCGGGCCAGCAGTCCTGGCCGCCGAGCAGTCAGTCGATCCAGGCCTCGATCAATGATTTCAACGAGCTCGATAAGCAGTGGGATGAACTTCGCCAAAAGCCGAACCGGGCTTTGAACCTGGTTTCTCGCCTGGGGGAGTTCACTTCCCGTTACCACACCATCTCCGAGAGGATCCAGGCGATGGCCGATCGCGCTCAGGAAGAGCAAAACCGGGTCCGCGACCTGGAAAACCAGTTCAACGAATCCGTTCAGATGTGGCGCTACCAGATGCGGGCGAATTCAGCCTCACCCCAGGCGATGAGCGAGATCCAAAAGCTCGTCGATGACGCTATTCGTGACCTGAATACGTTGAAGCAGCAGGCCAGGCAGGGGGGAAAAGGTTACCAGCAGATCGTTCAGGACCTGATCCTGCTTTCTCGCCGGGTAAACAGCGCCACAATCTCCATCGACGACCAGCAGAAAATCGACATCAATGGCGAAACCCGCATCAACCGCGGCTTTCCCGGATAGCATCCCCGTCGCGGCGCTCCCCCAATCATTCGCGTCCATTTGATTTCAGAGCAGTTCCTTTTCCTCCCCTAAAGTCCTGCCTTTAGATTTTGGTGGAGTAGGAGGGGTTGCTCTGCGGTCCATCCGGGTGTACCTATTCCGACCATTCCTGTGGTAATATTGTTGCACGATGGACCGAAATACACCCACCTTTCACATCGACGACATACCCATCTACGGCGACCTGGTTCTCTCGCCCATGGACGGCTACTCCGACCAGCCCTTCCGCAGCCTCGCCCGCGAGCTGGGTTCTGCACTCAGCTACACCGAATTCGTCAACGCCATCGACGTGGTCAACAAGAACCCCAACCTGGAGCTGCGCCTGCGTTATACTCCTCTCGAGCGCCCGGTGGTCTACCAGATCTTCGATGATGACCCCGATCGGCTCGTCAGAGCCGCTCTCATTCTTCGGGAGTTCGGTCCGGATATTATCGATATCAACATGGGCTGTTCGGCGAAGAACGTCTCCGGAAGAGGCGCGGGAGCCGGCTTGCTCTGCACCCCATATAAAATTAGCGCTATCTTCAACCGCCTGAACCGCGAGCTGGATATCCCCGTGACCGGCAAAATCCGCCTTGGTTGGGATGACAGCACGAAGAATTACCTGGAAATCGCGAAGATCGTTGAGGAAAACGGTGGGAAGCTACTGGCGGTTCACGGACGCACCCGCGCCCAGGGGTATACCGGCGAGGCCGACTGGGAGGCGATCCGCGAAGTCAAGCAGGCGGTGACAATACCCGTCCTGGGCAATGGGGATGTCCGCTCGGTCGCCGATATCGCCCGGATCAAAGAAAAGACCGGGTGTGATGGCGTTATGATTGGGCGCGCGGCGATTGGCAACCCCTGGATCTTCTCCCGTCTGGATCGGGCAGAGATCCCCCCGGATCTTGTCCGCGCCACAATGGTCGATCACCTGCAGCGTATGATTGCGTTCTACGGGTCAGAACAGGGCCTGATCTTATTCAGGAAACATGCCAGCCGCTACATCAGCCCATATCAACTCGAGCGCGAGTTCCGCGAGCGCCTGCTCACCTGCGAAAGCGCTGATGATTTCTGTCGCCTGTTCGATCAGATCATGCAGGCTCATCTGGTTGAAACTTAAGCTTCAGGGGAGTATCTTTTGTCCCAATCCTCGTCGGTTACCAGCGTGATCACCCGGAAAGCCTCGGCGTATTTCATCTCTTTCCCCTTAGCGATCTGACTCGCCCATTCTTTAATCCGGTCCGCGGGATCCCGATCTTTCATCTGGCTCTTGTGCGCGCGGAGCGCCTCGATCTTGGTGTCGATCGTATCATCGATGCACACGTATAGATCCCCCTGGCCCCATTCGGTCACGTAAACCTTGCGCGGCTTATGGGCTTTGAACCCCTCCTCCTCGAGCTCCTCGAACAAATTTGGCTGGCCCGCCGCGGGGAAAGTCGCATCCAGGGCAGCTTGCGAGGCAGCCCGGTGGTCCGGATGGTTGATGTAATCCTCTCCCGCCCACACGATGGTGGGATCCCCCGTCACGATCACCTCGGGCTTGAATCTCCGGATTTCCCGCACCAGTCGCATGCGCAGCTCCAACGTCGGCTGTAAGATCCCATCCGGTTCGCGCAGGAAAATGACCTCCGCTGCTTTGGAGATTTCCGCCGCCGCCAGTTGTTCACTTTCCCGGATCTTTGCCGCCCTGGCTTTCGTCATCCCGGGCTCGTCGATACCGACGTCGCCGCTGGTGCAAATCACGTAGGAAATCCGGCTGCCGGCCAGCGCCCAGCGGGCCAGGGTCCCCGCGCAGCCAAATTCGATATCATCAGGATGAGCCACGATTGCCATGGCGCTTTTGGGGATATAGAACTCGCTCATCAACGACTCCTGTGAAGGTTTGTGATCCAATATCTCATAATTATATTGATCTTGTTGACATTTTCAACCGCTCCCCCTATACTTGCTCGGGTGGTAGAAAATGGATTTGACTGTTGCCTGCATCATCTCTTCTCACGGCTATGGCCACGCGGCTCGTTCATCGGCGGTGATGACCGCCATGCAGCAACGCCGGCCCGATCTCAAATTTGAGATCATTACCCAGGTCAATCCACCCTTCTTTCAGGTTTCGTTTCCTGGAAAATATACCTGCCACATCGAATGGACCGATGTGGGTCTCGTCCAAAACGATCCATTTGTCGAAGACCTATCCGGTACCGCCAACAGGCTGGAAGATTTCTTATCCGATTGGGATGAGATCCTGCAGAGAATCCACGTCATCCTCCGCGAGACCCGCTCTCGCCTGGTCATCGCCGATATCGCCCCGATTGGGATCGCCGCTGCCCGAGCGGCAAACCTGCCCTCGGTCCTCATCGAAAACTTCACCTGGGATTGGATTTATTCCGGCTATCCCGGCTGGCGGGAACAGGTGGAGAAGCCCATCCACCTTTTTGCGGATTGCTTCCGCTCGGCCACCTATCACATCCAGACCATCCCGGTCTGCTCCCCCGATCCCAATTCCAACTTGTTGACTCAGCCAGTATCCCGCCCGCACCGCATCGAACGCGGTGAATTGCGCGCATCCTTGCACATCCCCCCGGGCGCCAAGGTTGTCTTGATCACGACGGGGGGAATTGAAAACAGGCCTGGCTTTCTCGACCGCCTGACCGGGATCAAGAATGTGTTTTTTCTCGTCCCCGGTGGTTCCAAAGACCGGCTGATCGTCGAAGGCGGTCTGGTCGCCTTCCCTCACCAATCGACCTTTTTTCACCCGGATCTGGTCAACGCCAGCGACGCGGTGATTGGAAAAGCCGGCTACAGTACCATTGCAGAGGTCTACCGCGCCGGGATCCCTTTCGGGTTCATAAGCCGTGAAAATTTCCCCGAGTCGGCCAGTTTGGAAAAATTTATCCGCGATGAGATCCCCGGCGTTCCGATCGCCCTTGCCCGGTTCGACTCTGGCGACTGGCTGTCTGACCTCGACCAGATCCTTTCCCTCCCTCGTGTAGAATGCTCTTCTCCCAACGGCGCTGATCAAATCTCCGATTTCCTCCTGCCTCTGCTTTGATTTTGCCCTCTCATAGATCAACAAATTTTCCTTTGTCAATCCGTTAAAACTGAGGTTAGGACAAGAGTTCGGACAAGCGGAAGCAAAGAAGCCTCGAAAAGGATAAACTTGGTTTTCCACGACCATCCTTATCCAAAAGCGAGG